>NZ_CP021138.1:2237672-2557339 GCF_002162035.1 Sulfuriferula sp. AH1
GCTGGCGTCCCTGTGCCATTCGGCCGCCCGGTTACCAACGCCGAAGATGCCTGGGCAGCCGCACGCGAAATCGACAGCACAGTAGCGGTCAAACCCCAATTCGGCAATCAGGGCAAGGGCGTCGGCATCAATCTGGAAACCCGCGACCAGGTCATCGCGGCCTATCATGCTGCGGCCAGGATCAGCTCACCGGTCATCGTCGAACGTTATATCACCGGTCATGATTTCCGCATGCTGGTCGTCGGCAATACGCTGGTCGCCGCCGCCCGCCGTGATCCGCCGCACGTATTCGGCGATGGCGTGCTCAGCATCCGCCAGCTGGTCGAGATCGTGAATAGCGATAGCCGCCGCGGCGAAGGCCACGCCACATCGCTAAGCAAGATCCGCCTCGACGACATCGCCCTCGCCACGCTGGCCAAGCAAGGCTACACTGCCGATAGCGTCCCTGCTGTTGGCGCGCGCGTAGTGCTGCGCAACAATGCCAACCTGAGCACAGGCGGCACCGCTACCGATGTGACCGACGACGTTCACCCCGAACTGGCCGCGCGCGCCATCGATGCGGCACAAATGATCGGGCTGGACATCTGCGGCGTCGATGTGCTGTGCAACAGCGTACACCAGCCACTCGAGGAACAGGGCGGGGGCGTGGTTGAAGTCAATGCCGCGCCCGGTCTGCGCATGCACCTGGCGCCGTCATTCGGCAAGCCGCGCAATGTCGGCGCAGCGGTGATCGACATGATGTTCGCAGAAGGCGAAGACGGCCGCATCCCCGTGGTTGCCGTAGCCGGCACCAACGGCAAGACCACCACGGTACGCCTCACCGCGCACCTGCTCACCCGCAGCGGCCTGCGCGTCGGCATGACCAACTCCGATGGCGTCTATATCGAAAAACAGCGCATCGACACCGGCGATTGCAGCGGCCCGAAAAGCGCGCGCAGCGTGTTGTCACATCCCGAAGTCGACGCCGCCGTACTGGAAACCGCCCGCGGCGGCGTATTGCGCGAAGGTCTGGCGTTTGACCGCTGCAATGTGGCCATCGTCACCAATATCGGCATCGGCGACCACCTCGGCCTGAATTACATCAACACCACCGAAGAGCTCGCCGTGGTCAAGCGCGTCATCGTTGAAAACGTCGCCCCGAACGGTGTCGCAGTGCTCAATGCCGCCGACCCGACGGTGGTTAAGATGGCCAGCGCCTGCCCCGGCAGCGTCACCTTTTTTGCTCAGGACCGCCAGAATTCCGTCATTTCCACCCACTGCGCGCGCGGCCTCCGCGTCATTTTCACCGAGAAGGGGCACATCGTCGCCCGCGAAGGCGAGTTCGAGCAGCGTATCGCGTTGGCCGACATCCCGCTCACCCGCAACGGCAGCATCGGTTTCCAGATCGACAACGCGATGGCCGCAATCGGTGCAGCATGGGGATTGGGACTGAGCTGGGACATCATCCGCCGGGGCTTGCAGGACTTTATCAACGACGCGCAGACTGCGCCCGGACGTTTCAACGTCTTCGACTACCGAGGCGCCACCCTGATCGCCGATTATGGTCATAATCCGGACGCCATCCTCGCGCTGGTCGCCGCCATCGACCGCATGCCCGCACAACGCCGCCACGTCGTCATCAGCGGCGCCGGCGACCGCCGCGACGAAGATATCCGCCAGCAAACCCAGATCCTCGGCAACGCGTTCGATGAAGTGGTGCTGTACCAGGACCAATGCCAGCGCGGACGCGCCGACGGCGAAGTACTGGCACTATTGCACGAGGGCCTGGTCAACGCCAGCCGTGCCAAACAGGTCAGCGAAATCAACGGCGAATTCAACGCCATCGACCTCGCACTCTCGCGCGTGCAGCCCGGCGACGTGTGTCTGATTCTGATAGATCAGGTGGAGGAAGCGCTGGCGCATATTGCCAAGCGCTTAAACGGATAATAGTTTTCAGCACACTCCATACCCACCCTGAAACATTAAAGTTTCATGGGTGGGATATCTTTAACAACCGCATCAAAGACCAAGCTGTATGGCTCGGAAGTGCCATAAACGGAAGTTCGCGTTGGACTGTCTCGAAGTCGGCCAAAGCGCTCATCAGCTTGATACACCCTGAATGATCGAATAAATTACCTGGCGGCCGTAGGCTATGGGCGGCTTCGCAGGGCAGATGAACGAAAAGGGAGCGATGGGTCTGTAACAAAAAAGAAATACAGATTATGAGTTGTTAATTCTATTTACATACCTCCATTTGTAAATGTAATATACAGACAGAAGGCTGTTAATTATATTTACAGCCCTGGGTTTATATTGCTACAGGACTCATGAACGGAGGCAAAAATGATTTACTCCATCAAGACTCTCAGCCAGCTCCCTCTGGTTCTCAAGGGGTTTCGCAAGGAAAAAGGACTGACTCAGGCAGCCATGGCTGAAAAGCTGGGAATCACTCAGCAAAGTTACGCGTACTTTGAGGCCAGTCCGGCAGCAGCGACGCTTGAGAGGCTGTTCATGGTGCTGCGTATGCTGGATGTTGAAATTTCACTGGAAAAAACTTCTCCCGCTGCCAGCATGGGTGCTACACCTTCCGTCAAGGCCACGAGTAAACCCTCCTCCAAGGGCAAGGCCATGGCCCGGAAGATCGGCAAGACAGCCCACGCCGTAGCGATCGGGAAGACAAAGCCATCATCGGACGTTGCCAAAGTGAGCCGTATTGTTGCCCCGACAAAAAAGAAAGAACGTTGGTAACCATGAGCCGCCGTGCAAAGATACAAAGGCTGAACATCTGGATGAACGGCATCCCTGTTGGCACCTGGGAAACGACTCGACACGGCGAACGCCTTGGTTACTTCGATGAATGGCTTACGGACGAACAGTCCCGCCCCTTGTCCTTATCACTTCCATTCCTGCCGGGAAATGCACCCTACCAAGGGCAGGTCGTCACTGACTATTTCGACAACATGCTGCCCGACAACGATGCCATTCGCCGTCGTCTGGCGCAACGTCACCAGGCTGGCGGCATTGATCCTTTTCGACTGCTGGCAAAGCTGGGCCGAGACTGCGTGGGTGCAATACAACTCCTCCCCGAAGATGAGGCGCCGTCGGACCTGTATGAAATCAACGGGGGGAAGCTGAATACCGCGGAGATCGCTCAACGACTACGCAACACCACATCGGCTCAAGCACTGGGGCAACATGATCACGACGAGGACCTGAGACTCTCCATCGCGGGGGCGCAGGAGAAAACCGCCCTATTGCGTCACGAAGGGCTATGGCTTCTGCCCCATGGAAGTACCCCGACAACGCACATCTTCAAACTGCCATTGGGCTTGGTCGGCCATATGCAGGCCGATATGCGTACCTCGGTGGAGAACGAATGGATGTGCTCAAAAATCATGGAGGCCTACGGAATTCCCATTGCGCGGTGTGAAGTCGAGTATTTCGAGGACCAGAAAGTCCTCGTCGTCGAGCGATTCGACCGCACTCCATCAAGCGATGGAAGCTGGATCATCCGCCTGCCCCAGGAAGATATGTGCCAGGCAACGGCTACGTCGCCACTGCATAAATATCAGTCAGACGGCGGCCCGGGAATTACTCAAATCATGGGATTGCTTCTCGGGTCGGACGATGCTGGGCGGGACCGGAATAACTTCTTCAAAACCCAGATCATTTTTTGGGTGCTGGCTGCCATCGATGGTCACGCCAAGAACTTCAGTATCGCCCACCTCCCCGGTGGCAGCTACCGCGCCACGCCGATCTATGACGTGCTTTCTGCCCATCCCGTCATTGGAACAGGGAAAAATCAAATTCCCCCATCTAAAGCCAAACTTGCCATGGCGGTGAAGGGAAGTACCAATAACTACCTGATTAAGCAAATTCAGCGACGGCACTGGATTAGTCATGCGCGGCAAGTCGGGCTCGGCGCTGCGGCGGCAGAGCAATTGATTGAGGAAGTTGTTAAGTCCACGGAATCCGTGATTGGCGAAGTGGGCAACTTGTTGCCGGATAACTTTCCCATGGATATGGCAGAAGCCATATTCAACGGAATGAGAATACAGTCTGCCAAGTTGGCTGGCGTTCATTGAGCAATGAATATAACCTTATCAAAACTGAAAGCTTGACTCACGGTCGGCTTACGTCCGCTCCGGGTCGATAGCAGCCTTTACTGAACGCCAGCCTCTTAATTATGAACTCCAATGCAACCCGGCGCAAAAAAGCCCTTGCCAGTCACAGACCGGCAAGGGCTTTTTTGAACAATCCAGCAGCTGTTTTTTAAGCCAGAGCCGCTAACAATTGCGGCCCGGCTTGCAGATCACGCGGCAACCAGCTTTTGCAGTTCGCCGCTCTGGAACATTTCTTTCATGATATCGGAGCCGCCGACGAATTCGCCGTTGATGTAGAGCTGGGGGATGGTAGGCCAGTTGGCGTAATCCTTGATGCCCTGGCGAATTTCAGGCTCTGCCAGCACGTTCACGGTGAACAGGTCGGTGACGCCGGATGCTTTCAGAATCTGCACTGCGTTGGCGGAAAAGCCGCACTGCGGGAACTGCGGAGTGCCTTTCATGTACAGCACGACTTTGTGACCGGTAACCTGCTCGCGAATGGTATCTTGTACGCTCATTTGTAATACTCCTGGAAATTGAATACCCGACTAAATTTATCAGGTATTATACTCGCGCCCTATGCATATCGTCAAGCTGCGCGCAGTCGCTGAAAAGATTGTAAACTATATTTTTAGCAAGCCATCGACGAAATCATCGCCACCATGACCGATCCCATCCACATCGCCCAGGCGCAGCATCCCATTTACCTGTTACCGCAGATGGCCAACCGCCACGGCCTGATCACCGGCGCGACCGGCACCGGCAAAACGGTATCGTTGCAGGTGCTCGCCGAGCAGTTCTCGCGGCGGGGCGTGCCGGTGTTCATGTCCGACATCAAGGGCGATCTGTCGGGGCTGGCCGTGGCAGGCGGCAACAATCCCAAAGTCGCGGCGCGGGTGGCGCAACTGGCGCTGACGGATTTCGCGTACAGCGCCTGGCCGGTGACGTTCTGGGATGCCTTCGGCAAACAGGGCCACCCGATGCGTGCGACCATTTCCGACATGGGGCCGCTGCTGCTGGGGCGCATGCTCAACCTCAACGACACCCAGGCCGGCGTGCTCAATCTGGTATTCAAGATCGCCGACGATCACGGTCTGCTGCTGCTCGACCTCAAGGATCTGCGCGCCATGCTGCAATACGTCGGCGACAGCGCCAAAGATTTCACGACGGAATACGGCAATGTCTCCGCCGCCAGCATCGGCGCGATCCAGCGCGGGCTGCTGGCACTGGAAAGCCAGGGCGGAGAGCATATCTTCGGCGAGCCCATGCTCAATGTCGATGACCTGATCCAGACTGATGCGCAGGGCCGTGGCATGATCAACATTCTGGCGGCCGACGACCTGATGCAGTCGCCGAAAGTTTACGCCACGCTGCTGCTGTGGCTGCTGTCGGAGCTGTACGAAAACCTGCCGGAAACGGGCGATCTGGACAAACCCAAGCTGGTATTCTTCTTCGATGAAGCTCATCTGCTGTTCAATGATGCGCCCGCCGCGCTGGTGGACAAGATCGAACAGGTGGTGCGCCTGATCCGCTCCAAGGGCGTCGGCGTGTATTTCGTCACCCAGAACCCCGCCGACGTGCCCGACAAGGTGCTCTCCCAGCTCGGCAACCGCATCCAGCATGCCTTGCGTGCCTTCAGCCCGCGCGACCAGAAAGCGGTCAGGGCCGCTGCCGACACCATGCGCGACAATCCGGCGCTGGACGAAGCCGCCGTCATCACCGAGCTGGGCGTAGGTGAGGCGCTGGTATCCTGCCTCGATGAAAAAGGCCGTCCCGGCATCGTCGAGCGCGCATTGATCCTGCCGCCCACTGCGCAAATCGGCCCGATCAGCCCGGAACAACGCCAGGCCATCATCAGCCAGTCACTGCTGGCCGGCCATTACGAACAGCAGATCGACCGCGACTCGGCCTACGAAAAACTCAAACAGCGCGCCAGCGTCAGCACGGCGGCAGCACCCGCAGATACACAACAGCAGCCGGCAAGCAGCAGCGGCTGGCTGGATGACATACTCGGCAACAGCGGCCAGCCGGGCACCGCACGCCGTCGCGAAAATGCGCTGGAAGCCATGACCAAAAGTGCAGCGCGCGCCATCGGCTCGGAAGTCGGCCGCCGTATCATCCGCGGTGTACTGGGTTCATTGCTGGGCGGTAACAAATAGTCAGGCGGGTGCGCAGCACAATAGTGCTTGACTTGCAGCGGCGAACATAGCACGCTTTCATCATGTCGGTTTTCCGGGATACGGAATGATCATGACCAACCCGCAGACGCAATTCGAGCAACAGATACACGCGATTGCCGCCCGATACCGAAACGATCCGGACTATGTGCTGCAGATGCTGCGCGAGGTGCAGGAACAGCAAGGCTGGATCTCGCCGCAAGCCATCGACTGCCTGCAACATGAATTGCAACTGCCGCGCACCAGGATAGAGTCGGTCGCCGGTTTCTACAGTTTTCTCTACACCGAACCGCACGGCCAGTATCGCGTCCTGTTCAGCAACAACATCACCGACCAGATGCTGGGCAGCCTGACCTTGCTGCAGCGCATGACCGGGCACTTCGGTATCGCGCCGGGCCAGGTCTCTGCCGACGGGCTGATTTATGTCGACACCACTTCGTGCACCGGTCTTTCCGATCAGGGCCCTGCGCTGCTGGTCAACAACTTCGCGATCACCCGGTTGACCGCCGCGCGCATCGACCAGATGTGCGAGCTGATCCGGCAACGCCAGCCGCTGGAGAACTGGCCACAGGAATGGTTTCACACTGCTGACAACATCCGCCGCAGCGACATTCTGCTGCAACACCGCTTTGCGCCCGGTGCCGCACTCCACGCTGCCATCGCCAGTGGCCGCGACCAGTTGCTGGAGCAGATCAAGCGCGCCAATCTGCGCGGTCGCGGCGGCGCAGGTTTCAAAACCGGGCTCAAATGGGAAATATGCCACGATGCGCCGGGTCAGGCACACTACGTGGTATGCAACGCTGACGAAGGCGAGCCCGGCACCTTCAAGGACCGCGTGCTGCTCAACGGCTACGCCGATCAGGTATTCGAGGGCATGACCCTGTGCGCCTACGTTATCGGCGCGCAGCGCGGCTTGCTCTACCTGCGCGGCGAGTACCGCTATCTGCTGCCGCAGCTGCAATCCGTGCTGGCAAGACGACGCGAACAAGGCTTGCTCGGCAAGAGCATACTCGGTCATACCGGCTTCGATTTCGATATCGAAATTCACGTCGGCGCCGGCGCCTATATCTGCGGCGAGGAATCGGCATTGATCGAATCGCTGGAAGGCAAGCGCGCCACGCCGCGCAACCGCCCGCCGTTCCCGGTCACCCACGGCTATCTCGACCAGCCCACCGTGGTCAACAATGTGGAAACCTTCGCCGTCTGCTGCCTGATCGCACTGCACGGCGGCGACTGGCATGCCGCCATCGGCACCCGTGAATCCGCCGGCACCAAGCTTATCAGTGTGAGTGGCGACTGCGCCCGCCCCGGCATTTACGAATACCCGTTCGGCGTCACGGTCGCGCAGATACTCGCCGACTGTGGCGCCAGCGACGTGCAGGCGGTGCAGATCAGCGGCGCTGCCGGGGTCTGTGTCGCACCCGGGGAATTCGAGCGCAGGATCGCTTTCGAGGACATTCCCACTGCAGGCGCATTCATGGTGTTCAACCGCGAGCGCGACATGTTCGAAGTGGCGCGCAATTTCGTGCATTTCTTCGCTCACGAGAGCTGCGGCTTCTGCACCCCGTGCCGGGTCGGCACCTCGCTGCTGGCCAATCTGATGGACAAGCTGCAACGCGGTCACGGTTCGTCCTATGACTTTGCCGAAATCGAAAAGCTCAATCTCGACTTGCGCGCGCTGAGCCACTGCGGCCTCGGCCATTCGGCATGCAACCCGGTGCTCGACACCATCGCCAAATTCCGCCCGGCCTACGATGCGCGCATGCTGCATCAGGATTTTTTGCCAGCCTTCAGCCTCGACAGCGCACTGGCAGCGGCCCGCCAGCTGACCCATAGAGACGATGCCGCCGCACATCTGGAGGATGAAGATGTCTGAACACAGTTTTACGCTGGACGGCCACAGCGTGCCCTTCACCCCCGGCCAGACCCTGATCCAAGCCGCAACCGCTGCCGGGCATTACATTCCCTATCTGTGCTATCACCCGGAGCTGAAGCCGCACGGCTCATGCAAGGTGTGTTCGGTCAAGGTCAACGGCCGCACCATCGCCTCCTGCACTACGCTGGCGCAGGACGGCATGAGCGTGAAAAGCGCCACGCCGGAGATCGAAGCGGAACGACTCGCGCTGGTACAGATGCTGTTCGTCGAGGGCAACCACTTCTGCCCGTCGTGCGAGAAGAGCGGCGACTGCCGGCTGCAGGCCACGGCATACGACCTCAACATGCTGTCGCAGCACTACGAACAATTCTTCCCCACCCGCCCCATCGATGCGTCGCACCCCGATTACCTGCTGGATTTCAACCGCTGCATCCTGTGTTCGCTGTGCGTGCGCGCCAGCCGTGATGTGGATGGCAAAAACGTGTTCGACCTGTCCGGTCGCGGCATCCACACCCGACTCATCGTCAATGCAAAATCGGGGCTGCTGGCCGATACCGACTTTTCCGGCGCGGATATGGCAGCGCACGTCTGCCCGGTGGGCGCGATCCTGCCCAAGCGCCAGGGATTCAAGGTGCCCATCGGCCAGCGCACCTACGACCTCGAGCCGATCAGCGCAATAACGCCGCAGCGCAAGGAGGATTGAGATGAGCGCCGCAATCACACCCAGGCTACGCATTGCCACCACCTCGCTAGCCGGCTGCTTCGGCTGCCACATGTCGTTTCTGGATATCGACGAGCGCTTTCTGCAGCTGATCGAGCATGTCGATTTCGACCGCTCGCCGCTGACCGACATCAAGCATTGCGGCGTGTGCGACATCGGTCTGATCGAGGGCGGCGTGTGCAATGCCGAGAACGTGCATGTGTTGCGCGAATTCCGCGCGCAGTGCACCATCCTGATAGCCGTCGGCGCCTGCGCGATCAACGGCGGCCTGCCCGCCCAGCGCAATCATATCCCGCTGCAGGACTTGTTCAACGAGGTCTATCTGCAACGCCGCAATCTGGCTGGCGGCATCATCCCGGATGACCCCGAGCTGCCGTTATTGCTCGACAAGGTCTATCCGCTGCATGAAGTGGTGAAGATCGATTATTCCATTCCAGGCTGTCCGCCTTCCGCCGATGCCATCTGGCAGGTGCTGAGCGATGTGCTGGCCGGGCGCGAACCCAGCCTGGATTACGCGCTGATCCATTATGATTGAAGCCGACCATGAATCTTGAAACTGCCGCCCAGCCGGAAAAATTGCGCCGCATCGCCATCGACCCGCTGTCACGGGTGGAGGGCCACGGCAAGGTCACCATCCTGCTCGATGACGCCAATCAGGTACAGCAGGTACGCCTGCACATCGTCGAGTTCCGCGGCTTCGAAAAATTCGTGCAGGGCCGTCCCTACTGGGAAGTGCCGCTGATGGTGCAGCGGCTGTGCGGCATCTGCCCGGTCAGCCACAATCTGGCGGCATCCAAGGCGCTCGACAGCATCGTCGGCGCCAGCCAGATCACCCCGACCGCCGAGAAAATCCGCCGCCTGATGCATTACGGACAGATACTGCAATCGCATGCATTGCACCTGTATTTTCTCAGCTCGCCCGACTTGCTGTTCGGCTTCGACAGCGAGGTCAGCCGCCGCAACATCATCGGTGTCGCCCAGCATTATCCGGATGCGGCACAACGCGGCATCCTGCTGCGCAAATTCGGCCAGGAAATCATCCGCATCACTACCGGCAAGCGCATCCACGGCACCGGCGCGGTTCCCGGCGGGGTCAACAAGCTGGTAAGCAAGGCCGAACGCGAAACGCTGCTGGAGAATATGGACCAGATCATGGAATGGGGCCGCGATTCGGTGCACATGGTGCAGGCGCTGCACCAGCAGCACCCTGAGTTCTACGACAGTTTCGGCGCCTTCCCTTCGAGCATGATGTCCTTGACGAATGATGCCGGTGCGCTCGACCTGTATCACGGCAGCCTGCGCGTGCGCGATGCAGGCGGCGGCATCCTGTTCGACGGCGTGGATTACCGGGATTACGAAACCCTGATCGAGGAAGAGGTCAAACCGTGGACCTACATGAAATTCCCCTATCTGAAGTCGTTAGGCAACCAGCACGGCTGGTATCGCGTCGGCCCGCTATCGCGGGTGCAGAACTGCGATTTCATCCCAACGCCGCTGGCAGAACTGGCACGGCGCGAGTTCGTCGATTACTCGATCGGTCCCAGCCACGCGCCGCTCGCCTACCATTGGGCGCGCATGATCGAATTGCTGCACGCAGCGGAAACCATCCGCGACCTGCTCAACGACCCGGACATCCTCAGCGGCGAAATGCGGGTGCAGGGCGAGCACCGGCACGAAGGCATCGGCGTCATCGAAGCGCCGCGCGGCACGCTGATCCATCATTATCAGGTGGATGACAACGACCTGGTGGCGATGTGCAATCTTATCGTCTCCACCACCCATAACAATCAGGCGATGAATGAAGCCATCCGCACCGTGGCGCGCCAGTATCTGGACGGCCACGACATTACCGAGGGGCTGCTCAACCATATCGAGGTGGCGATTCGCGCCTTCGACCCCTGCCTGTCGTGCGCCACCCATGCGCTGGGCAAGATGCCGCTGCTGGTGGAGCTGCTCGATGCCGGTGGCACTGTCGTCACTCAGGCCACACGCAATTTCTAAATGAACATCCCGACCCTGCCCGCCCCCACCCTGATTATCGGCTACGGCAACCCCAGCCGCGGCGACGATGCGCTGGGACCGGGTTTGCTGGAAGAAATCGCACGCCTGCTGCCGCAGCATCCGGAATGGGGCGCTATCGAACTGCTGACCGATTTCCAGTTGCAAATCGAATTCGTACTCGACCTCGCCGGACGCCAGCGCATCGTTTTCGTCGATGCCGCGGCCAGCGGCGCCGGACCCTTCGCGTTTACGCCGCTGGCCGCCAGCCGTGAAAACACTGCGGCGACCCATGCGCTGACGCCGGATGCCTTGCTGACGGTATTCTGCAATCATTATGGCTGTGCGCCGCCGCTCAGCTTCCTGCTGGCGATCAGGGGCCACGATTTCGAGCTGGGCGCGCCGCTGTCAGATGCCGCCCGGCATAATCTGCAGGCCGCGCGCGACATGCTCGGCCGCTGGCTGACGCAGACCAGCCCGACGCTGAGTCAGGCTGCGTATGCATGAAATGGCGCTGGCAGAGAGCATGCTGCAAATTGTGGAAGATACCGCAACGACACAGGGCTTTAGTCAGGTGCGGGTAATCTGGGTCGAAGTGGGCAGCATGGCCGGAGTGGAGGTGTCAGCACTGCAATTCTGCTTTGAAGCCGTGGCACGCAACACCATTGCACAAAATGCGCGACTGGAAATCATCGCTATTGCGGGTACTGGCTATTGCAGCAACTGCCAGCGCAGCAGCCCGGTACAGGACTTGCTGGATGCGTGTCCGGCCTGCGGCGCTTACACCATGCAGATTACCGGCGGCACCGAGCTGCGGATAAAGGAACTGGATGTCATTTAGATCATGTTAGCACTACCCAACAGAGGAAACACTCATGTGCACCACCTGCGGCTGCAGTAGCGGCGAACTCCGTATCGAAGGCGACACCGGCTGGCGCAAGGTAACGGCCGGCACGCGGCAAATCAGTGCAATACGGCATAAATCCTTGCCGCAGCCGGCCGCATCGGCCGATCTGCATTTCGGCCTGGGACCGGCGCACGCGCACGCTCCCGGGCTGAGTCAGAGACGCATGGTGCAGATCGAGCAGGACATTTTATCCAAGAACAACCAGTACGCTGCCGCCAACCGGCGCTATCTGGCCGAACACGGCATCCTCGCGCTGAATCTGCTGTCCAGCCCCGGTTCCGGCAAAACCACCCTGCTCACCGCAACCATCGCTGCGATGCAGGCGCGCTGGCAGTTCGCCGTGATCGAAGGCGACCAGCAGACCAGCAACGATGCCGAGCGTATCCGTGCCACCGGCGTACCGGCAATCCAGATCAACACCGGCAAGGGCTGCCATCTCGATGCATTGATGATACGCGAAGCCATAACCCGGCTTGCGCCGCAGGACGGCAGCATGCTGATGATAGAAAATGTCGGTAATCTGGTGTGCCCGGCGGGCTTTGATCTGGGGGAGACGCACAAGATCGTCGTGCTGTCGGTGACGGAAGGCGAGGACAAGCCGCTGAAGTACCCGGACATGTTTCGCGCCGCCGGACTGTTGCTGCTGAACAAGGTGGATCTGTTGCCCTACCTGCATTTCGACGTGGCAATGTGCATCGCCAATGCGCGCCGCATCAATCCGGATATTGTCGTATTCCAGGTTTCAGCTGCGACAGGGGAAGGCATGGCAGCCTGGGGCGACTGGCTGGCAGCTGCTCACGCCGCCGCTACCCGTTCGCCCTGCTGATTCATGCGCTAACGCTCAGGCATTGCCCTCGCGCTGTGCCAGCGCACGCGCCTCGTGGCTGTGGTCGGCCGCCAGCAGCATATATACGCCAGGCACAACGAACAGGGTAAACAGCGTGCCTATCGACAAGCCGCTGGCAATCACCAGCCCCATGTTGAAGCGGCTGACCGCGCCAGCACCGCTCGCAGTGATCAGCGGCATCACGCCCAGCACCATCGCCGCGGTCGTCATCAGGATCGGCCGCAGACGCAAGCCGGCTGCCTTCTCAATGGCTTCGCGCTTGCTTGCACCCATACGCTGCAGGTTATTGGCGAACTCCACGATCAGGATACCGTGTTTGGACACCAGACCGATCAGCGTCACCAGACCGACTTCGGTATAGATATTCAGCGTGGCGTGACCGATGCCGAGATTAATGAAGATCAGCGCACCGGCAATCGACATCGGCACCGACACCAGAATGATCACCGGATCGCGGAAGCTCTCGAACTGCGCCGCCAGCGCCAGGAAAATGATCACGATGGCGAAGAAAAAAGTAAGCACCAGACCGCCCGATTCCTGCATGAACTGACGTGATGCACCTGCATAATCAAAGTTGTAGCCGGACGGCAAAGTGTCCTTGGCCAGAGTCTGCAGCCGTTGCAGCGCCTGACCTTGCGAGATGGTCGGGAACGCGACACCCTGTATCGTCGCCATGTTCTGCTGCTGGAAATGGTTGATGGTTTCCGGCTGCGTAGCGGTTTCCAGATGCGCTACCGTAGACAGCGGCACCATTTGCCCGCTGGCGGTACGCAGGTAATACTGCTTGAGCTGTTCCGCATTCAGGCGATGGCGCTGCTCCACTTGCGGGATCACCTTGTAGGAACGCCCGCCCAGCTCGAAATAGTTCACATAGCCGCCGCCCAGCATCGCCGACAGCGCGGAACCGATATCCTGCATGCTCAAGCCGATTTGCGCGGCCATATTGCGGTCGATCACCACGGTGGTCTGCGGCAGGTCGATACGCAAATCGGACTGCAGGAAAATGAATTCACCTGTCTTTTGCGCATCCTGCAGGAATTTCTGCGACACTTCGAACAGCTTGGAGAATGGTTCAGTCGTGGTAATCACGAACTGTATCGGCAAGCCGCGTGCACCAGGCAAAGGCGGCGGCTGGAACAGCGCATTCTGCGAGCCGGCGATCTGCGCCAGCTGCTTTTGCACCTCGGGCTGCAACTCGCCCGCCGTTTTGATACGCTCGTTCCACGGCTTGAGCACCATACCGGTAATCACCTGCGTCGGCATATTCAACTGGAATATGTGGTCGGTTTCGGGGTGTCCCTTGAACACATCGTGCACCTGATCGCCATACGCCTCGCGTTGCTTGAGCGTCGCATCCGGCGCGCTGAACGAAGCCGCGATCAGCACGCCCTGGTCTTCCTGAGGCGCCAGTTCGGACATCGACGTGCTATAGAGGAAATAGATACCGCCCAGCACCAGCACTGCGAATACCGCAATAACGGATACATGATTGAGCACGCCATGCAATCGTCTCTCGTACCACACATGCAGGCGCTCGAAGCGTTTGTCCAGCCATATCACCAGATGATCCTGCCAGTTGCCGCCTTCCTTCCTGGGTGCCTTCAGCAGCCGCGAGCTCATCATCGGTGACAGCGTCAGTGCGATCACCGCCGACAGGGTCACAGTACCCACCAGCGTAAATGCGAACTCGGTAAACAGCGCACCGGTCAGACCGCTCATGAAGCCGATCGGCACATACACCGCGATCAGCACGATGGTCATCGCAATAATCGGATTAGCCAGCTCGCGCGCAGCCTTGATCGACGCGTCGAACGGCGTCATCCCTTCTTCCAGATGCCGGCTGACGTTCTCCACCACGATGATGGCATCGTCCACCACCAGTCCGATGGCGAGCACCAGTGCCAGCAAGGTAAGCAGGTTAATGGAGTAGCCGAGCGCCAGCATCACCGTAAAGGTACCGATCAGCGACAGCGGAATCGCGATGATGGGGATCAGCACGGAACGCAGCGAGCCCAGGAATACGAACACCACCACGGTCACAATGAGGATGGCTTCAACCAGGGTCTTAACCACCTCGTCGATGGAAGAATTAACGAACTTGGTGGAATCGTAAACGATCTTGCTGTTCAAGCCGCGCGGCAATTGCGCTTCGACTTCCGGCATGGCTTTGTGCACGCGGGCGACCACATCCAGCAGATTCGCGCCAGGCGCGACCTGAATACCGACATACACGGCCTTTTTGCCATCGAAAGCCACGCTGGATTCATAATCGTCGGCACCCAGGGTCACGTTCGCCACATCGGACAAGCGCACCACCGAATTGCCTTGCTGCTTGATGATCATGTCCTTGAAGGCATCGACCGAATGCAGCGCGGTGGACGCATTCAGATTGATCTGCACCATCTGGCCCTTGGACTGGCCGCTGGACGACAGGAAGTTATTCGCTGCCAGCACATTATAGACATCGGCGGCAGTCAGTCCGACCGCAGCGAGTTTCTGCGGATCGAGCCAGGCGCGCAACGCGAAGTTCTTCGCCCCCAGCAATTCGGCAGTCTGTACGCCTTCGATCGCCTGCAATTTTGGCTGTACCGAGCGCACCAGATAATCGGTAACCTGATTAGGCTTGAGCACGTCGCTGTAAAAACCGATGTACATCGCGTCGATGGTCTGGCCGATAGCCACCGACAATACCGGCTTTTGCGCTTGCGGCGGCATCTGGTTGAGCACCGCATTCACTTTGGTGTTGATTTCGGTCAGCGCCTTGTCCGGATCGTAATTCAGACGCAGGTTGGCGGTGATCGTGCTCACCCCCTGGATGCTGCTGGAAGTCATGTAATCGATGCCGTTAGCCTGCGCGACGGCATTCTCCAGCGGCGTGGTAATGAAGCTCGCCACCAGATTGGCATCGGCGCCCGGATAGGCGGTGCTGATCGTCACCACCGCATTCTGCGTATAAGGGAATTGCAGCACCGGCAACAGCCCGATGGAGCGTAATCCCAGCACCAGAATCACCAGACTGATGACCGATGCCAGCACCGGACGTTCTACGAAGAGATCAGTGAATTTGCGCATCGAGACGCTGGCAGCTGTGCTCATTCGTCTTTCACCTCGGGATTTGGATTGTTCGCGGCGGGCACGCTATTATTGACGAACACCGGCGCACCGTTATGCAGCTTGAGCTGACCGGCGGTCACTACCGTTTCGCCAGCCTTGAGACCGGTAAGCACAGCCACCTGATCGCCGCGTGTCGCACCAGTGGTCACGAAACGCTGCTCCACCGACAATTTTGGCTTGCCATCCGCGCCCTTGCCGCCATCCTTGACGATATACACCGTGCTGCCGTATGGATTGTAGGCAATAGCCGAATTAGGCAGCGTGATGTACTCGCGCTTGCCGCCTTCATCCACCCGGGCCGTTGCAAACATTCCGGGCAGCAATTCGCCCTTGGCGTTGGGGATGCGGGCGCGTATCCTGAGGTTGCGGGTAGCGGTATCCACCAGCGGCTCGATTGCCGAAATGCTGCCGGTGAAGGTTCGGCCCGGCATGGCGCTGGTTTGCACTGCTATCTTGTCGCCGACGTGAACCAGATCGATTTGGGTCTGCGGCACGCTGAAGTCCAGATACATGGGGTCCAGTTTCTGCAGATTCACGATCGTGGCGCCGGCTGCAAGGAATTGACCAAGATCTATCTGACGGATACCCAGGCGTCCGGCAAAAGGCGCACGGATGGATTTCTGCGCAATGGTAGCTTCCTGAGCGGCGACCTGTGCCTGCGCACTTTTCAGGTTGGCCGCATCCGCGTCCACGGCAGCTTGGCTCAATGCCTGCACCTTGAGCTGCGCGGAATCACGTTCATAGTTTTGCCGGGCAAGCGCGGCTGCGGCCTTGAGCTGCTCCAGCTGCGCCTTGAGCGGTGCCGCATTCAGCTCTACCAGCAGTTGACCCGCCTTGACTGTTTCTCCGGATTCAAAATGGATAGCCGTCACCAGCCCGCCCACTTCGGCAGCCAGACTGGCGCCGCTGGCGGCACGCAGGTTGCCCACGGCTTCAACGGCAGGCTGCCAGACGGAAGTCTGCGCCACGGTAGTGGACACGGCTTGCGGCGGCATGCCCTGCCCTTTAATGGCCTTCTGGATCATCTTGTTGCGGAACTGCTGAAAACCGTAAATGCCGCCGAATACCAGCCCCACTAACAGCAACATGACGATCATGCGCTTGGTCGTTCCCTTAGTCATAAAAGTACTCCGTGCAACAATTGTGATTCAAAAGGTATGTTCGTATAAAACGTCAGCGCTTCTTCATTTGCCGGGCCGGACGCTTTGGATGTAGCTGCCGGCCTGGCTGGTTCAGGCTGCGTAGCACCGGCGTTCCAGCCGCCACCCATGGCTTGATAGAGCGCTGCGGTATTGGTCAGACGCTGAGTCTGCGCGGCAATCAGGTTGATGCGCGTTTGCTGCGCCTGCTGCTGCGCGGTGAGCAATTGCAGATAGCTGGCTCCACCCAGCTGGTATTGCTGCTGCATCAGGTCAAGCGCTCCCTGCGCGGCGGCATCGGCAGCGGCTTGCGCCTGCAAGGTCTGCGCGTCGTTATCCAGCGCGCGCAATACGTCTGCGACGTTGCGCAGCGCTTGCAACACGGTCTGACGGTAATTGGCTGCCGCCGCATCGAATCCCGCCTCGGCTGACCTCACGCCAGCCTTGAGACCCGCATTGAATAACGGCTGTGCCAGTTGTCCGGCCAATCCCCAGATCATGGTGCCGGCACCAAACAGATTGGATGCCGCCAGCGCCTGCGAACCCAGATTTGCCGACAGATTGATTTGCGGGTAACCGTTGGCTATCGCCACGCCATACTGTGCGCTTGCCGCATGCAGCAAGGCTTCCGAAGCCTGGATATCGGGGCGCTGGCGCACCAGTTCGGAAGGAATGACGATAGGCAGCTCGCCCGGCAAACTGAAATCCGCCAAAGTGAATTGCGGCACTTGTGCTGCGCCCGGGGCCTGTCCTGCCAGGACGGCGAGCAAATGATTGGTCTGATCGAGCTTGTTGCGCAAGGACGGAATGCTGGCGCGCGTCTGCTCGACCTGGGTCTGCAAGGTCAGTACTTCGCCACGCGCGATGCCGCCGAGTTTCAGGCGTTGCCGCGCGATGTCCAGCTGCTTCTGCTGGGCTGCCAGTATTGCCTCGCTGGCATTGATCTGTACGCCGTATTGCGCCTGCATCATCGCCGCGGTGACCACGTTCGCAGCCAGCGTCAGTCGCGCGCCTTCGAGTTGGAAATGCTGGTAATCGGCCTGGGCGGCATAACTTTCCAGCAAGCGCCGGTTACCGCCGAACAGGTCGAGATTGTAGCTGACCGTCACCCCGGCGTTATAAAGCTCGAATACCCGATCGCCGCCTGTCAGGCCCATGCCGGCATTATTGGTACCCTGCCGTTGCGCGCCCAGTTTGGCATTGACCTGCGGATACCGGGCGGAACCCGCTTGCGCTGCGTAGGTCTGCTGCGCCTGGCGTAATGTGGCTTGCGCCGATTCCAGCGAAGGACTGTTACGCAGCGCCTGGTCAATGTAGGCATTGAGCTTGCCGGAACCGAAGTTCTGCCACCACGTGGATGACACCGCTTTTCCCTCCACGAAATGCTGCGCTCCGCCCATCAATGTGTCGGGTGCAGAGGCGGTTTGCGCCGGCAGGTTTTGCGCGGTATAAGCTTTGGTCGCTGGAGGCGCTGGCTGTTTGAAATCGGGTCCTACGCTGGCACAACCGAACAGTGATAGCGTACCGGCCACCAGCATCAGGCTATTGAGCCGGGGAATCAATCTTGCAGAGTCTGAATAACGCGTCATATTACGGGCCTTCATTTCTGATGCTTGAATTATTTAAGGTTATCCGTACTGGCCATGCCTGTGATAACAGGTTCCGGCAAGCCAATCAGGCTGGATATCGAATCTAACAACTTGTACTGCATGGCTTGCATCTGATTCTTTTCATCGGCACTGAAATTCTGCCACAGCGCCTGATACACAGCCCATTGCTTGGGCATGACGGCTTCAACCAGCGCGATCCCGGACTCGGTCAGAGTCAATACCACCTTGCGCCGGTCAGTCTCGTGACCTTTCCTGCTCACCCAGCCTTTTTTCACCATTTCATCAGCAAAACGCGTGATATTGGTGCGCGATGAAGCGACGATATGACTCAGGTCGCTTGGATAAATATAACGGTCCGTACTGGAATACAGCATGATCAGCGCAGTCCAGATCGTGTCGTTAATACCGTAAGGCTGCAATTGCTCGTTCATCAATTCCTGCAATTTCTTGGAGATAAGAAACTGCATGCGCGACAACATTACCTCCTGCCGAGGTTGTCCGGGTATTTGCCTGTCAATGGTATCCAAACGTTGCTCGAAAGCATTCAGGCATTCCTTGACCATAGAGATGCACGCGAGAATTAATAACGGATAAAATAGTAACTTTCGTTACTATTTACGTCAACACAATTACGATCAAAATTAAAAATAATTTAAATTCGTTCAAAATCAAAAAGTTATAACTTAAACCACTGGGAACGGCAATCCGCCGCAATTTAATGCCAATTAATCAATGACTACGGCAATATCATGGGAACTGCGGCAGAGCCTGAGCCTGCAGCCATTGCCGGAAGGCAAGCACCTTGTTGAAGGTCAGACGATGGTTGAGCGTTACCAGATGATAAGCCCGATCGGTCGGCAGCGTCGTATCCAGCAAGGGCATCAATCTGCCGCTCCGCAGCTCGTCTGCCACCAGACTGCGCCAGGCCAGAGCCACGCCCAGCCCGCTTGCGGCAGCCTGAATCACCAGATTGACATCACTGAAATGGCGTATGCGCAAAGGCATCTTGCGCGTAACGTTCAGCGCCGCCAGCCAGGTGTCCCAATCGGGGAAAGCCGGATCCAGTTCGTAAGCATCATCCTGCAGCAAGGTGCACTGCAGCAAATCGGCCGGTGTGTTAATACTCGCCGCCAATGCGGGCGCCGCTACCGGCACTATCGTTTCCGGCATGATGCGCTCGCTGAACAAGCCGGCATAAGACCCGGCACCGAAGCGTATCGCCACATCGACGTCCTCCAGTGCGAAATCGACCATACGCCGCGTCGCGAGCAAACGCAGTTCGATATCCGGATAACGCGTCTGGAAATCCTCAAGCCGCGGTATCAGCCAGCGCGCAGCGAATGCCGGTGGCGCAGACACTACCAATGTGCTGCTGTCGTTATCGGTACGCATTTGTCCGACCGCCCGTTCCAGGCGGTCGAAGGCTTCGGTAATCAGCGGCAGGGCAGCATGGGCTGATGCACTGAGCGTCAGCGTCTTGCCGCGTTTGAACAGATTCATACCCAGATGCACTTCCAGTTGCTTGACAAGCTGGCTCACCGCCGCTGGCGTTACGTGCAGCTCTTCAGCCGCACGCGCAAATGAAAGATGCCGGGCCACGGACTCAAAAGCACGCAGCGCATTCAATGAAGGTAATCGTCGCATCATAAGATTTTCTTAATCGTCATGTTAGAAAGTCTAGTTTGTACATCCCCCTGCTGTCAATTAGACTCCAGCCATCACAAGACTTTCTTAAAGCCGTCACATGAAGACCAACTCCGTATATCTGCTCGTTGTCGTATCGACGCTATTCTGGGGCGCCAATTTTGCGCTGGCCGGACCGATACTGCATGACATGGCTCCGCTCTGGGCTGCCGCGATGCGTTTTACGCTGGGCGCGCTCATCATGATCGCTTTCGTCAGCTGGCGCGGCGAGAACCTCATCGCGCCGATCCGCCGTCACGCTGGCGTGTATTTATTGATCGGCGCCATCGGCATCGGCGGCTTCAATCTGCTGTTCTTCTTTGCGCTGCAAACCACTTCGGCGGGCAATGCCGCGCTGATCATGGCAACCAATCCGCTGATGACTACCCTGCTCGCCGCCGTTGTGCTGGGCGAACGTCCGAGCGGGCGCTTGCTGCTGTCACTGCCGCTGGCGCTATCGGGAGTATTTGTCGTGGTTTCAGGCGGTGACCTGACGCGGGTGACGCATTTGCATGATGTGCGCGGTGACCTGCTGATGCTCGGTGCCAATATTGCCTGGGCGTTTTACAATGTGCTCAGCCGCAGCATCATGCCCAAACTGCCGGCACTGACCAACACCACTCTGGTCATGTCAGCCGGCGCGCTGCTGTTGCTGACGGCCGCGGTCGGCAGCGGCGAGCCGCTAAGCCTGCCCGGCTGGCATGCAGGCATAGCGATGGCGCTCATGGTAGTAGGCGGCACCGTGCTCGCTTACCTGTTCTGGAATACCGGAATCGCCCGCCTCGGTGCCGGACGTACCGCACTATTCCTGAATCTGGTACCGGTATTCGCCATGCTGGTCGCCGCCATCATGGGAACCATGCCTACTGCGGTACAGATCATCGGCGGGCTGATGGTCATCGGCGGCGTCAGCCTGGCAATGCTGCCACGCGGCAGGAACGGCAAATCCGCTGCTGCCTGACACGGGAATACCACTCAGGAACAGCCGTGCTTTTTGGGAGAAGTAGAGGCCAGTTCGTTACCCAATGTGTGATGCTTGGTAGCGAGCTGGTAGATGCGCATCAAATCGTGTTCATTGACGTCTATGAACGAGTCGATTTGACTTAACGCATAGACGAAATCCTCATGCGAAATGGCAGGATAGGCCGTAATGATTTCACTGGGCGTTTCCACCTTGTCCTCGGAGAGAAATGCCGGATAACGACGCCACGGGAACATCCAGCTGAACACCACTGCCACAACCAGAATAACCAGGACATTCAGCAGCACCGGCTCCAGCACAAATCCGTAACCGAGCGCATGCAGTTCGGGGCCGCCCATCGCTGCGACCAGTGCCGTGGCGCCGCCGGGGGGATGGATACAGCGCAGATAGTGCATCGCACCCACTGCCAGAGCCACCGCCACCGGCACTGCCAGCCACACCTGCGGAATCAGTTCGCTGCAGGTCACGCCGATCAGCGCAGAGATCAGCTGACCGCCAACCAGCGCCCAGGGCTGCGACAATGCACCGTGGGGCACCGCGAACAGCAGCACCGCCGACGCCCCCATCGAAGCCACCACCAGCGGTACATCCTGCCCATGCAGGAAATAACTCGAACACAGATAAACCAGCAATATCCCGAAAAACGCCCCACTGATGGAAATCCAGCGTTCCCCGTGACTGATCGGGGTGAAATCCACACCGGCAAGATCTAATAATTTTCGCAACATGAGCATCCTGAAACCATGAAAAACCGATACTGACCCGACTTAATCCTTCTTCCCGGCCAGCAGCAATCCGGCACCGACCACAATCGCGCCTATGCTCGCCCATATCGGGATATCCACCGTCTGCTTTTCCTTGAAGGACATTTCCAGCGTGCCCAATTTGACTGCCTGGGTTTCCTTGGTATAACTGAATCCGCCATATGCCAGACCCAAAACCCCTGCAGCAATCAATGCGATCGCAACTATCTTTATTGCATTCATTTTCTTATCCTCTTATTGATATCAGCCCGCGTGTCGTTTTCAGCGCACGCAGTCCACATAATAAACAGCCTTACCCTCAACTTCCGCCTTCACCAGACCGTGTATGTCAGTCTCGAAACCCGGGAAACGCTCGTTGAAATCGCGGGCGAACTTGAGATAACGCACGATGGTAGCATTGAAACGCTCGCCCGGGATCAGCAATGGGATACCCGGCGGATATGGGGTCAGCAGCACGCTGGTGATGCGGCCTTCGAGCTTGTCGATTTCCACGCGGTCGATCTCGCGGTGCGCCATCTTGGCGAACGCATCGGTCGGTTTCATCGCCGGCTCCATATTGGACAGATACATCTCGGTGGTCAGACGCGCAATGTCGTTCGCCTTGTAGATGCCGTGAATCGCGTCGCACAGGTCTTTCAGGCCCATGCGCTCGTAGCGCGGATATTTGGCGACGAATTCCGGCAGCACGCGCCACAAAGGCTGGTTGCGGTCGTATTCGTCCTTGAACTGCTGCAACGCGGTCAGCATAGTGTTCCAGCGGCCCTTGGTGATGCCGATGGTGAACATGATGAAGAACGAATACAGGCCGGTTTTCTCCACGATCACGCCGTGCTCGGCCAGGTATTTGGTAACGATGGCAGCCGGCATGCCGCTGTCAGCAAAGTCACCGTCGACATCCAGCCCGGGGGTGATGATGGTGGACTTGATCGGATCGAGCATGTTAAAGCCCGATGCCAGGTCGCCGAAACCGTGCCAGCGCTCGTTGGCACGCAGCACCCAGTCGTCGCTTTCGCCCATGCCTTCTTCGGCCAGATGATCCGGACCCCATACCTTGAACCACCATGAATCGCCGAACTCCTCGTCCACCTTGCGCATGGCGCGGCGAAAATCCAGCGCTTCCATGATCGATTCTTCCACCAGCGCAGTGCCGCCGGGCGGCTCCATCATCGCCGCCGCCACGTCACACGAAGCGATGATGGCGTATTGCGGACTGGTGGAGGTGTGCATCAGGAACGCTTCGTTGAATACGTCGCGATCCAGTTTTCGGGTTTCGGAATCCTGTACCAGGATTTGCGAAGCCTGCGACAGCCCCGCCAGCATCTTGTGGGTGGACTGCGTGGAAAACAACATGGATTCCTTGCAGTGCGGACGATCGCGGCCGATGGCGTGCATGCCGTGATAGAAGTCATGGAAAGTCGCATGCGGCAGCCACGCTTCATCGAAATGCAGCGTATCGATTTCGCCGTCGAGCATGGACTTGATTGTTTCGACGTTATACAGCACGCCGTCGTATGTGCTCTGGGTGATGGTCAGCACCCGCGGCTTGGTCTTGGCGCCGCGCGCAAACGGATTGGCATCGATTTTCTTCTGGATGTTTTCCGGCTTGAATTCATCCAGCGGAATCGGCCCGATAATGCCGTAGTGGTTGCGGGTCGGGGTCAGGAACACCGGTATCGCGCCGGTCATGATGATCGCATGCAGTATCGATTTATGGCAGTTGCGGTCCACCACCACGATATCATCCGGCGCCACGGTCGAATGCCAGACGATCTTGTTGGAAGTCGATGTACCGTTGGTGACGAAAAACAGATGGTCGGCGCTGAAAATGCGCGCAGCATTGCGTTCGGAAGCCGCCACCGGCCCGGTGTGATCCAGCAGTTGGCCCAGCTCTTCCACCGCGTTGCAGACGTCGGCACGCAGCATGTTCTCGCCGAAGAACTGGTGGAACATCTGCCCCACCGGGCTTTTCAGGAACGCCACGCCGCCGGAGTGACCGGGGCAGTGCCAGGAATAGGAGCCGTCCGACGCGTAATGGGTCAGCGCGCGGAAGAACGGCGGTGCCAGCGAATCCAGATAGGTTTTGGTCTCGCGCAGGATGTGGCGGGCGACGAACTCGGGCGTATCCTCGAACATGTGAATGAAGCCATGCAGCTCCTTCAACACATCGTTGGGGATATGGCGCGAGGTGCGCGTCTCGCCGTACAGGAAAATCGGGATCTCGCTGTTGCGAAAGCGGATTTCCTCGACGAAACTGCGCAATTGCGCGACTGCCTGGTCGGCGGCGACCGGCGACGAGAATTCCTCGTCGTCTATCGACAGAATAAACGCCGAAGCACGGCTCTGCTGTTGCGCGAAACTGGACAGATCGCCATAGCTGGTGACACCCAGCACTTCGCTGCCTTCATCCTCCAGCGCCTTGGCGAGCGCACGGATACCCAGCCCGCTGGCATTATCGGAACGGTAATCCTCATCTATCACGACGATAGGAAAACGGAATTTCATACTTACTCCTCAACACCGACACAATGGCGGCGCGGACAATATCCTGAAAAATATAAACCGCCAAGACAAACTCGGGCACCTCGTTGTCTTGGCGGTTTGATCATTTGCATCACATCATACCAAGCTACATGGACGGTAATGTGACACCGCTTTGTCCCTGATATTTGCCGCCGCGATCGCGGTACGAGGTTTCGCATACCTCGTCACTCTCGAAGAACAGCACCTGCGCTACGCCTTCATTGGCATAAATACGTGCAGGCAGCGGCGTAGTATTGGAGAACTCGAGTGTAACGTAGCCTTCCCATTCCGGCTCAAACGGCGTGACATTGACGATGATGCCGCAGCGCGCATAAGTGGATTTGCCCAGACAGATCGTCAGCACGTTACGCGGAATGCGGAAATATTCGACCGTACGCGCCAGCGCAAACGAATTCGGCGGAATGATGCAGGAATCGCCGACCACGTCCACGAAGGAATTCGGGTCGAAGTTCTTCGGATCCACGATCGTGGAATTGATGTTGGTGAACAATTTGAATTCGTTGGCGCAACGGATATCGTAACCGTAACTCGATGTGCCGTAGGACACGATCTTGTTGCCATTGACCTCGCGTACCTGGCCCGGCTCAAACGGCTCGATCATGCCGTGTTGCTCCGCCATTTTACGTATCCACTTATCGGCTTTAATGCTCATGTCTAAGGCTCAGGTGTTCTGAATCACGATTTTAGGGAAGGCATTGCTGTGGTCCTGCGCCTGTTCGGCGACTTTGACGGCAACGCGGCGGGCGATCTGTTTGTAAATCTCGGAGATACGGCTATCCGGCGCAGTCACCACCGTAGGCGCGCCGGCATCGGCTTCCTGACGGATACGGATATCCAGCGGCAATGCGCCGAGGAATTCGACTTCGTAATCGCTGGACATCTTCTCGCCGCCGCCTTCGCCGAAGATATGCTCTTCATGGCCGCACTTGCTGCAGATATGGATGCTCATGTTCTCGACGATACCGAAGATAGGAATGCCGACTTTCTCGAACATCTTGAAGCCCTTGCGCGCATCGATCAGCGCGATGTCCTGCGGAGTGGTGACGATCACCGCACCGGTCACCGGCACGCGCTGCGCCAGGGTCAGCTGGATATCGCCGGTGCCCGGTGGCAAATCGACTACCAGATAATCCAGATCGCGCCAGCGTGTATCGTTCAGCAACTGCTCCAGCGCCTGCGTCACCATCGGGCCGCGCCACACCATCGGGGTCTCGGCGTCGATCAGGAAGCCGATCGACATGATCTGCAAGCCGTGCGCTTCCATCGGCTCCAGACTCTTGCCGTCACGTGATTCCGGGCGGCCTTGCACACCCAGCATGGTGGGCTGCGAAGGGCCGTAGATGTCGGCGTCGAGCATGCCCACCTTCGCGCCTTCGGCGGCCAGCGCCAATGCCAGATTCACCGCTGTGGTGGATTTGCCGACGCCGCCCTTGCCGGAAGCGACGGCGATGATGTTTTTCACATTCGGGATCAGCTTCACGCCGCGCTGCACGCTGTGCGACACGATCTTGAAGCTGACATTGACGCTGATGCGCCCGATACCGGTAATGGTCTTCAGCGCATCGGTCACGATCTGGCTGATGATCGCCGTCTGGCTTTGCGCCGGGTAGCCCAGCATCACATCCAGCGACACATCGTTGCCATTGATCTGGATGTTGCGAACGGTTTTGCTGGTAACGAAATCCTTGTGGGTATTCGGATCGATTGCGGTCTTTAATGCGGTTTGTACTTGTAATTCCGAGATAGCCATTAAATATTTCCTTTAACTTGAAGAGGGCCGGGTTAATCGAACACATGCGCGAGTTCGCGCTGGATCGCAACATCCGCCCCGGGCCCGAACTGGCTGGTTTGCGGATCGAAATCGTCAGTAAACGCGTATTCGAATTTGACATCCTGCAGCCCCAATGTGCCGAACAGGCGATTTTCGAAAGAATAATCGTCGGGCTGTTCAGTCAGCGTCGGCCAACCGGATGCCCCTTGAGACAAAATCGGCCCGAAAAACACCATGCCGGGCTTGTTCTTGCAGCGCAATGCGCAACTGCTCTCCGTGCGTCCCGACATGGGTAAAAAATCGATGGTGCGCGAAAACCGGTTTTCACGATCCAGCACCAGATCTATCGTGCCATTGATGCGCCGCGTTTCATGCCCGTAAGTCATGGCTTGCGCACCGCTGGCTTCACGCCACGCATCCACGTCCACCGCACCGAAATGGCTAGGGTAAAACAGGAACTTCAGCGGCATGACGGCATTGATTTGCGCCAGCAATTCCGGCGTATAGGCCGGGGTATTAATCAGAATTCCGCCCCCTTCCTTATCCGCCAGAAAAAAAACCGCCGGGCGACTACCCGGCAAGTAATATACCGCTCGATCAAACGACTCAAACAATAACTGCATTTATTCACTCACTTGCAGGGTAATCTCGTGCTCGCGCGGCGCACCCTGACGATGCGCGTGATCGCGTTCCAAATAATGCGACAGCTCGGACAGCGCTGCGCGATAAACCTCGCGCTTGAATTCCACCACCGTTTCCATCGCTACCCAGTAATCATTCCAACGCCAAGCATCAAACTCCGGATGCGTCGATGCGCGCAAGCACACATCGCAATCCCGGCCCGTCAGGCGCAACAGAAACCATATCTGCTTCTGTCCGCGATAATGGCTGCGGCAATCACGGCGCGACCAGTGACGCGGCACATCGTAGCGCAGCCAGTTTCGTGTACGCCCTAAAATCCGCACATGCTGCGGTTCCAGACCGACTTCTTCCATCAATTCCCGGTACATCGCCTGCTCCGGGTTTTCGCCTTGGTTGATGCCGCCCTGCGGGAACTGCCAAGAGTGTTGCCGTATCCGTTTGCCCCAAAACACTTCATTTCGGGAGTTGCAAAGAATGATGCCGACATTGGGGCGATACCCATCCTTGTCGATCATGTTCGCCACCCAACTTTAATCCGTTACAATTAGGTGCATTTTTTCATAGTTCGTTCATATTGGAAAGCCGGGATTTTGAGAATGACTGATTTGGAAAAACAATATAAAGCGTTGCCGCTTGCAGAACGTCTGGATTTGGCCCTGAGTGAGGCATTGCCGCTGGATTACCGCCCATTCATGGTACATGAACAATGGATGGTAATTAAATGCTATTTTGCGCGTCGCGCCGACCTTACCCAGGACGAAATCAGCGCACTGATCCAGGATCAGGATCATGTCATCCGTCTGTGCATCGCCAAACGCCCGGATCTGACCGCAGAAATGATCGCCCAATGCGTCAACGATCGCGACCCCAACGTACGCCACGCCATTTCGCGCAATCCGAAAATCACCGAGAGCCAGCGCCAGCAATTGCTGCAGGATGTTGATCCGCTGGTCGCGCGCGCCGCCGGCAAAGGCCCCAAGGAAACACAATACCGGCAACGCCCGGGGCAGACGCGGGTCATCAAATAATCCGGTCACATCTGCATCCCGCAGTCGGAATGGGTTGGTTCATATCAACCATACTGCATTAGCGGTGCGGTCACTATACTGATCCGTATCCAATTGCAATGCTCTGTTGTTCATTACCGGGAAAGAAACGATGCTGAATCAGCCCAAAATCATCGCGCTGCGCCACTCTCTGGAAAACGCCATCGTCGGTCAGGCCGCGCTGCTGGACAGGCTGGTGATCGGCCTGCTGACAGGTGGGCATATCCTGCTGGAAGGCTTGCCCGGTCTGGCGAAAACCACTGCGGTCAAAGCACTGAGCAGCAGCGTGCACGCCAGCTTTCAGCGCATCCAGTTTACCCCCGACCTGCTCCCCGGCGACCTGACCGGCACCGACATTTACAACCCGCAGGCAGGCAGCTTCTGCTTTGTCGAAGGGCCGCTGTTCCACGAGATCATCCTGGCCGACGAGATCAACCGCGCGCCGGCCAAAGTGCAGTCGGCATTGCTCGAAGCCATGCAGGAACACCAGATCACCGTCGGCGGCGTAACCCGCGCGTTACCGCCGCTGTTCATGGTGATGGCCACGCAGAATCCGCTGGAGCAATCGGGCACCTACCCGTTGCCGGAAGCGCAGCTCGACCGATTCCTGCTGCATGTGGAGCTGGATTACCCCACGGCGGAAGAAGAACTGCTGATACTGCAGCGCGACCGCACAGCCCGGACAGGCGATGCAGCGCCTGCGTCCGGCATGGACGTTCATACCGTGCTGGCGGCACGCGAAGAAGTGAAACAGGTGCATCTAAGCAACGAACTGGAACGCTACATCGTGGCGCTGGTCGGCGCCACCCGCAACGTCGGACAGTACCTGCCGCAGCTGGCGGACATGATCGAGGTCGGCGCCAGCCCGCGCGCGTCGCTCGCCATTGCCCACGCGGCCTCTGCGCACGCCTATTTGCAGGGCCGGGATTATGTCATTCCCGACGACATCCTCGCCGTGGCCCCCGACTGTCTGCGCCACCGCATCATCCTCAGTTTCAATGCGCGCATGGAGAAGCTCTCCCGTAACGAGCTGATTCAGGCCCTGCTGGATGCCGTACCGGTACCCTGACGACGGCACGCCGTGAACCTGTCACTGCATAAACTGGCCACACTCGGGCGACAGCTGCTTGCCGGAACCGTCGCGCATGCGAGACTGAGCGAGACGCATGCGCCCTTGCTGGATGCGGCCCAGCTCGCTGAACTCATCCGCCGCACCCGCTCGCTGCAGGAAATGCCTTATATCAGGGAAGCGCATCAGCGCCATGCCGGGGATCTGCGTTCGGCGTATCTGGGCAGCGGCCTGGATTTCGAAGAAGCCCGGCTTTATCAGCCCGGCGACGATGTGCACGACATGGACTGGCGCACCACGGCGCGCACCAATAAGCCGCACATCAAGATTTACCGGGAAGAACATCAACCCGCGCTGCATATCGTCATCGACCGCGGCCCGAGCATGCGTTTCGGCACCCGCAACCAGCTGAAAGTGACGCAAGCCGCACGCATCGCGACGATACTGGGATTTGCCGCCGCGACCGGCAACACCTGCATCGGCGGCAGCATCTGGCAACCTGAAGGTTACACGCTGCCCTGCCGCAACGGCGAAACCGGCGCCATGCAACTGATACAGGCCGCCGTTGCGCCCTGCCCGCCGATGTCCTCCTCTCAGTCGCAAACCATGCGCCCGTTTGCCGATTTGCTGGAACAAATCGACGCCCTGTTGCCGCGCGGTTCCAGAATCGTACTGCTCAGCGATTTCCGCCAGATGCAAACCTCTGACCAGACCCCGCTGCTGCGTCTCGCCAGCCATCATCAGCTGCAGGCGATACAGCTGCTCGATCCGAGCGAAACCGCGCTGCCCGACGTCGGATTGATGCGGTTTCAGGATGCCGCCTCGGAGCAATCGCGCTGGGTCGATACCGGTAGCCATGCAGTGCGTACCGCGTTCCAGCATCAGGCCGGTTTGCAGCAAAACCAGCTGCAGGCACTGTTCCGCCGCATCGGCGTGCGTTTGCAGCATTGCATGACCGACACCGACCCGTTCGATCTGCTCTTTGCAGCGGCACAGCCATGAACGAAGCGACCAGCGGCCTGATCGACATCATCGAACCGGCGCCACCGGCAGCGAGTGCCGCGCATTATCCGTTGATGTGGCTGGTTGCAGCAGCGGCCTTGCTACTACTGGTGGGCGGAGCAATCTGGTGGTGGCGGCAGCGTTGCCGGCGTGCCGCACGCAAACAGCTGGGGCAATTGCGACTGGCCTTGCAGGCAGGTCAAGCGAGCCAGCAGGATACCGCGTATGCGCTCGCCGCCGAATTAGCCCGGATGTTCAAACTCAGACAGCTGCAAGCCGGCGACCCGCCCGGCTCATTGCCGCAAGCGGCATACGCCGACTGGGCTTACCTGACCACGTGTCTGGACGAGATACGTTACAAGGCGGACGCCGACATGGATGCCCAAACATGGGCACGCCTGTTTGCCATTGCCGAATCCGCGCTGCGCTGGGGTGGACGATGCTGACGCTGGCCCAGCCGGGATGGTTAGCCCTGTTGCCGCTGCTGGCAGGCTTTGCCTTCGTCGCATGGCGGCGCGGGTTTGTGCATGGCGAAGCAGCCGATGCAGCCAATTTGACGCTGGTGCACCCCAATCTCGACCTGCTGGCCCAGAGCCGCAACATGACGCCCGACAACTCGCTGTGGATATTCGCGCCGAATCTGCTGGCCATGGTCTGCCTGATCCTGGCGCTGGCGCAGCCGCAATGGCTGGGCGACTGGATACCGGAAACGCCCGAAGGCCGTGAAATCATGCTGCTGGTGGATACTTCCAAGAGCATGAGCATCGCCGATTTCGAAGCGCATGAGCAGCCCGTGGAACGCCTCGCCGTGCTCAAGGACATCGTGACCCGGTTTGTCGCAGGACGCCAGGGCGACCGTTTCGGCCTGATCGGGTTCGGTACGATCACCGGAACGCTGGTGCCGCCGACCTTCGATCTCGAGCTGGTCAATGCCATGCTCAGGCGCATCCAGGTAGGTATTGCCGGCGAAGATACCGCGCTGGGGGACGCCATCGGTCTCGCCCTCAAGCAACTGCATCAGCAGCAGCGCTTGCGCCCCGCGCTGATTCTGTTCTCCGACGGCGACAGCACGGCGGGCGACATAACCCCGACTGAAGCCGTGGCACTCGCACGGCGCATGGCGGTCCCGATTTATACGGTGCAGGTGGGCGGCGACCTGTTTGCGGCCGGACGCCCGGTCAGTACCGCCGGGGCACCGGCCGCCGAACCTGATCTCGCGCAAATCGCCGCACTCACCGGCGGGCGCTATTATCAGGCCGACAATCGGCAAGCCTTGCAACAGGTCATCGACGATATCGGCCATCGGGAAAAAACCATAGCTCGACCCGCACGGCGCCGGGCTGTGCAGGAATGGTATCTGCTGCCGCTGCTGTTCGCCGGGGTGCTGTTCAGCCTGAGCCGCCTGTATCAGATACGCAGGATGGCGGCATGATCGGCCCGGGCGAACTCAGCCAACTGGACTGGCGCAACCCGTGGTGGCTGGCACTGGCACTGCAGCCCTGGTTGACAGGCTGGTTATTGCGCGCGCGCCGCGACAAAATCTACCGCTATGCCGATGCGCATTTGTTGCCCTGGGCGATGCGCGGCAGCCTCGGAGCCACGTCCGGAAAATGGCGCAATCTGGCCAGCATGCTCGCCTGGCTGCTGCTCGCCTGCGCTGCTGCAGGCCCGCGCCTGCCCTTGCTTACGACGCCGGAACAGCAAGCTGCCATACCGCGTCACGAGATCAATTTGATGATCGTGCTGGACGTGTCCCCCTCGATGCTGGCAGAAGATGTCTCCCCGCAACGTTTGCAGCGCGCAAAGCTCGAGCTGCTCGACCTGCTGCCGCGATTGCGCGGCGAACGTATCGGCCTCATCGTATTTTCCGGCAATGCCGGTTTGCTCATGCCGCTGAGCCGGGACGAAGCCGCATTGCGCTATTATCTGACGCTGGCTGAGCCGCGCCTGTTCGAAGTTCCCGGCAGCAATGTCGGCGCCGCACTCGATCTCGCACGCCAGTCCCTGCTGGCGCAAGGCGCAGGACAGCATGGCACAGTGCTGTTGCTCACTGATGGCGACAGCAGCGCCCTGTCGGCACCCATGCTGAGTGCAGCCAGAACCGCCGCAGGCAAATTGCAGCAAGCCGGATTACCGCTGTATGTGATGGGCATCGGCACACGCGCTGGCGCAACCATTCCCCAGACTGATGGCGGCGTACTGGAACACGATGGCGCAGCAACCGTCAGCCGGCTGGACGAAACCTATCTGACCGCACTGGCCCGCGTGGGCGGCGGCAAATACACCGGCGTTCAGGATGGCGGCAGCGACTGGAACGCGCTGTATGACAACGGCATTCTGACACTGCCCGGCAACCGCCATACGGCTGAACCTGCCCAGGCATGGCAGGAACTGTATGCATGGTGCCTGCTGCCGGCATGGCTGCTTCTGCTTTACGTATATTTCCCGCTGAATCGCCTCGGCAGCCGCCCCGATATTGCCGGATGGCTGCTGGCGGGAATGCTCGGCTACAGTGCAGGTATGCCCACCGCGCACGCTGATGATACCGGCACAGCGCGCGCCGCCTACACCGCCTATCGCAGCGGCAATTATGTCGAGGCGCAAGCCCTCTATGCCAGCATGCAAGGCTACGCAGCCGCCATGGGCAGCGGTGCCACCGCCTACCGGCGGCAAAATTATGCCGAAGCCATCCGCCAGTTCACGACCGCGATGCTGTCCGCACATTCACCGGCACAATGCGCCGATGCGCTATACAACCTCGGCAACAGCTATTTCGCCGCCGGCAGTTTCGGCACCGCAGCAGACGCCTATCAGGGTGTGCTCAAACTGCGGCCGCGCGATACCAATGCGGCCGCCAATCTGGCCCTGACCGCAGGCCAGCTGGCAGCGGTCAGAAAGCATTACGCCACGATTATCGGCATCCCCGGACATCGCGGCCATCAGGTCGGCGGCGAGCTTGGTCAGGCCATCGACAATCAGCGCGTTACCATGGACAACGACAAGGAACAGACCGGCCCGGAAGTGGATCTTTCCAGCCGGCAGAATACAGAACAGGCACGCTTGCGCAGCCAGGTTGCCGCCGCATCTGCCAAACAGCATGAACCGGATCGGGCCTACCCCGCAGCATTAAAAAAACTCGAGCTCACTGCCGACAGACCCGCGCAGGTGCAAAAGGAACTGCTCAAGCTCGATGCAGCCGACAGCAACGCAGGTAACGGAGAATTATTGCCATGGTAAGGCATTTGCTGATCGCATTATGGCTTGCCATGCTGACCGTTCCGGCCTGGGCCCAGCCGCACTTCAGCCTGACTGCGGACAAGCACGATATCGCCCTCGGCGAAGCGCTTACCGTCACCATCCGCGCCCAGGATGCCAGCGCTGAGCTGGATAGCCTCGACCTCAATGCATTCAAAAGCGATTTTGATATCTACACCCGCTCCACCAGCAAGCAAACCGAGGTCATCAGGGGCAAGCCCGGCACCACCGAGACCACAACGCTCATCCTCTACCCGCTGCATAGCGGCCAACTGCAATTACCCGCCCTCAAATTCGCTGGCAACAGCAGCGGACCCGTAGCCGTCACGGTGCACGAATCTGGGCAGGATACCCCGCAAGTCCTGCTCAAACCCGCCCTGACCCCGGCACACCCGCTCACCCGCCAAGCCGCCACCCTGACTCTGGACATCTACGACGACGGCAGTCTGCAATGGTCGCCACCCAAATTAACCGCACCCGCCGGAACGTATATCCGCGAGCTCGCCCCAACGCAACGGGACACCACGCTCAACGGCACCCCTTTTACCGTACACCGGCTGGCCTGGGCCATCATGCCGCTAACGCCAGGGAGCGTGACAATCAATTTCCCGATGTTGAATGCCATCAAATTCGGCAACCGCTTGCGCTATGCCGCACCCTCATTGCAGTTCGACACCCGCCCGGCCCCGCGCTACCTGCCGGTATATGTGCCCATCGGCAAACTCACCGCCACTTCCCAGCCACTATCAGGAAAACTGATATTGAACCGGCCAATCAACTGGAGTCTGATTGTGCGCGGCGCCGGCATCAGCGCGGAAGGCATCGCCAAACTATTACCGGAGCTGACCGATAGCGATACGCTGCATTTCTATCCGCCACAAATACGGCTGGCTGATGAAAACGACAAATCCCTGGAGCAAACCTTACTGGTTACGCTCCCCTTCCAGCCACTGCGAACCGGCACCATCCAGCTACCGAAAATTGAATTGCCCTACTACAACCCGGCGACTGGCGTTATCGAATCCGTGGCGGTCGCGTCCCCCGCACTTACTGTGATCAATCCGCTATGGCACGCAGCCGCGAAACTTGTCGCCATCATGGCCGGTTTGGGATTCGTGATCTGGTTAAGCCGCATCAGTGTGCGCCTGTATCGACGCAAACGCACCCGCCGGGCATCGCTTCAGCGCGTTGCAGCCGCCGCTGACGCGCACCAGTTAAGCCAGGCTTTGCTGAATTTCGATTGGGGTTCCGGGCAATACAAGCGCACACGCTGCGGCTATGGTTGACCGAGATGGAACGCAGATACGGCAATAACACTGCATTAACCGATCTGGTGGAGCAATTGGAAATCAGCTGCTATAACACGGCGAGCATCGAACCTGATTGGAAGGAATCGCGACAAACCGCATTGCGGGTGATGCACGATATCGCCATATAAAAATACTCACACTCAAGAAAACCCCCGTTATTTGAAATGCGCAAAAGCCCTTCTGTTCAAGGAATGGCAAGCATTTTGTCCTCCCCGACACAATCTCATCCCGGCAACATCCACAACGAAGCAGCAGACCATCGGGTGTAAAAACCACCGGCAGCGGCACAACGCTGGGATCAATACTTATGCATACGCAGGGGAAAATCCGGTTGACGACGAACGCGAAACGAAATGGGCCATGGTATTGAAGCGCTTGAGCCGGGATAAGGGGGCATGGCGGATAGGCATTGTCACATCATTAATATTAATAAAATATTAAAGTAAATATATTTAACTTTCATTAAGCAAATAAACCCTCCAGAATACAATTCGTTTGTCAGCCTTTCGTGCGCACCGACAAACTTAATTGAGAGCACACCTCAACCATGCCACATACGGAGATTGTCATGTCATCCAACCCGAATTTCATCATTCTTATGCTCATCTCTGCGGCACCATTGCTGCTTTGGGCAACAGGACTTTTCGGGAACGTTCTAGCCGACAAACATGCCCGGCGTCTGGCACGCCTGAGTATCGGTGCGACCGGATTGTCTTTTCTCTGCGCCATCGTTGCCGCACTCGTATATGCTGTCGACGGTCAAGCCCTGACAGTAACGCTATTCTCCATTGCGTTGCCCGGGGACATGGGAGCGTTGGCCCTGAGCATCTATATCAACACGGTCACGATGATGATGCTCTCTCTGGTTTCCTTCGTCGGATTCGTGGTCTCCCGCTATGCTCGCAACTATCTCCAGGGCGAAAGACATCAGGGGCGGTTTTATATCTGGCTCAATCTCACGCTCGCATCCATCCTGACGTTGATCGTTTCCGGCAACATGCTGATGTTCGTATTGGCATGGATGTCCACCAGCCTTTGCTTGCATTACCTGCTGATGTTCTATCCGGAGCGGGCGGGGGCTATACTCGCGGCGCGTAAAAAAATCATTGTCAGCCGGCTGGGCGAGATTTGTCTGCTGATAGCCGTATTGCTCATCGGTTCTACCCTGCACACAATGGAGTTCGAGGCGGTTTTTCATGCCATGGCGGCAATGACCGGGCCACTTCCGGTCGCACTACAATGGGCCAGCGGACTCATTGTAGCGGCCGCAGCACTTAAAACGGCCCAATTTCCCCTGCAAGGCTGGCTGATCCAGGTAATGGAAGCCCCTACTCCTGTGTCGGCCCTGTTGCATGCGGGTATTGTCAATGGCGGGGCTTTCCTGATCATACGCACGAGCCCGATCATGTCCCAGGCCGTCATGGCCTCCGACGTCCTCACCATCATCGGGCTGGTCACGATCGCTGCCGCCGGGCTGGTCATGCTGACGCAAACCAGCGTCAAGGTGTTTCTGGCCTGGTCGACCACCGCCCAGATGGGCTTCATGCTGCTGGAATGCGGCCTCGGGGTGTACAGCCTGGCGATGCTGCACCTGGTAGCGCACTCCTTATACAAGGCGCATGCCTTTTTGTCTTCGGGCAGTGGCGTTGATATCTTTCGCGCGCCGACCGTGCACGCTGCCCAATCCATACCGAAGTTCTGGCAGTGGATCGTCGTGCTTGCCTTCGCGGGTCTAATGACGATCGGCATCGGGTCTGCATTCGGCATGGACATCAAGACTCAGCCTGCACTCCTGGCATTAGGCACAATCATTACGGTAGCGGTAACGCAGTTATTGCTTCAGTCTTTCAAGACAGGTATGGGGGCTATCTTCATCGCACGTGCGGCTGGCGCCAGCGCTCTGGTCTGTACCGCTTATTTCAGCCTGCACTCCGCATTTCATTTCATGCTGGAAACAAGCTTGCCGGCCGTGCGGATGATCAACGGCCCTGGTCAATTCGCCCTTATCGGGCTGGTGATGCTAGTGTTTTTTGCCATTCTACTGATTCAGCAGAACTTGCCGAATCTGGCCAGATACCCAATCGCACGCAGGGCTTACGTGCATCTCTATAACGGTTTGTATGTCGATATCCCGTTTTCGCGGCTGGTACGACGGTTTTGCCCGATATATGCCCGACCGAAAGGAGTCAAATCATGAACCGCACGACAACCATCCCTCCGAAATCGTTTGCCGGAACCATGGGTTTTGACGCTAATGCTACAGATGTAACCGGCAGAGCCGACGCAGTTTATGACGCTGCTTCGCTGAAGGCTACGGTGGAATCGGTATGCAAGCGGATCGTTCCAGTCTGGCCGCTCGACGCCTTCGTAGCAGTCAGCCCTTATTTTGGCCTTCGCGATCAGGATTTCGAAAAGGCCCATGAGACGCTTGGCAGGGTAGCCGGGTCTTCCCTGGTCATGCCACGTCGTTACTACCGGGAACAAATTTCGACAGGCCGTATTGCCCGGGCCGATCTCGAACAGGCGCTAAAGCAGCATGGTCTCAATATGAGCGCTGCAGAGGTGGAAAAGGCCCTCGCCAGCGATACCTCCACATTGCCGAACCCGATCCCGCTGGTTTCGGATGTTTTGGGAGAATTGGACAATACCCAATGGACCAAGTTTGTTGTAGAACAAATCAGCCAGTTTTCAGCGGCCTATTTTGATCAAGGCCAAGCCATCTGGCCGATGCCCTGGCGGAAGGAACCCCTCTATAATGCGTGGCGCCATTTTGCCGAAATCGATCTGAGTCCCAGGATGATGGGCTTGCATGGCATCAGGACCGCGGTCGCTGCATTACCTGACCTGGCTGCAGACACTATTGCTCTGGCGGTACGGAAGCTCGCCATACCTGCGGATATGCTGGAAGACTACCTCCTTTCCGCCTTGATGAATATCGGTGGCTGGGCATCCTGGGCACGTTACCTCCGCTGGGAACAGGAATTGGTTGGCAAACACGAGGATTCCATTGTCGATCTGCTGGCCATCCGGTTAGCCTGGGAAATGATCCTGCTAAATGCCCGGCAGACGCCCGAGGCAGAGAAGGCCTGGCAGCATGCACTGCAGGCTCCGCAACGATCCTCGGCGCGCAGCACGCAAGTGCCTACACAACTGGACTTCGCCCTGCATACGGCGTTTGAACTGGGCTATCAGAAGAAAATCCTCGCACAACTTGCCCGCCACATCCGGCAAGCACCGGCGAAGAATCCCGCCCCAGTCCGGCCATCTGTACAGGCCGCATTTTGCATTGACGTACGCTCGGAAATATTTCGAAGGGCTTTGGAAACCGTCACACCTGCCGTGCAAACCATGGGTTTTGCAGGGTTTTTCGGTGCTCACATGGAATTTGTACCACTGGGAGCCTCTAAACCACGGAGTCACCTGCCCGTGCTGCTGACGCCCAGCTGGCAGGGACACCAGCATATTCACGGTGCCAATGGCCATGAAATAAAAAAGGTCATCAGCCATCGCCGCCAGCGTTTACACAGCGCCGCTAACTGGAAAGCCTTCAAGAATTCGCCATCCTCCTGCTTTTCGTTCGTCGAATCGGCCGGACTGCTTTACGGCGCGAAACTGCTCGGGGACAGCTTCGGATGGAGCCGTCCCGTGCCCCATCCGGCAACCAAGGGGATCCATGCCAAATTTAGCAGGCGCCTTGTTCCAAGTCTGGATGCGGTTCATCATGGACAGAAAATCACCAAAACCCGGCAGAAATCGGCCGAAACCGCGAGGGTCGGCCTCCCGAAAAGCGATCGTGGCGCGCTGGCAGAATCGGTCTTGACGGCCATGTCGATGACCAGCAATTTCGCACGGCTGGTTTTGCTGGTCGGGCATGGGAGCAGCACGGTCAATAATCCTCATGCAACGGGACTCGATTGCGGGGCCTGTGCAGGCCAAACCGGTGAAGCCAGCGCCCGGGTCACCGCTACTTTGCTTAATGAGCCCAAAGTGCGCGAAGAACTTGCGCAGAAGGGCATTCATATTCCGGCAGACACACGGTTTGTCGGGGCCTTGCATGATACGACGCTCGATGAGGTGACCTTGTTCGATATCGATGATCTGGCATCGACTCACGCACAGGATCTGGAACAGCTGCGTCATTGGCTCACCCAAGCCGGACAACTGACGCGCATGGAACGGTCCAGTTTGCTGGGTATATCGAATTCGTCTCCAGAGGTTGTTGACACACTGATTCGAGAACGTAGCCGGGACTGGTCACAGGTTTTTCCGGAATGGGGTCTTGCCGGAAATGCCGCCTTTATTGCCGCGCCACGCTCCAGAACCAAAGGTATCGATCTTTCCGGAAGATCATTTTTGCATGACTACGAGTGGCGCAAGGATAAAGACTTCGGGGTTTTGGAGCTCATCATGACCGCACCGATGGTAGTCGCCCACTGGATCAATATGCAGTATTACGGATCCGTCGTCGACCACCAGAGATTCGGCAGCGGCAATAAAGTACTGCACAACATCGTCGGGGGCTCTATCGGCGTATTCGAAGGAAATGGCGGGGATCTACGTGTTGGCCTGCCGCTGCAGTCGCTCCATAATGGTGAACGGTGGGTGCACGAACCTTTGCGGTTGAATGTATTTCTCGAAGCACCGAAATCAGAGATTGATCGAATCATTGCCAAACATGAGCTTGTACGCGAGCTCGTCGAGAATCATTGGTTGTTTCTTTTCCAGATTGACGACGAGCACAGAGACATCTATCTGCGCAACGCGGACAGGCAATGGCAACGAATGTCATCCGATCACTGATGACATTCATCGAAACCATGAGGCTTGATATCGGTTATTTTTTATTTGCGGATTCCGTCGATCAAATTCCGCGCAGTTTTTTCCTGAACAGCTGACCGTTCAGGAAAAAGGAATGGTGTCCCCTCTGCTCACCCGGATGATGACTGCCGCCGCTTGCGCCCAGCGGCGGCTGCAACGGCATGAGACTGGGGCTGATCGAGCAGGTGCACGAGCGCCGATGCAGGCGCGGTGGCGAACAGGTATTCCATGAATGCCCGGGTAGCCGGAGTAAGCTGCTTTCCCGCCGGGTAGACCGCGTACCACTTGCGCTTTAGCGGAAAACCACGCACGTCGAGTATCGCGAGCTCCCCGCTGGCGAGCTCAGCGCGCAGCGTACTGGCGGACAGTACGGCCATGCCCAGACCACCTGCCACTACCTGCTTGACAGCCTCGTTGCTGCCCAGCTCCATGCGCGCCTTGAGAACGACACCGTACTGCTCGAAGAACTTCTCGGCGGCCAGGCGGGTGCCGGATCCCGGTTCGCGCAGAATGAATGGCACGTCCTGCAGACGTGCCGGATCGATATCCTTTTCCTGCACCAGCGGCTGACTCGGGCTGGACACCACCACCAGGAGATTATCGGCGAAAGGTTCCGTAACGACATTCATATGTTCCGGCGGTTGGCCCAGGATGTAAAGGTCGTCCTGATTGCGCGCTAAACGTTCCAGCACAGCCTCCCGGTTGCCCATGAACAGGGTAGTGTCGATACCGAGATGTTTCGTGCAGAAGTCGCCCAGCAGCCGGGGAATAAAGTATTTGGCAGTAGCGAGGGTGGCGAGTTTCAGACTACCCTTCTCCAGTCCCTGGAGTGCAGCCAGTTCATGGGTAAGCTGTTCCAGCCGGTTAAGCACGTCTCGGCAGGCTGCCCATGAGGCATCGCCAACGGCGGTAAGAGATATCTTTTTACCGATCTGTTCGAAGAGAGGCTGACCGATGGCCTCGGAAAGCTGCTTGACCTGGATGGACAGCGCTGGCGGCGTCAGATGCAGCTCTTCAGCAGCACGAGCAAAGCTCATGTGCCGGGCTACGGCATCGAATATCTTCAGCTGGTGAAGAGTGGCGTGGTGGATAGGCATGCCAATATTAAACCATAGTAAAACTTAACTGTAAATATACTTAACTTATATTAAGCCATCAGGTTCTGCATTTCTACAATTTCACCGCCATTGACACGACGGCTGCACGAGGCGAGCATGCATTCGATTCGTATTCAGGCATCTTCGCCGCCATACCGCACCCACCGCAACCACACCCGCAAATGCCGATAATCATCCGCAACCATACTGTCCACCAACAACGGAATGGCAACCCGCGCCCCGGAAGTCAGCCTGAATTGAATGACAGTCAATGGCGCAGTGATAACGGCTTGCTGCAAAGCAGCATCCGCCCATCGCCCTTGATGCAGCAGGCGATATCCGGTTTCATCGGCTTCGATGGCGGAAACGGGCACGCGACGCAGTTGCAGAAAATAATAAACGGCGCTGGCTACTAATGCAACGCTACCGCCGATTTGCCAGTCAGACGCCAGTGCCGCTGCCCAGAGCGCCGGGATCGCCAGTCCATGGGCTGCCATGACGGCTGCCAGCAAATAGCGGGATGGCCGGATGGATACCTTGAGCGGCTGCTGGACGTTAATTATTCGCCCCAGCGATACTGATGGCAGAACTGGAGCAAGCGCTCCGCCGCTTCCTCGCGATCGAAGAAGCGGTCGGCGCGGTTGAGGCGAGCCTGATCGCGTTCGTCTTCGCTGCCGCCGAAGCAGAAAATGGCGACGTTGAGCATGAGTTCCATACGTACTTTACGGATGGCGTCTTGCGGATCGAAGTCGTCGGTGAGCGCATCAAGATCAAGGAAAATGAAGCGGTACAGCAATATCTGATCGAAAGTGCCGAGGCTGTCGAGGTCCAGTGTCGTTACCATTTTCCAGCCTTCGGGAAGCACGGCTCGCAAGGCGTCGTGCATCGCGGTGTCGTTGCTCATCAGGATAAACTTGCGTTGCAGTCTTGCGGCTATGGTGGGTTCTGTCATTTGGATAGCTCGATTCAGGATTTGTCAGCAAAATAAGCTGTAGCGAGTATGCGCTGCGCCCATAGGGATACGATTTCGGCGGGAAGGTAGTCCTGTAATATCTGGCTTACCGCCGCTTGCGTTATCGCGCTGTCTGCCAGGCTGCGCTCGGGTAGCTGCGGGACATGGGATAGCGCGATGCGTGAAATCGTCTGACCTTCGGTGAGTACCCGCACCCAGCGGCCATCGAAATGCTGCTCGGTGAGGTAACTCTGCGCATTCACCTTGATGCCATGGGGCACCAGTTTCTTCGGCGTGTCGTTCTCGGGTATCAGCTCGGCCCGGTATTCGTCACGTGCGGCTCTTTCATCGTCGCGCAATAGCGCCTGCTCCCAGCGCCAGCCGAATATGCCAGCGGCGGCGCGCCGATAGACCAATGACAGCCATGCCAGATCGGGCATGGGGGCGTGATCCGACCAGCTGGTGATGGCGTCCTGCAACACTTCGCTTAACCATTGCCGAAAGCCTTCTGATGGCGCTGCGATGAGCCGGGTAAACTCGGCCGCCGGGAATTTCAATAAAAAACTTGTGCCGACTACGCCCGCCGCGCCCAGGGTCGCTGCGCCGCTGCCAGCCAGCTTCTTGCCATTGAGCCAGACATCCTGCTGCACCAGCGATGCCGCCCAGCCCATCTCGCGATAGACTTGCAGCATCGGCTCGAGGGCATGGGCGTACCAGCCGTCGGTACGCGAAGGGAAAAAATCGCGTGGCGCGATCAGCACTATGCACGCCTGATGCCTGTCCACCCAGACTCCGCCACCGCCCAAAGGGCGCCGGATGACGGGCACGTGAGGATCGGCAATAAGTTCGGCCGCTACGGACTGGTGCTGACCCAGACAGAAATGTGCGGCGGGCATGCCCCAAACGACAACAGGATCATCCCCTGCCTGCATTGCCTCCGCTACCCCGGCATAAGTGGCATGATAATCCGTCGGGTCACACTCGCCCAGATCTATCCAACGCGCCTTGACCCACGCATCGGCAGTTGGCCGCTTATCCGGCAGGGTGACGCCATGATGCTCGACTGGTTTCATGGTACTTATTGGTTTATCGAATGATTAATGCTACAGGATGAATGGCACGCGCCCACGCTATACAAGGCGATTGCCTCATCATGGTGAGCGCGTACTTAAACTTGTCCAGCTACCCTTGCGAATTTAACTGCCGGATGAGGGTTCTCCGGATGCGGGCGTATCGCCTTCGGTCTGGAAGAATTTGCCGAAATAGAAGTCGCGGCGATTCAATTGCTCGAGCTCTTCTGCGCGTGCGGATAAGCCGGCGCGCATAATTTCGGCCAGGTATTTGCCCTGCTCGGCATCGAGCACATGGATTTCATTGATCAGGTCTTCATCGACGTCGATAAAGTGGGCGGTAAAGCCTTCTGGCGGCTGTACATGCAACAGCCACGACTGACAGGTCTCGTCTTCGGCATCCAGCGGGCTCATGGTAATTTTGCCCAGCCATGCCAAGCGTGCGGCCTGATTGAAATAACGAATATCGAGTTTTTTGCCTTTTTTGTATTTGTTCAGCTCATTTTTCAGTGAACCGACATCAGTAACTTTAATGGATTTCATGCTTGATTCCTTTGTAATTTATACGGGATAGCGGTGCAATAGGGTTTCCAATACGAAACGGCTGCCTATGTAAGCCAGCAGCAGCATGGCAAAACCTACCCATGTCCAGCGTACCGCGACCTTGCCGCGCCAGCCGCGTAATCTGCGTCCACCGAGCAGAATCGCGTAAATGAGCCAGGACAATATGGCAAATACGGTTTTGTGATTGAACTCCGCGGGCTTATGAAAAATCTCCTCCGAAAACAGCACGCCGGTTATCAGCGTCAGCGTCAGCAAGGTAAAACCCAGGCTAAGCAGGCGAAACAGCAGGCTTTCCAGGGTGAGCAAGGGGGGCAGATTCATCGAAATATCGGTGTTGCTGACGTGGTGCAGACGTTTTTCCACGATCGACATCAGCGTGGCGTGCAATGCCGCGATGGTGAACAAGCTGTATGCCAGCAATGCGATCAGCAAATGCAGGCGAAAGGCGAGCATTTCCGTATTGGCCAGCAAATGGTTGGCCGGCAGAACCAGCGGTGCCAATACGGCAATAGCCGCCAACGCTGCCAGCGGGGCATTCAGGGCCTCCATGCGCGAATGGAAACTGCTCAGCCAATAGATCAGTGCCGTCAATCCGGCGATCATCGACAGCACGTTCCCTATGCCGAGCTGGATACCCGCACTGGTAATAGCCGTTACGCTCAGCAGCCAGATATGGGCTGACAGCGGCAATAACAGCATAAACGGTTCCCATGGCGCCGTCATCGTGGCACCATGCCAGCGCGTGCGCCAGAAATGCCATCCGACCAGCGCATACAGCAAACTAACAAGAGGATAAAGCCAGGCGATACTCATCTGAGGTAAAATGGTCGATATGCTATAAATTCAAAGTTTACATCATATCCTCATCGTTTTGGCGACCAATGGAACATTACAAATGCTAGAGAACTTAACCACGCGCCTTTCTTCCGTCATGAAAAACCTGCGCGGCCAGGCGCGCTTGACGGAAGCCAACATTCAGGACGCCCTGCGTGAAGTGCGTATGGCATTACTGGAAGCCGACGTCGCGCTCCCTGTCGTCAAGGACTTCATCAACGATGTCAAACAAAAAGCGCTGGGCGTCGAAGTGCTGCAAAGCCTCACGCCCGGACAAGCCCTGATCGGCGTAGTGCACGACGAACTCACGCAGCTGATGGGGTCGGCGCATGTCGGCATCAATCTGGCCACTACTCCGCCGGCCATTATCCTGATGGCCGGTTTGCAAGGCTCCGGCAAAACCACCAGCAGCGGCAAGCTCGCCAAACTGCTCAAGGAGCAGATGAAGAAGAAAGTGCTGTTAGTCAGCTGCGACGTGTACCGTCCGGCCGCTATCGAACAGCTCAAGACACTGGCCAGCCAGCTCGACGTCGACTTCTTTCCATCCAGCGGCGAGCAGAAGCCGCTGGATATCGCATTGGCCGCGCGGGATTACGCCAGGAAGCATTTCCATGACGTGCTGATCGTCGATACCGCCGGTCGCCTGGGTATCGATGAAGCGATGATGGATGAAATCCGCGCGTTGCATACAGCCCTCAACCCGGTCGAAACCCTGTTCGTCGTCGATGCGATGCAGGGACAGGACGCCATCAACACCGCGCGTGCCTTTAACGACACCTTGCCGCTGACCGGCGTCATCCTCACCAAACTGGACGGTGATTCACGCGGCGGCGCGGCATTATCGGTACGCCATATCACCGGCAAACCGATCAAATTCGTCGGCGTCGGCGAAAAGCTCACCGGACTGGAACCCTTCCACCCCGAACGCATGGCGTCGCGCGTGCTCGGCATGGGCGACGTGCTCTCGCTGATCGAAGATGCGCAACGCAATGTCGATCAGGCTGAAGCCGCCCGCTTTGCCGACAAGATCAAAAAAGGCAAAAATTTCGACCTGGAAGATTTCAAGGCGCAAATCCAGCAGATGCGCAAGATGGGCGGCATTTCCGCACTGATGGACAAACTGCCTGGCGCCGCCGGCGCTGCCATCCCTGCCGGTGCTGACGAAAAGGCCGTCAACCGCATCGAAGGCATCATCAATGCGATGACCCCGCAGGAACGTACCAAGCCCGAGATCCTCAAGGCCTCGCGCAAGCGCCGCATCGCTGCCGGCGCCGGCGTTTCGGTACAGGAAGTAAACCGCTTGCTGAAACAGTTCGAGCAGGCGCAGAAGATGATGAAGATGATGTCGAAAGGCGGACTGGCGAAAATGATGCGCGGCATGAAGGGCATGATGCCGGGGATGTAAATCCGATGCTGCACTATTACATTTATTATCGCGTCCATTCCGACGACCCCGAAACCGAGCAGCTGATCCGCGGCATGCAGGTGCGGCTAGGCTGCCGCAGCGGCCAATACGGCAATCTGGTAAAACGCCGCGATGATCCGCTGACCTGGATGGAAATTTACGAACATGTCAGCGACAGCGCAACATTCGAGCAACAGCTGGCACGGGCCGTTGCCGAATTCGACGTGGAGATGTTCATTAACGGCAGCAGAGTGACCGAATGTTTTAGCGGCGAGCTGGCGCCCACAGCTCACTGCCGTGCGTGACGCAGATTCGGTGGCATGCCGCCGGTACTGAAATTGGTCCGCCACGGATTGATATCCAGGCCGCCACGGCGGGTATAGCGTGCGTACACCGACAATTTAATTGGCTTGCACATGCGCAGGATATCGACAAAGATACGCTCAACACATTGCTCATGAAACTCATTGTGGGTACGGAAGCCGATCAGATAACGCAACAACCCGGCCTCATCAATCGGCGCACCGACATAATGGATCTGTACGCTGGCCCAGTCCGGCTGGCCGGTCACCAGGCAATTCGATTTCAGCAGATGCGATACCAGTTTCTGCTCCACTGTTTCCGCATCGGCTTGCGCCGTCAGCAATTCGGGATTCGGGGTATAGCTATCGACGCCTATATCCAGACGATCCAGCAATTCACCCTCCAGCTCGCCCATGGACAGACCGGCAAAGTCTTCCGGCAAAATCAGCCGCACCTGCACCGGCGCGCCCGCCGCCTGACTTAAATCAGCACGCAAACGGGCCAGCAGTTCTTCATGACTTTGCAGATGCGTCTGATTAAACGAATTCAGATACAGCTTGAAGGACTTGGATTCGATGATATTCGGTGAATCCGCAGGCACGACAAAAGTGGCAATCGCGATTTGCGGCTTGCCGCGCATATTAAGCCACGACAGCTCGTAGCCATTCCAGATATCCGCACCCATGAACGGCAATGCACCGCCCAGACAGATCTCATCGCGCTTGTTTTGGCGCGGGATGGGGAATAGCAATCCCGGATCGTACTCGGTCTGGTAGCAAGCCGGCTTGCCCAATACCGTGCCGGTCAAGGAAGCATCGGTCATATCCGGATTCATGACACCGCGTAGGGCAAGTCCTGCAGAGTCAGCAGCGCACCTTCCAGCGACTGCAGATGCAGGGGCTGCCCGCTCGCCACACTGCTGATCTGCAGCACTGCCAGCGCATCCCAGCCGCCAGCCGGTGCGGGTTGAGCATTCACCACCATGCCCATGGCCTGCCCTTCCATCTCCGGGCTATAAATCTCATCGCCCGCCGCCATTGTTGCGTCGCTGTGCACCAGATACATGCGGCGCTTCAGCTTGCCCAGATATTGGGTACGGGCGACGATCTCCTGCCCGGTATAGCAGCCTTTCTGGAAATTCACGCTATTGGTCAAATCGAAATTCACCATTTGCGGCACGAACTGTTCTTGCGTCGCCGCTACGATAGTCGGGATTCCTGCCCGGATTTCCAGCCATTGCCACTGATTCATATCGATAACGCTGGCATGTTGCGTGAGCTCCGCCAATAAACCGTCCCGGTCCGCAGCCGGCGCAATGAGCTGGTAACGCTCGCTCGCCAGGCGAATAACGCTCATCTGCCCAGCTTCAGCCGTCTGCATGTCGGCGTCAAGTGCACATCCGGTCAGTGTCTTCACCACTCCCGCAGCATTGTGTCCGGCGATACCGACACGCAGCCATTCCTCGCGAGCATCGCGTGCTTTAACCCTGGAGCGCAAAATGTACATGGACAGGCGTTTTTGCAGCACCGGCTGCAGTTCGGCCGCCAACTGCAAATAAGTGCTGCCAGCATGCTGCCACAGAAGGAAGTTGCCCAGCAGGCGCCCTTTGGGCGAACAGAATCCGCTATATTGCACCCGTCGTTGGGACAATTGGCGGGCATCATTGGTCAGCTGCCCCTGCAAAAAGGCAGTGGTATCATCACCCTGAAAAGCGATTAATCCGGTATCGGAGAGATCGGCATATACCGCCTGGGTCGCTAATATTTCAGTCAGAGATTGTGCCATTTGGATGTTTTACAGAATATGGGGAATCAAAAGTAGTTTTATTCTACCTAAAAATCGCAGCATAAAAAATGCAGGCAACAAAAAAGCCGACCCTCAGGTCGGCTTTTTTGCAAACAAGAATAAATTCTTATTTAGCAGCTGGAGCAGCATCAGCTGGAGCGGCTGGAGCGGCTGGAGCAGCAGCATCAGCTGGAGCAGCAGGAGCAGCAGCATCAGCTGGGGCAGCAGGAGCTGGAGCAGCAGCATCAGCTGGAGCAGCAGGAGCTGGAGCTTCAGCAGCAGGAGCTGCGGTATCAGCAGCAGGAGCTGGAGCTTCTTCTTTTTTACCACAAGCGGTCAGGGTTAAAGCCATCAGAGCAGCGATCAGCAAGGAACGGGTCATTATATAAATCTCCAAATTTTAAAATTACAAAAAATCCAACTTGCACACGTTATGAACTCAGCACAAGCGTGGACAAACGAAACATCTTTTCGTTCGTATGAAAATTATACGCAATATTTTTTATTTGTGTATGCCTGTTATTAATTTTTTTCGCATATTAGCAACACTGCGGCGTGATAAAATATGAAATTGACCTTAATTCATATTTTGCCACATCACACTCAAGGATATTTGCCATGTTTAATCTCCAAGACACCATCGCCGTTACTGATCCGGATCTATGGAAAGCAATGGAAGACGAGCGCGGTCGCCAGGAAGACCACATCGAGCTGATCGCTTCTGAAAACTACACCAGCCCCGCGGTCATGGAAGCGCAAGGCTCGGTGTTAACCAACAAGTATGCCGAAGGCTATCCCGGCAAACGCTACTACGGCGGCTGTGAATTTGTGGATGTGGCCGAACAATTGGCGATCGATCGCGTCAAACAGTTATTTGGCGCCGAATACGCTAACGTGCAACCTCATTCCGGTTCGCAAGCCAATGCGGCTGTTTATTTGTCCGTACTCAAGCCGGGCGATACCATCCTGGGAATGTCACTGGCCCACGGCGGCCACCTCACTCACGGCGCTTCTGTCAACTTTTCCGGCAAGCTGTTCAACGCTGTAACTTATGGTCTGCATCCTGAAACCGAAGAAATCGACTACGCGGAAGTCGAGCGCCTGGCACAGGAACACAAGCCAAAAATGATCGTTGCGGGCGCATCGGCTTATTCACTGGTCATCGACTGGCGGCGTTTCCGCAGAATCGCGGATAGCATCGGCGCCTATTTATTCGTCGACATGGCGCATTACGCCGGCCTGGTCGCCGCTGGCGTGTACCCTAGTCCGGTCGGCATTGCCGATTTCGTCACCTCCACTACCCACAAGACACTGCGCGGCCCGCGCGGCGGCCTGATCCTGTCTCGCGCCGAATTCGAAAAACCATTGAATTCGACCATCTTCCCGGGTACACAGGGCGGTCCGTTGATGCATGTCATCGCTGCGAAAGCAGTCGCTTTCAAGGAAGCCATGAGCGATGACTTCAAGACGTATCAGGCACAAGTAATCGCCAATGCGCGCACCATGGCAACCACATTGCAGGCGCGTGGTTTGCGTATCGTTTCCGGTCGCACCGATTCACACTTGTTCCTGCTGGACCTGCGCGCTAAAAACATCACCGGCAAGGATGCCGAAGCCGCTCTTGGCCACGCGCACATCACCGTCAACAAGAATGCGATTCCAAACGATCCGCAAAAGCCTTTCGTCACCTCCGGCATCCGTATAGGCACACCGGCCATGACCACCCGCGGCTTCGGCGCCAAAGAGGCGGAGCAACTTGCTCACCTGATCGCCGATGTACTGGATGCACCTGCGGACGACGCTGTCATCGCACGCGTTGCCACGGCGGTGCAGGCCTTGTGCAAACAATATCCTGTTTACGGCTGATTCCGGATGAAATGCCCATTCTGCGGTTCCTTCGACACCCATGTTGTGGATTCACGGGTATCGGAGGTTGGCGACTCGGTACGCCGCCGCCGGCGTTGCGGCGCCTGCGACAAGCGCTTCACCACTTATGAAACGGTGGAACTGCGCTTGCCCCAGGTGGTTAAAACCAATGCCAGTCGCGAAGAGTTTTCCCCGGCGAAATTGCGCGAAGGGTTCCGCCGGGCATTGCACAAGCGCCCGGTCCCTACCGAATATGTCGATCAGGAAATCGATCAGATCGTCAAACATGTACTGTCTCTGGGCGAACGCGAAATACCGGCGCGGCAGATCGGGGAAATGGTCATGCATGCGCTGAAACGTCTGGATAAGATCGCTTATATCCGCTTTGCGTCGGTATACAAGAGCTTTCAGGATGTCGACGACTTCCGCGACGTCCTGAAAGATTTGGACAAATAGCATGAATCCGTCGAAATTGCCAAATGTGGACTGCTGACGATTACACTTATATGGCGCAGGCGCTGCGTCTGGCTGAACGCGGCCTGTATACCACCTCGCCCAACCCGCGGGTCGGCTGCGTCATCGTCAAGGATACTGTCGTCGTCGGCGAAGGCTGGCACCAGCGCGCCGGCGAACCGCATGCCGAAGTACTGGCATTGCGTCAGGCCGGTGAATCAGCCCGCGGTGCAACGGCGTACGTCACGCTGGAGCCGTGCAGTCACTTTGGGCGCACGCCGCCTTGCGCCGATGCACTGGTTGCTGCGGGTATTGCCAAGGTAATTGCCGCGATGCAGGACCCCAATCCGCAAGTTGCAGGCAACGGACTGGCACGCCTTGCCGCTGCCGGCATCGCCACCAGCTGCGGATTACTTGAGCAACAGGCGCAACAGCTCAACATCGGTTTCATTCAACGCATGACCCGCGCACGCCCCTGGCTGCGCATCAAAACCGCCTCTTCGCTCGACGGCAAAATCGCCCTTGCCAACGGCACCAGCAAATGGATCACCGGGGCCGCGGCGAGACAGGATGCACATCGCCTGCGTGCGCGATCCTGCGCGATTCTGACCGGCATAGGCACCGTACTGGCAGACAATCCGCAACTCAACGTACGTGATGTCGATACCACCCGCCAGCCATTGAAAATCATCGTCGATTCGCATTTGCGCACACCGGCAGATGCCCTGATTTTGCGAGACAGCCCCACCATAATTGTTTATACTCAAGCTGACACGACATGTCAGGAACAGCTAACCCAAGCCGGTGCCGAACTGATACAGGTGAACGCCCACCAAGGGCAAGTGGATTTATCGGCACTGATGTCGATACTGGCGCAGCGTGGCATTAATGAAGTGATGACCGAAGCCGGTGCGCATTTGAATGCCGCCCTGATCGCAGCAAATCTGGTGGACGAATGGGTGATGTATATTGCCCCGACTTTGCTGGGCGATACGGCACGCGGGTTGTTCGCACTGGCCGAACCGGCCGACATGACCAACCGACGCACATTAAGCATTCATGACATACGTCAAATCGGTACCGATTTACGCATTACCGCCCATTTTAAATAACAACCCGTACCACGAATCCATTAGGGGAAATCATGCTCTGGCTAGAATTATTCGGTTTTTTAATTGTCATCCTGGTTGCGGCGGAAGTTTTCGTTAATGCACTGGAACATCTGGGTGAAAAACTCAAAATTTCCGAAGGCGTGACCGGCTCATTATTCGCCGCAATCGGTACCGCCCTGCCCGAAACCATGGTACCGTTGCTGGCGATTTTTGCCGGCACTACCGATGCCGCCGTCAATGAGGAAATTGGCGTAGGTGCGATTCTGGGCGCACCTTTGATGCTTTCCACCCTGTCGCTATCGTTAATGAGCTTTGCAGTCCTGAAAAAACGCGGCGTGAACGGGCATTACAATCCCGAGCATACCGGCCTCACGCGCGACATGAATTTTTTCCTGATTGCATTCGGACTGGCCTGTGCGGCCATGTTTGTGCCGCATGACAACGGTACCGCACGCGCCGTATTCTCGTTCGGCATGATATTCATCTATTTCATTTACGTACTGATGACAATACGCGCTTCCGCCGATCTGGTGAAGGATGGTCACGCCACTGAAGCTGAAGGCGAGATGCTCTTCAACAAAGTCGGCATCCCGACCAATATGCCCACCATCATTCTGCAGCTGCTTTTGGGCCTGGGTTTACTGGTGGCGGGCGCGGAGGGATTCATCCACGGCATTCAGCAAGCCGCACCGATACTCGGCATTTCCGCACTCTTGCTCTCGCTGATGATCGTACCGGTTGCGACGGAGCTGCCCGAGAAGGTCAACAGCATTTTGTGGATACGCCGTCACAAGGACACGCTCGCGTTCGGCAATATCACCGGCGCCATGGTATTCCAAGGTACATTGCTGCCCGCAATCGGCATTAGCCTGACGCCATGGACACCTCAGCCCGCGGTGTTTCTGGGCGTCGTTATCACGCTGATTGCTGCCGCCTGGTTACGCCTGATGCTTGCCCGCGGACAACTGCGTGTCTGGCATTTATGGGTGAACGGCGCGCTATATGTAATTTACCTGGCAATGGTGCTGGCATAACAGCGCCCCACGCTAATCGCACATAAACCCGCGATTAGCGCGCCGGCACAGACAGCACGCCTAATCCATACCCAGACGCTCCAGGCGATAACGCAACGCCCGGAAAGTAACCCCCAGCAATTTGGCCGCAGCCGTTTTGTTATAGCGCGTTTTTTCCAGTGCCTCCTGAATGGCCTCGCGTTCCAGCCTGTCCAGATAATCCTGCAGCGGCCATTTCATGCCTGGCAGCGCAATCTGATTATCGTCTGTTTCTTCTACCGCCGGAGTCAGATGCAAATCATCCACATCGATTTGCACGCCACTCGCCAAGGCCAGCGCACGCTCCAGGATATTTTCCAGTTCGCGCACATTGCCGGGAAAATCATACTGCGCCAATGCGGTGGCGGCTGCCTTGGTTAAACTCGGCGCACTGATTCCCGCCTCCGCCGCCAACCGCGCCAGCAGCGTATGTGCGATCAGCGGGACGTCTTCGCGCATGTCGCGCAGTGCCGGCATTTTCAGGGTAATGACATTGAGCCGATAAAACAGGTCCTGACGGAAACGTCCTTCTTCCACACACTTTGCCAGATGCTGGTGGGTCGCGCTGATGATGCGCACATCGATCGGCTCTTCCGTATTGCTACCCAGCCTGCGGACTTTCTTTTCCTGTATCACCCGCAGCAATTTCACCTGCATCTGCAAGGGCAGATCGGCCACTTCATCCAGGAACAGTGTGCCGCCGTTCGCGGCGTAAAAGAAACCGTCGCGTTCGCTATCGGCCCCGGTAAATGCCCCTTTTTTATAGCCGAAAAACTCGGATTCCATCAGATTCTCGGGGATCGCCCCGCAGTTGACTGGCACAAATGCCGTCGTAGCACGATTGCTTTGCTGATGGATCAATCGCGCCGCAAGCTCCTTGCCGCTCCCCGATTCACCGGTAATGTAAACCGGCGCCTGGGTACGCGAAAGTTTGGCTATCAAATCACGCGCTTGCTGCATTGCCGCAGAGTTACCGACCAGATCCCGCTCGCTCGCGGTTGCGGAGCCGGGCAGCTTTAATGCCGACTTCACCAGAGCCCGCAATTGCTCAAGTGTGACAGGCTTATTGATGTAATCGAATGCACCGGCCTTCAACGCTGTCACCGCATTGTCGGTATTGCCATGCGCGGTAAGGACCGCCACCGGGACAGTCGGCCGCTCTGCCTGTATATAACGTACGATTTCCAGGCCATCCCCATCCGGCAAGCGCATATCCGTCAGACACAAGCCGAATTCACCCTGCTTCAGGCTCGTCAGCGCATCTGCCACGCAAGTCGCTTTTACCACATCAAGCCCCATACGCAGCAGCGTGATTTCAAGCAACTCCAGAATATCCGCTTCATCATCGACAATGAGTACCGTCGGGATATTCCCGATCGTCTGACGCTTTAACATCCACCCTCCTGACACGTTATCCTGAAATGACCGCCCTTGCCGGTTTGCAAATATTCCAGAGTGGCGGCATTGGCGTGACACAGCTCTTTGGAAATATACAAACCCAAACCGGTACCCGCTGATTCCGTAGTAAAAAATGGCTCGAACAAACGCGCCACATGTTCGCAGGCAACACCTGCGCCATCATCACGAACATGAATCTCTATCATGCTGTTCGCATGCTCGACCACAATGCACACGCTGTCTGGCTGATGCCGACTATGGCGCACCGCATTCAGACATAGATTGGCTATCACCTGCTGCAAATGTCCGCGATCAAAACAAATGACCGCATCATCAGCCAGCTCCAGCCGGAACAGGCTTCTGTTCACCGCCTGACTATCGCAAAATTCCTCAAGGAACTCGGATAAGAATTCAGCCAATGCGATACGTTCGGTATGCGTACGATCACGCCGATTCAATGCCATCACATCCGTCACCAGATGATTGATGCGTTGCGCATTCTTGGTGATGATTTCGAGCAGGCGCTGGTGACCGCGGTCACCGGCATCATCTTCCTGCAGTATCTCGGCGGCATGACTGATTGCAGCCAGCGGATTGCGGATTTCGTGTGCGATATTGGCAGTCAGCCGCCCCAGCGCCGCCAGCTTGATCTGCTGCGCCTGTTCATTGATGCGAGTCATGTCTTCAAGCACCAGGACGGCGCCCATCACCCGTTTATTAGTGACCGCAATAAACCGCGGCAGATACTCTTCGCCGTGCAGACCCAGCGAAATGGGAGGAAATGCAGTTTGCGGCTGCTTGCGCCACTGTTCAAGGTATTCGAATAACAACGGCACCGTCCGGTACAGCTTGGTGCCCGCTCCGGCATAAGTCAATCCGGCACGACTCAGCAAGCGTTTCGCCTGCTGATTGGCCTGCCGGATCTTGCCTTCGCTGTCCAGCACCACGACACCGTCCTGCATATCATCAATCACCAGTTGATTGATTTGCGCCATATTCTCGATGTCGACTGCACGCGCCGCGGCCAGTGCCTCGCTCACCCGGTTGCGTTTCGCCAGGATATGCGCGACACCCGCGGTCACAAAGAACACCAGCCCCAGCAACCCGGCCTGACCATAATCGTTGGCCGAACGGTGGTTGTCCAATACTCCCAGCGTTTGCACGATCAGCACCCCGGACGCGGCCAGCGCCGCATGAAACATCACCATGCGTCCTTCCGCCACCAGTCCGCTGGATGCCAACGATACGATCAACAGCAAGCCCAGTCCGCTGCGCACCCCGCCACTGGCCGTCATCATCAATATGATCATGATGATATCGCCGATGATCTGGATAGCAAGCTGCACATCGAACCGCGGTTGCCGCAAACTGATGGTAACCACCGTTATCGCTGCGAACCCCAAATAAATCAGGCTATACAGATAAAAGATCACCGGACTTTCCTGCCCGAAAACCTGCTGCCCCGGGGAGGCGAGACTAAGGAGCAGAAACACGCCAGCCACGGTCATCCGGTACAGATTCAGGTAATGCAGCGATTTCCAGCTACGTTCGACTCGCCCGCTTGCCAGCCTTGCCGCCGCTTTTGCCGCTGCATCGGTTGCTATTCCCACTATTGACCCCGATACTCGCGCTGATGAGCTTCGCTGCAGAACCACGCAGCTTCCGTACCTACTGCCTCGCTGCGCGGCAAATGCACGCCGCAATGCTTGCAACGTACCATGTCTTCGGCGGATCTGGATTGCGGAGGAGATGGAGGAGGCGATGGACGTTGGGCGCGCAGCCACCAATAAACACCGCCGCCAAGCAACAGGAAGAACAGAATTTTAGACATGCCGTGTCAACGCAATCAGGATAAAGATGTGCCAATTATAGCCGGAAAGCACCGGTATGCACGGAGAATGGAGCACCAGGCAGAACCCGCGCGCACTCTACTCGGCATTAGCATCCGGCGGACGCCATCACGCCGATTCAATAACTTCTGGCCACGGCAAACTCGGCCAGGCCGATCAAATTCTGTTTATATTGCGAATCAGGCAACGCCGCGATGGCGGCTGTTGCCAAATCCACTTCGTGCTGCGCTTGCGCTCGGGTGTAATCCAGCGCACCGCTGGCCTGTATCGCGGCCAATATCGGTTCGAACACTTCCAGACCGCCATTTTCGATGGCATGACGCACCATCTGCGCTTGTTCCGCTGTGCCGTTTTTGAGCAAATACAGCAACGGCAGCGTCGGCTTGCCTTCCGCCAGATCATCCCCGACATTTTTACCGATCTCGGCATGATCGCCCGAATAATCGAGCACGTCATCTATCAATTGGAAAGCCGTGCCCAGATGCATGCCGTAGTTCGCCATTGCAGCCTCGGCAACCGCATCTGCGCCGCCGAGTATCGCACCCAGACGTACCGCAGCTTCGAACAGCTTCGCCGTTTTATAACGAATCACACGCAAATAGTCATCTTCACTGATATCGGCATCGTTGCAGTTCATCAGCTGCAATACCTCGCCTTCGGCGATGACATTCGTAGCATCGGACAACACTTCCATCACTCGCATCTGCCCAACCCCGACCATCATCTGGAACGCACGGGAATACAGAAAATCGCCAACCAGTACGCTGGCAGCATTGCCGAACAGCGCATTGGCCGTTTCGCGGCCGCGACGCAGGCTGGATTCATCCACCACGTCGTCGTGCAACAAAGTAGCGGTATGGATAAATTCGACGACAGCCGCCAGTTCATAATGATGCACGCCCTTGTAATCCAGCGCTCCGGCTGACAATAACACCAAAGCCGGACGCAAGCGCTTGCCGCCGCTGGCGATGATATACTCTGAAACCTGACTGACCAAAGCAACTTCGGAATGTAACCGCGCACGGATTACCTCATCAACACGCTGCATATCTGCTGCCAAAAACGCCTGAATTGCCTGCATTATCACTAACCGCTTATCAAAAATTATCCAATAGTAGGGAGGCAGGGTGCCTTATGTCAAGGTACTTTAAATCGACAAAACACGCAAACAAAGGTTTGACCTTTGCTATTGATTTCTTTATAATTCCGCTCTTCCCTCTAGTTTAGAAGTTTGGAGCTCACCATGTATGCGGTCATAAAAACCGGCGGCAAGCAGTATCGCGTCGTCGCTGGCGAAAAAATTAAAGTAGAACAGATCACCGCGGACGTTGGCAGCGAAATTGTGTTGGACCAGGTATTCATGGTTGCCGATGGCGACGATATCAAGGTCGGCGCACCGCTTGTTAACGGCGCAAAGGTCACAGCCACCGTCCTGTCTCACGGTCGTCACGACAAAGTGAAAATTTTCAAAATGCGTCGTCGCAAGCACTACCAAAAGCATCAAGGGCATCGTCAAAATTACACTGAAATCCAGATCAGCGGCATTTCAGCTTAAGGAGATAAACCATGGCACACAAAAAAGCAGGCGGTAGTTCACGTAACGGCCGCGACTCGCACTCGAAACGACTTGGCGTTAAACGCTACGGCGGTCAGGAAGTTTTGGCAGGCAACATCATTGTTCGCCAACGCGGTACCCAATTCCACGCTGGCGATAACGTCGGCATGGGCAAAGATCACACCCTGTTCGCAACCGTAGACGGTACCGTACAATTCGTGATCAAGGGCGCACAAAAACGCAAGATGATCAATATCGTTCCTGCGGCTTAAACACGCTGGCAACACACTCAAGCCCTATCCTGCGGATAGGGCTTTTACTTTTCAGCACCCACCTTTGTACACACCATGAAATTCATCGACGAAGCAAAAATTGCAGTATTCGCTGGTAAAGGCGGTAACGGCTCTGCTTCGTTCCGCCGCGAAAAGTTCGTTCCGCGCGGCGGCCCCGATGGCGGTGACGGTGGGCGTGGCGGCAGCGTCATCGCTGTCGCCGATCGCAACATCAATACCCTGATCGACTTTCGCTATACGCGCGCATTCCGTGCGCACCCGGGCGAAGGTGGCCGCGGCGCAGACTGCAACGGCAAAGGCGCTGATGACATCATCCTGCGTATGCCGGTAGGTACCGTCATCACCGATTTGCTAACAGACGAAGTGTTAGCCGACCTCGCCGTCGATGGCCAGCGCGTGGTCATTGCCAAAGGCGGCAAAGGTGGTCTCGGCAACCTGCATTTCAAATCCAGTACCAACCGCGCCCCGCGCCAGACCACCCCCGGCGAGGAAGGCGAAGAACGCGAATTGAAACTCGAGCTCAAGGTACTCGCGGATGTCGGCCTGCTCGGCATGCCCAACGCCGGCAAATCGACCTTTATCCGCGCCGTATCTGCCGCACGTCCCAAAGTGGCGGACTATCCATTCACCACCCTGGCACCCAATCTCGGCGTGGTACGCGTGGATATTGATAAAAGCTTCGTTATCGCCGACATCCCCGGCATCATCGAAGGCGCTGCTGACGGCGCCGGGCTCGGCCATCGCTTCCTGCGCCATCTGGCACGCACCCGCTTGTTGCTGCATATCGTGGACGTAGCCCCGTTCGATGAGAACAGCGACCCCGTGCATGAAGCACGCGCGATCGTCGAAGAGCTGCGCAAATATGACGAAACCCTGTATAACAAGCCGCGCTGGCTGGTACTGAATAAAATCGACCGCCTGGATGAATCCGAGCGCGCAGACGCCACCGCCAAATTCATCAGCGATTACGGCTGGACCGGACCGGTATTCACCATTTCAGCACTCACCGGCGCTGGCTGCAAGGAATTGACCTACGCCATCATGGCCCACATCGACGCCACGCGCGCAGAGGAACACCTGGCTGAAGATGCCGGTGCGGCATCTGTCGAACCCGTCTCCGAATACAAACCCGAAACAGAATAAAACCCATGAAATCGGCCCTGCATTCAGCGCAACGCATCGTCATCAAAGTAGGTAGCGCGATCGTCACCAATGATGGACGCGGACTCGATCATGCAGCACTGGCCAAATGGTCATCCCAGATAGCGCAGCTGATGGCACTGGGCAAGGAAGTCATCCTGGTTTCCAGCGGCGCCGTCGCCGAAGGCATGCAGCGACTGGGCTGGACCCAGCGCCCCGGCAGCATCCATGAATTGCAGGCTGCCGCTGCAATCGGGCAAATGGGGCTGGTACAGGCCTATGAAACCAGCTTTCGCCAGCATCAGATTCACACCGCGCAGGTATTGCTCACGCACGAGGATCTGGCCGACCGCACCCGCTATCTCAACGCGCTGTCCACACTGCGCACCCTGCTGAAACTCAAGGTCGTCCCCATCATCAACGAAAACGACACTGTCGTTACCGAAGAAATCCGCTTTGGCGACAACGATACGCTGGGCGCGCTGGTCGCCAACCTGATCGAGGCCGATGTTCTCGTCATCCTCACCGATCAGGCCGGTCTCTATACCGCCGACCCGCGCCAGCATCCGGAAGCGATGCTGGTGAGTCAGGCGCAGGCCGGCGACATCGCCCTGGAACAGATGGCCGGCGGCGCCGGTAGCGGCATCAGCCGCGGCGGCATGCTCACCAAGATACTGGCCGCCAAGCGCGCTGCGCGCAGCGGCGCACACACCATTATCGCATCCGGGCGCGAAGACAATGTCCTGATCCGCCTCGCTCATGGCGAAGCCATAGGCACCCAGCTCACCGCTGCCAGCACACCGCTGTCAGCACGCAAAACCTGGCTGGCAGACCATTTGCAGGTACGCGGCAAACTGGTGGTGGACGCAGGCGCCGCCAAAGCGCTGGCTATCGACGGCAAGAGCCTGCTGCCGATAGGCGTGATTGCGGTAGAAGGTGATTTTGCTCGAGGCGAGGTCGTCGCCTGCGTCACTGCGGAAGGCAATCTGATCGGCCGTGGCCTGGTCAATTATGCAGCCAACGAAGCCCGGCGCATAATCGGTTTGCCTACCAGCCAGATTGAAACTGCATTGGGTTATATCGATGAGGCTGAATTAATACATCGCGACAATCTGGTGGCGCTGTCTTCCTGATACAGCCGCCGTTTTCAGTTTCCGGCCATCTTCACCGTACCTGACCGCACCAATTGCACATTGGGCGTATAGGCCCAGTGCCGCTTCCAGGCGCTCACCACCATCGTAGGGTATTCCGGCTTGCCGAGACTGCCGTTATACCGGCCCAGCGCCCGATACAGATCACCTTTCTCCATATCCAGATACAACCGTAAAATATTGCAGCCGTAGCGCAGATTGGTGCGCAAATGGAACAGATCCTGATCGGGCGTACCCACGAGCTTTGTCCAGAACGGCATCACCTGCATGTAACCGCGGGCTGCCACACTGGAAACGGCATATTTCTTGAAGCCGGATTCGACTTCGATCAAACCCAGCACCAGTTCCGGATCCAGACCCGCGCGTATCGCCTCATAACGCACCGTACTGAGAAAATCGATGCGCTGCTCGGGATCCGGCATGCGCCTGGCCAGACGCCTGGACATTTCGGCCAGCCAGGCCTGATCTTCCGGGGTATTCATGAAGCTGACATTCGTTATCGGCGTATCCGATACCGCCTTGCTCAAGGATGCGCGCACACTCGCCGACATCGGCTCATAGAGCTGATTGCCGGCTTGCGCGCTGCCAGCTGCTGCGCATAACGCCACAAGCAGCCATCCTGAATTGAGCAGTTTAAATGTCATTTGCCTAATGCATTGATCAAGAAAGTGTTAATTTCAGTAACGGGCACATTGGTCGCCTCAGCATCCGTGCGCCCCTGATATTCAACTATAGCATCTTTCAAACCGCGTTCGCCAATCACCACGCGATGCGGGATGCCTATCAGCTCCATATCGGCGAACATCACCCCCGGGCGTTCGTTGCGATCGTCCAGCAGCACATCCACCCCCGCCGCTGACAGCTCGTTATACAACTTATCGGCAGCCTCGCGCACAACTTCACTCTTCTGATAGCCGACCGGCACGATAACCAGCGCGAAAGGCGCCAGCGCTGGCGGCAACGTCATACCGCGCGCATCGAAATTCTGCTCGATCGCTGCGGCAACGATGCGCGACACACCGATACCGTAACACCCCATTTCCGCCACCCGGGATTTGCCGTTCTCATCCAGATACTGGCATGCCATCGCTTCCGAGTACTTGGTACGCAACTGGAAGATATGGCCGACTTCGATACCGCGGCAGATCGCGAGCACGCCTTTGCCATCCGGACTGATATCACCGGCGACGGCATTGCGGATATCCGCTATTTCAGGCTCGGGCAGATCGCGTCCGAAATTCACTCCGGTCAGATGGTAGCCGTCGGTATTGGCGCCACAGACGAAATCGCTCATCAGCATCACGCTGCGATCGGCGATCACGCGTATCTTCAACCCCACCGGGCCAATCGAACCCGGCGCGCAACCCGCCACTTCGCGGACGATGGCATCACTGGCGAAACGCACTTCCTGTCCCAGCAGCTTGGCAGCCTTGACCTCGTTCAACTGATGATCGCCGCGCACCAGCAACGCAACGGCACCATGCTCGCCCTCGACTATCAGGGTCTTGATCATGCGTTCGGGAACAATGTTCAGCATGGCGGCCACTTCGTCGATGCTGTGCTTTCCCGGCGTCGGCACCAGCGTCATCGGCAGGCTCGCGGCGGCCCGTTCGCCCTGCGGCAGCACGGCCTCGGCCAGCTCGACGTTGGCTGCGTAATCGGAGTCGGGACAATAGGCGATCGCATCCTCGCCGGAATCCGCCAGCACATGAAACTCGTGCGATCCGGAACCGCCGATGGCACCGGTATCCGCCGCTACTGCACGGAACTGCAAGCCCAGGCGGGTAAACACACGACTATACGCCGCATACATGGTCTGATAAGTCTGCTGCAGACTGGCGAAATCGGCATGGAAGGAATAAGCGTCCTTCATCATGAATTCGCGTGCACGCATTACGCCGAAACGCGGCCGGATTTCGTCGCGGAACTTGGTCTGAATCTGGTAGAAATTGAGCGGCAACTGGCGATAGCTCTTGATCTCGCGCCGCGCGATATCGGTAATCACTTCCTCATGGGTAGGACCGAAACAGAAATCGCGCTGGTGGCGGTCGGTGATTTTCAGCATCTGCGGGCCGAATACTTCCCAGCGCCCGGTTTCCTGCCATAACTCGGCCGGCTGCACCGCCGGCATCAGCAGCTCCATGGCGCCGGCGCGGTTCATTTCTTCGCGCACGATCGCTTCCACCTTGCGCAAAACACGCAAACCCAGCGGCATCCAGGTATACAGACCCGAGCCCAGACGTTTGATGAACCCTGCCCGCAGCATCAAACGGTGACTGATCAGCTCGGCTTCGGCAGGGGCTTCCTTAAGCGTGGAAAGAAAAAATTGTGAGACGCGCATGGTATAAACTGTCCAGTTGTTCGTAAAATAGCTGATTTTAACAGAAACCGCGATTAGACTTGGCGGATTCAACACGAAAGCACCACGATGCGATTCTTTAAACGCCGCATACATAAAGCGGTATCTGACCTCGACACCGTCGAGATCAGCGAACAAAATGGCATACGCTATCTGCACCTCGGCAACGACACGGTGCAGTCGGCGATGCGCATTGCCGCACCCAACGCACTGGAGCTTACCTATACCCAGGCCATGCTCGGGTTCCTGCTCTTCACCGAGACGCCGGCCAACGCGATGCTGATCGGGCTGGGCGGCGGTTCCCTGACGAAATTTCTGTATCACCAGTTCCCCGCCATGCAGCTTACGGCAGTCGAGATCAATCCCAAGGTCATCCAGGCGGCTCGCCAGTTCTTCTTCGTGCCGGACGATGATGAGCGACTACGTGTCACCGAGGCTGACGCGGCACAATTCATCGTGGATCAGGAAGGCTGGGACTGCATACTGCTCGACGGTTTTGATGCCGGATTTCAGGTCGAAGCATTGGCCAGCACGGATTTCTACAGCCGTTGCGCGCAAGCCCTCACTGCAACGGGAGTGTTGTCGGTAAATTTATGGGGCAGCGATCCGGAATTCGATATCTACCTGCAACGTCTCACTGAAGTTTTCGAGCAACGCATCGTGTGCCTGCCAGCGGAGAAACGCGGCAATGTCCTTGTCTTTGCTTTCGCAGCACAGCCGGCGATGCAATCCGAGCGCTTATTGCAGCAACGCGCACAGCAACTGGAAGCCGGACTGGGTTTGCCATTCGTGAACTTTCTGGAACGCCTCAAGCACACTTCCGGCAATGCCGATTTCTTCAAGTAGCGCCGCGACCCGAAAACGTTGCGGCACAGGTCAATCAGCCTGCCTCCCCGGTACATAACTACTCGCCACAAACCGCGTGAATTCTGCTATATTCGGCCGATAAAATATAAAACAAACCATAATTACAGGAGACAACATGGAAGCTTTATTCACTGAAGCATGGGCTAAACGTTTCTCAAACAAATGGAACAGCAATGTCGAAATGGTCAATCAACTGGCTACGGCCAATTTTGATTCCGTCGTCGCCTTCGGCTATCTGGATCATCCACGACCTGAAGTGGTGCTGGAAATTTCCCAGGGTCGCATCATCCACGCCCAAACCTATGAAGCGGACGCCAACCACACAATCGAATGGGATCTGCGCGCGAAACCGGAACAATGGGAAAAATGGCGCGGTAACGGTCCGGGCATTACCGGCCTTGGCGTAGCGGTAGCGAGCCGCCAATTGCAGTTTATTGCCGGCGATTATCGAAGAATGATTCGCCAGCCATTACTCGCCGGACCGTTTCTCAAATTTTTCACTTTCCTGTAATCTCTTCCGGGCAATAAAAAGCCGGGCAAGCCCGGCTTTTTATCACATCACATACGGCATCACGATTTCTTTTTTGCGGCAATCATCTGCTCGATCATAGGACCCAGAATCAGTTCCATCGCATAACCCATTTTCGCACCCGGCACGACCAGAGTGTTGGAACGCGACATGAAGGAATTGGGGATCATGTTGATCAGATAAGGGAAATCGACGCCTTTACGGTCGCTGAAACGCACGATCACCAGGCTTTCATCCGGAGTAGGGATGTCGCGTGAGATGAACGGATTGGAGGTATCCACCGTAGGCACGCGCTGGAAATTGACATGTGTACGCGAAAATTGCGGCGTGATGTAATTCACATAGTCAGGCATGCGGCGCATGATGGTATCCACGATCACTTCGGCGGAATAGCCGCGCTCAGCCGCATCCCGGTGGATTTTCTGGATCCATTCCAGATTCACCACGGGCACCACGCCTACACCCAGATCCACGTACTTGGCAACATCAACCTTATTTTTGCCATCGACTACCAAGCCATGCAAACCTTCGTAAAACAGCAAGTCGGTATCGGCCGGCACATCTTCCCAAGGCGTAAATTCGCCTGCCGACAATTTAGTGTTTAAACGCTTGTTGTGAAATGCAGCCTCTTCATCGCTATGGATGTAATAACGCTTCTTACCCTTGCCATCCTTACCGTAGCTTTTGAACAAAGCCTCAAGCTTGTCGAAATGATTGGCCTCAGGACCGAAATGGCTGAAATGCTTATTGCCAGCGGCCTCAGCCTTGCTCATTGCGGCTTTGAACTCGGTACGCGATAAACTGTGAAAGCTGTCACCTTCGATCACCGCGGCGTTGATGTTTTCCCGGCGGAAAATATGTTCGAAAGCACGCTTAACCGTCGTTGTACCTGCGCCTGACGAACCGGTTACAGCAATCACAGGATGTTTTTTGGACATAGAGACTCCATTGAAGTATAAAAAATATCAGATATTTTCACAGTATAACTTTTAAGCTGCCCCGCTGTCCACGCGCAAGCATGTTAGCAAGGTATAATATGCCACTTTGGAATCATTTACGCGCAAAAAAGATGGAAGCCCACTACCAACCCCAAACAATTGAAACCAACGCTCAGCGCAACTGGGAAGCAAGCGCCGCATTCAAGGCGACCGAACAAAGCGACAAACCCAAATACTACTGCCTGTCCATGTTCCCTTACCCGTCCGGCAAATTGCACATGGGGCATGTGCGCAATTACACCATCGGCGACGTGCTGGCGCGCTTCCATCGCCTCAAGGGCTATAACGTCATGCAACCCATGGGCTGGGATGCATTCGGCTTGCCGGCAGAAAATGCCGCCATCAAGAACAATGTGCCACCAGCGGCCTGGACCTACGCCAATATCGCGCACATGCGCAACCAGCTCAAGAGCCTGGGCCTGGCGATCGACTGGGACCGCGAAATCACCACCTGCACCCCGGAATATTACCGCTGGGAACAATGGCTGTTCACCGAGCTGTTCAAGAAGGGTCTGGTCTACAAAAAAACCGCCTCGGTCAACTGGGACCCGGTAGACTGCACCGTGCTCGCCAACGAACAGGTAATAGATGGCCGTGGCTGGCGCAGTGGCGCCCTGGTGGAGAAGCGCGACATCCCGATGTATTACATGCGCATCACCGCCTATGCCGACGAACTGTTAAGCGGGCTCGATCAGTTGCCGCACTGGCCGGAACAGGTCAAGACCATGCAGCGCAACTGGATCGGCAAAAGCTTCGGCTGCGAAGTGCATTTCCCTTATGACGTGAGCAGCATCGGCACTGAAGGCGTGCTCAAGGTCTACACCACCCGCCCCGACACCCTGATGGGTGCTACCTACGTCGCCGTGGCCGCCGAACACCCGCTGGCCACGCTCGCCGCAGCCAGCAATCCGGCGCTGGCCGAATTTATCGCCGAATGCAAACGCGGCAGCGTCGCCGAAGCCGACGTCGCTACCCAGGCCAAAAAAGGCATGGATACCGGCCTCGCCGTCACCCATCCGCTCTCCGGTGAAACGCTGCCGGTCTGGGTCGCCAATTATGTGCTGATGGGTTACGGCGAAGGCGCGGTGATGGCGGTACCGGCACACGATGCACGTGATTTCGAATTCGCCCAGCAATATGGCTTGCCGATGAAAACCGTCATCGCTTCAACCAACGGGGAATACAGCGAGGTTAGCGCACCATGGCAGGACAGTTACGGCGAACACGGCGTATGCGTCAACTCCGGCAAATATGACGGACTCGGCTTCGATGCCGCGCTGGAAGCCATCGCTGCCGACTTGCAAGCCAAAGGACTGGGCAGCAAGCGCACCCAGTTCCGCCTGCGCGACTGGGGCATTTCCCGCCAGCGCTACTGGGGTTGCCCCATTCCCATCATCCATTGCGGGCATTGCGGCGATGTGCCGGTGCCTGCAGCCCAGTTGCCGGTCGTGTTACCCGAGGATGTCGTCGTCACCGGCGCCGGCTCGCCGCTGGCCAAAATGCCGGAATTCTATGAATGCAGCTGCCCCCAATGCGGTCAGCCGGCACGGCGCGAAACCGATACCATGGATACCTTCGTCGAATCGTCGTGGTATTACGCCCGCTACGCCAGCCACAATTGCACAGACGCCATGCTCGACTCCCGCGCCAATCATTGGCTACCGGTCGACCAGTATATCGGCGGCATCGAGCACGCGATCCTGCATCTGCTCTACGCCCGCTTCTTCCACAAGCTGATCCGAGATCAGGGGCTGATTGCTTCCGACGAACCATTTACCCGTCTGCTCACTCAAGGCATGGTCATCGCACCAACCTTTTACCGCGACCTCGGCGATGGCAAGAAGGACTGGTTCAACCCTGCCGAAGTCGAGGTGCGCAGCGATGAGCGCGGCCGTCCACTGGATGCCGTGCTCAAGGCCGACGGCCTGCCGGTCGTCATCGGCGGCACCGAAAAAATGGCGAAATCCAAAAACAATGGCGTCGATCCGCAGCTGCTGATCGACAGCTACGGTGCCGACACCGCTCGTCTGTTCATGATGTTCGCCGCACCGCCGGAGCAGAGCCTGGAATGGTCGGACGCCGGCATCGAAGGCGCTCACCGCTTCCTGCGCCGCCTGTGGAAGCGCTGTTTCGAGCATGTCAGCGCCGGCCCGGCAACCGCATATCGCGGGGGAGAACTCGGCATGGAACTCAAGGCACTGCGTTTTCAGCTGCATAGCGCCGTTCAGAAAATCAGCGACGATTATGTCCGCCGCCAGACTTTCAACACCGCCATCGCCGCCATCATGGAGCTGCTCAACAGCATGGACAAACTGGCGGCTACCGATGCCGTTGCCCGCAGCGTGGCACAGGAAGTGCTCGAGCATGTAACCATCATGCTGTCGCCGATTGTTCCGCATATTTGCGAAGCACTGTGGAGCGAACTGCGCCCGGGTACCGAATTGGCCGGGCAGAATTGGCCCGTCGCTGATGAAAGTGCGCTGGTACAGGATGAAATGACGCTGATGATCCAGGTCAACGGCAAACTCAGAGGCGAAATCACGGTATCCAAATCAGCAGCAAAAGATCAAATCGAGCAATTGGCGCTTGCCCATGAAGGCGTGCAGAAATTCATTGCCGGGCAGACACCGAAAAGAGTGATCGTTGTCCCGGGACGATTGATCAATATCGTGGTCTAATTAGTTTTTTCAGACGGATATCCAAAATGAAAATTACTGTGAAGCTTTGGTTTTTGCTGATGTTAAGCATCAGCGCACTGGTTACCGGGTGCGGCTTTCAGCTGCGCGGACAAGCCGACATCCCTTATACCTCGCTCTATGTCGACGGCAACCCCGGCTCACCCTTGGTGGGTAATCTGCAGCGCATGATCCGTGCCGGCGGCCACAAGAACCGCCTCGCCAAATCCAGCGATACGGCCGAACGCACCATACAGATCCTGTCGGAAGCCAGCAATAAAGTGATCCTGTCTCTTTCCGGGACGGGACGCGTAGGCGAATACCAGCTCCAATACCGCGTCAAATACCGCCTGCTTGCGCCCAAAGGCAAAGAGATACTTGCACCGACTGAAATCGTATTAAGTCGCGACATGAGTTACAACGACACGCTGGTACTGGCCAAAGGCTCGGAAGAGCAACTGGATTATCGCGACATGCAGAACGATGCGGCACAGCAGATCCTGCGCCGCATCGCACTTCTGCATCAAACCAGATAATCCATGCGCATCAAACCCGAACAGCTCGCATCGCATCTCGCCAAAGACTTAAAACCGCTTTACTGCGTCTATGGTGATGAGCCGCTGCTGGTGCTGGAAGCCGCCGACCAGATACGGCAGGCGGCGCGCGAACAAGGCTACAGCGAACGCGAGATTTATCAGATTGAGGGACGCTTTAACTGGCAAACCCTGCTGGACAGCGGCAACAACTTGTCCCTGTTCAGCAGCCGCCGTCTCGTCGACATGCGCATTCCCTCCGGCAAGCCGGGCATAGACGGCGGCAAGGCGTTACAAAGTTACTGCGCCGCCCTGCCTGCCGACAGCGTTACCCTGATCACCCTACCCAAGCTCGACCGCCAGGCGACGGCGGCCAAATGGTTTACCGCACTGGACAATGCCGGCGCCACGATCGCAGTTTACCCGGTAAGCAATGAACAATTGCCGCGCTGGATCGGCGAGCGCCTGGCACAGCAGAAGCAGCAGGCTGATAGCGATACCCTGCGTTTTCTGACACAAAAAGTCGAAGGCAACCTCCTGGCAGCGCAACAGGAAATACGCAAGCTGGCACTGCTGTTTCCCGCCGGCAGACTCGATTTCGCCAGTGTACGCGAGGCAGTGCTGGATGTTGCGCGCTACGATGTATTCAAACTCGCCGATGCATTGTTGCTGAGCGATGTGCCGCGCCTGATGCGCATGCTGGACGGCCTGCGCAACGAAGGCGAAGCGCCCACGCTGATCTTGTGGACGATCACACGCGAACTGCGCATTCTGACCCGCCTGAAGACCGCCCAGAACAGCGGCATAGCCCCCGCCAGACTGATGCGCGATGTCGGTGTATGGGAAAGCCGTCAGACCATGGTTGAAAAGGCGCTGCAACGCGTCAAACTGGATACGCTCACCCACTGCCTGAGACAAGCCGCTGCAATAGATCGCATGATCAAAGGGCTGGTTAACGAAGATCCCTGGGATGCACTCAAACAGCTGGCATTGAGTATCGCCTTGCCGCAACGCTGAACAGCTCCCGGCTCGCCAAAGTCGACGCTGCAATAAAAAAGGGCAGATCCGCGGATCTGCCCTTTTTAACAGCGATAGCCAATACTCAAGCAGCAGTTGCCTTGGCTTTTCTGGCTGGTAGTTTCTCTTTGATACGCGCGGATTTACCCGAACGCTCGCGCAAGTAATACAGCTTGGCACGACGCACATCACCGCGACGCTTCACTTCAATACTGTCGACCAGCGGTGAATAAGTCTGGAAAGTACGTTCCACACCTTCACCAGCGGAAATCTTGCGCACGATAAATGCGGAATTCAGTCCACGGTTACGTTTGGCGATAACCACGCCTTCGTATGCCTGCAGACGTTCGCGAGTACCTTCCTTAACCTTCACGCTAACGACTACGGTGTCGCCCGGTGCGAAAGCAGGGATGGTTTTACCCAAACGGGCGATTTCTTCCTGTTCCAACTGTTGAATCAAATTCATTGCGTTCTCCTGAACTAAAAAAGAGGTCTCTGACCTTACCGTACGGAGCAAGCCGCCGCTTGACGTACGGGGTTTATTGTTACCGGACCGGGCAAACCGCCTAATCCGGTTTATTTTCCTGCTGGCCCGAAGCCAGCAAGTCAATTTCTGCCGCGCTCATTCCACGCTTGGCTAATAAATCAGGGCGCAGCCGTTGCGTCGCCAATAATGACTGCTGCAACCGCCAGCGCTGTATTTTTGCATGATTGCCACCCATCAATACCGCAGGCACAAGTACGCCGCGATAAACTTCGGGACGGGTGTAGTGCGGATAATCCAGCAAGCCGTTCACGAAGGAATCCTGCACTGCCGAATCCGCATCACCCAAAGCACCCGGCAACTGCCGCACAATGGCGTCTATCACCACCATCGCTGCCAATTCCCCACCGGACAATACATAATCGCCGATAGAGATGTATTCATCTATACGCTGATCCAGCAAACGCTGATCGACGCCTTCGTAGCGCCCGGCCAAAAACACCAGGCCCGGACGCGCCGCCAATTCCATCACCAACGCATGATCCAGCGTACGTCCTTGCGGGGACAGATATATCCGGTGCGGCCTGACTACCCCAATCTCGCGCTGTCGCGCTTCAGCGGCATCCAGCGCAGCCTCCAGCGGCTCGGCCAGCATCACCATCCCCGGCCCGCCGCCGTAAGGACGATCATCGACCGTGCGGTGGTTATCAGTCGTGAAATCACGCGGATTCCACAATTGCAGCCGGGCACATTGCCGCGCAAACGCGCGGCCGCTGATACCGGATTCACTGATTGCCGCAAACATTTGTGGAAACAGCGTCACCACGTCAATTTGCAATGGCGCGGGCGACATCAGTAATCCAGCTCCCAATCCACCTGAACCGTGCGCGCTGCCAAATCGACGTGGCGGACGATCTGCCCCACGAACGGGATTAGATGTTCGCGCTCGCCCCGCACCACCAGCACGTCATGCGCACCGGCCTCGAGTATCTGCTCGATGGTACCGAATGCTTCGCCGCGCAGATTCACCACATTCAGCCCGACCAGGTCGGACCAGTAGTATTCGCCTTCCTGTGCAGCCGGAAGCGAGGCACGCTCTACCGCTATTTCACAACCTTTTAATGCCAGCGCCTGATCGCGATCAGCAACCCCGGCCAATGCCGCAACCAGCACCTTGGTATGCACCCTGGCATCGGCAACCGTATACAGCTGCCAGTCATTGCCACGCTTGACATACCACTCTGAATAATCAGCAAGCGTATCTATCGCTTCGCTGAAAGTCTGGATTTTCATCCAGCCCTTGACGCCGTAAGGGGCAGCAATCCGCCCCATCACCACCAGATTATCCAGCGACTTTAGCACTTTCGTTTTTGACCAGTCTGGCTACTGCATCACTTAACTGCGCGCCTTGGGAAACCCAATGATTAACGCGATCAAGACTCAAACGCAGCGCTTCGGAGCCTTCTTTAGCTACCGGATTGTAAAAACCAACGCGCTCAATGAAGCGACCATCGCGACGATTGCGCGAATCCGCAACAACGACGTTGTAGAACGGGCGGTTTTTTGCGCCGCCACGCGCAAGACGAATTATAACCATCGTGAGTGCCTAACCAATTGAATTAAAAAGAGCGCGATTATAGGACGAAACCATCCAATTGACAAGTTACCTTTGCTTTTCCACCGCGAAACGAACAAAATTGACCATTCGCCTGTCATACATTATCCTTAGCCATCCACTTTTTACATACATATCAGTCATGTCAGTCAGTATCAAATCTCCAGCGGAGATAGAAAAAATGCGTATTGCCGGCCGGCTCGCCGCCGAAGTGCTCGATTACATCACCCCGTTTGTCAAAGTCGGCGTCACCACCGGCGAACTGGACAAACTTTGCCATGATTATATGGTCGATGTGCAGCATACCATACCGGCGCCGCTCAACTATGCGCCGCCTGGCCACGCCCCCTACCCGCGCTCCATTTGCACCTCGATCAACCAGCAGATATGCCATGGCGTACCCGGCGACAAACAGCTCAAGAATGGCGACATCGTCAATATAGACGTCACGGTGATCAAGGATGGCTGGCATGGCGATACCAGCCGCATGTTTTATGTCGGTGAAGTCGCGCCGCATGCCAAACGTCTGTGCGAGATCACTTATCAGGCCATGTGGCACGGCATTAAAATGGTACGTCCCGGCGTTCTGCTGGGTGATATCGGTCACGCCATCCAGAAATTTGCCGAGGCACAGGGATACAGTGTGGTGCGCGAATTCTGCGGACACGGCATCGGCCAGAACTTCCATGAAGAACCCCAGGTACTGCATTACGGACGTGCCGGCACAGGCCTGAAACTGACGGCCGGCATGACGTTCACCATAGAGCCGATGATCAACGCAGGCCGGCGCGATATTCGCCAGCTCAACGACGGCTGGACCATAGTCACCAAAGACCGCAGTTTGTCGGCACAATGGGAACACACCATATTGGTCACCGATAGCGGATTTGAAGTGATGACCGTATCTGCCGGCACCCCGCCTGTGCCGGACTTCGTCACAGCAAAATAATGGCTGCCATTGCACCCGCCACCCACGCCGACACATGGCGCGTGCAGTTACGTGACGGGCGCGCTGCCATCAAGCAGGCCTTCCTTGCCGGCACCCCCATCCGCTCACTGTTGTCACGCTACCGGCAACTGGTCGATGAAGTACTGCGCGAACTATGGCATTCGATCGACCTGCCTGCCAGTGCTGCACTGGTGGCGGTCGGCGGATATGGACGCGGTGAATTATTCCCTTATTCCGACGTTGATCTGCTGATCTTGCTGGCGCATCCGGCCCAGCCCGCTGAACAATCCGCCATAGAGCGATTGATCGGTCTGTTCTGGGATATCGGTCTGGAAGTCGGCCCCAGCGTACGTACACCGGATGAATGCCTGGTAGAAGCGGACCGCGACATCACCATACAAACCAACCTGCTGGAATCACGCTTCCTCACCGGCAATCAGCCGCTCTACCAGCAATTTCAGCAACGCTTTATTCAGCAACTCGATCCACGCGCTTTCTTTGAAGGCAAGCTACTGGAGCAGGATCAGCGCCATGCCCGATTCAATGACAGCGCCTACCAGCTGGAACCCAATATCAAGGAAAGCCCTGGCGGTCTGCGCGATTTGCACAACCTGCGCTGGTTAACCCAGGCCGCAGGCATCGGCGCGCGCTGGCACGACCTGGTCCAGGCGGGGCTGCTGAACCCTGACGAATCACGCCAGATCCAGATGCTGGAACGCTTCCTGTTCGATCTCAGGACACGCCTGCACTATCTTGCCGGCCGCCGCGAAGACCGTCTGCTGTTTGACTATCAGCACAACCTGGCCGAGCAGTATCATATACGCGCCACCGGCACGCGGCGCGCCAGCGAGATACTCATGCAGCGCTATTACCGCAGCGCCAAGATCGTTGCGCAGATGCGGGACATCCTGCTACCCAGCCTGCGCGCACGCATCTCCGGCAACAACCAGCTACCCATTGTTTCGTTGAATGCACGTTTCCAGATTCGCGACAATCTGCTCAAAGTCATCGATGACAGTTTATTCGAACGCCAGCCCGGCGCCATATTCGAAAGCTTCCTGCTGTTGCAGCAACACCCTGAATTAACCGGCATGAGCGCATCCACGTTACGCGCCTTGTGGCGCGCGCGGCGCCGAATCGATGCGGATTTCCGGCGCGACCCGGTCAATCATGCGCAATTCATGCAAATATTACGCACGCCGCAGCAGGTTACCCGGACCCTGCGCAACATGAACCACTACGGCATTCTGGGGCGCTACATACCGGCGTTCGGACGTATCGTCGGCCAAATGCAACATGATTTGTATCATATCTACACAGTGGATGAGCATATTCTCACCGTACTGCGTAACCTGCGCCGCCTCACCATACCCGAGCTGGCGCATGAACACCCGCTTGCCAGCCGCCTTATCAGCGGCTTTGCACATCCTGAATTATTGTATCTGGCGGCATTGTTTCACGACATCGCCAAAGGCCGTGGCGGAGACCACTCTACCCTGGGCATGGTGGATGCCCGACGCTTCTGCCGGCAGCACGCATTATCCGCAACCGATACGGAGCTGGTAGTATGGCTGGTCGGGGAACATCTGAGCTTCTCCTCGACCGCACAGAAACAGGATTTATCCGATCCTGAAGTGATCGCACGCTTTACCCGGCGCATCCCGGATGAGCGCCATCTGATTGCGCTATATCTGCTTACAACTTGCGATATACGCGGCACCAGCCCGACTGTATGGAACGCCTGGAAAGGCAAGCTGCTCGAAGACCTGTTTTATGCCTGCCGCCGTCAGCTGAGCGGCAACACCAAGCTGCGCAGCGGTATAGACATCGCCAAAACCGAGGCCTCGCATTTGTTGCGCTTGTACGGCCTGTCACCGCACACTGAAGACGCGCTCTGGCACAACCTGGCGGACAGTTATTTTCTGCGCCATGAACCGCAGGAAATTGCATGGCACTGCCGGCAGCTCTGGCACCGCGTGAATTCGCCTGCGGCGGTGGTACGCGCGCGTTTGAGCCCGATTGGCGAAGGGGTGCAGGTGATGATTTACGCACCGGACGAGCCAAGCTTATTCGCCCATATATGCGCGTTCTTCGAAGCGATCAACTACACCATCGTTGACGCCAAGATACACACCACGCGCAACGGCTATGCACTCGACAGCTTCCTCATCCTCGACAAGCATCAGCGCGAAATCGCCTACCGTGATTTTCTGAGCTATATCGAACACGAACTGGCGCAGCTGCTCAACGCGCATACCGGGCTCAAAACCGCAATGCGCGGTCGTGTCAGCCGACATCTCAAACATTTCCCCATCAATGCGGAAGTCAATTTGCGCCCGGATGAGAGCGGCAAGCTCTATACCCTGAACCTGATCGCCGGAGACAGACCCGGACTGCTATTCGCCATTGCCCAAGTGCTGTACCAGCACAATATCAGCCTGTATGCCGCCAAAATCAGCACATTGGGCGAACGCGCCGAGGATACCTTCATGATACAGGGGACTGAACTCGATCAGCCCCAATTGCGCCTGCAACTCGAGACTGACTTGCTGCAAGTGTTAAATCTTTAAATCGCAGCGCGAATCCAGATAAGCGCGGAACTCGTCGGCGACTTCAGGGTGTTTCAGCGCATATTCAACCGTGGCTTTGAGATAACCGAGCTTGCTACCGCAGTCATAGCGCACACCGTCGAATGCATAAGCCAGGACTTGCTGTTCCCTGAGCAGTTCGGCGATGCCGTCAGTCAGTTGCAGCTCGCCGCCCGCGCCGAACGGTATGGTTTCGAGATGATGGAAAATACGCGGTGTCAGAATATAGCGCCCAACCACACCCAGCGTCGACGGCGCGACTTCCGGCTTGGGCTTTTCAATGATCGCTTCCACCTTGCTCAACTGCGCCGTCATCGGCTGTGCGGCAACAATACCGTAGGAGCCGGTTTCCTCGCGCGACACTTCCTGCACCCCTAAAATCGAGCACTGATAATAATCATACAGATCCGTCATTTGCTTCATGGCCGGAACAGACGCATCGATCAGATCATCCGCCAGTATCACTGCAAAAGGCTCATTATTCACTACCGGTTTCGCCCGCAACACGGCATGCCCCAGCCCCAACGCCTCAGCCTGACGGATATAGATGCAAGTCACGTGCGACGGGATAATCCCGCGCACCAGATCCAGCAATTTCTGTTTATTGCGTTGCTCGAGTTCCGCTTCGAGTTCGTAGGCCTTGTCAAAATGATCCGGGATCGCGCGCTTGCTGCGACCTGTCACGAAGATAAGATCGGTAATCCCGGCAGCGATAGCCTCTTCGACCGCATACTGTATCAATGGCTTGTCTACGACAGGCAACATTTCTTTCGGCATTGCCTTGGTCGCGGGCAAAAACCGCGTCCCCATGCCCGCTACCGGAAAAACCGCTTTTGTAACTTTACCCATCCCGCTCTCCATTGCTTTCACTGATTAAATTGATGAATTGGTCTTCGTCCAATAGAGTAATCCCCAATTCTTGCGCCTTGATGAATTTGCTGCCGGGTTCCGCGCCAACCAGTACAAAATCGGTTTTTTTCGACACACTTCCAGACACCTTGCCACCCAAAGCTTCAATTTTAGCAGTCGCTTCATCACGCCGTATGTGCGGTAGCGCACCTGTAATCACAAAAACTTTCCCTGCAATCGAACCATGCTTCACGCTGACGGGCACGGTTTCATCCCAGCACACACCTGCCGCACGCAGCAGCGATATCACCGTCAGATTATGCGGCTCGGCAAAAAACTGCACTATCGATTTGGCCACCACCTCGCCGACTTCCGGAACTTGCTGCAACTGCGTTTCATCTGCCGCCATCATGGTTTCCAGCTTGCCGAAGTAACGCGCCAGGTCTTTTGCGGTCTGCTCGCCGACATGGCGGATACCCAAGGCGTAAATAAACCGGGCCAAAGTCGTATGCTTGCTGTGCTCAATCGCCGCAAGCAGATTGCTGGCGGATTTTTCAGCCATGCGCTCGAGATTGACCAGACTGAGCAAACCCAGCCGATACAGATCCGCCGGATTGTTGACCAGCCCCGCATCTACCAACTGCTCAATCAGCTTTTCGCCCAGTCCGTCGATATCCAGCGCCCGGCGGCTGGCAAAATGCCATAACGCCTGCTTGCGCTGCGCAGGACAAAACAATCCGCCAGTACAGCGCGCCACGGCTTCGTCAGGCAAGCGCACCACATGCGACCCGCAAACCGGACACACGACCGGCATGACGAATTCGCGTGCATCCTGCGGGCGCCGTGACGTGACCACCGACACGACCTCGGGAATCACATCCCCAGCCCGCCGCACATTGACCCAATCGCCGATCAGCACGCCCTTGCGCCGGATTTCATCTTCATTATGCAAGGTAGCATTCGTCACGGTAACCCCGCCAACCGCTACCGGTGCCAACCGCGCTACCGGCGTGAGCGCCCCGGTACGTCCGACTTGCACATCGATATCCAGCAATTGGGTAGTCGCTTCCTGAGCCGGAAACTTGTGCGCGATGGCGAAACGCGGCGCACGCGCTACATAACCGATACGCTGCTGCAATGCCAGATCATTAACCTTATACACCACGCCATCGATATCGAAAGCCAGACTATCGCGCGCCGCACCCATTTGCCGATAATAGGCCAGCAATCCGTCCACGCCCTGCACGACAGCACGCTCCTGCGCCACCGGCATATGCCACACCATCAGCTGATTCATCACCTCGCCATGTGTCGCCGGCAAAACGCCGCCTTCACACTGGCCGACGCCATAAGCAAAAAAATGCAAGCCGCGCGTGGCGGTAATACGCGAATCCAGTTGCCGTAGCGAACCCGCTGCGGCATTGCGGGGATTAGCGAATTCTTTCAGACCCTGTTCGCGCTGGCTCCTGTTCAATGCAGCAAAATCAGACTTCAGCATCAGGACTTCGCCGCGAATTTCCATGCGCGCAGGCGGATTAGCCAGCGTCAGGCTCAACGGAATGGCACGTATCGTGCGCAGATTGGCGGTGACATCCTCGCCGACATAACCGTCGCCGCGCGTCGCCCCCGACACCAGCTGACCGTTCTCGTACACCAGGCTAATCGCCAGACCATCGAATTTGGGTTCCACTGCGTATTCGATCGTCGGCAAATCGCTTGCTTCGCGCACGCGCCGGTCAAATGCCACGACTTCATCATCGCTAAACGCATTATTGAGCGACAGCATCGGAGTGGTATGAGTAACCTGGGTAAATTCTGTGAGCGCTGTACCGCCGATGCGCTGGGTAGGGGAAACGGGAATAATTAATTCAGGATACTGCTGTTCCAGCGCCTGCAATTCGCGAAATAAACGATCGTATTCCGCATCGCTGACTTCAGGCGCGTCAAGCACATAATAACGGTAATTATGATACTCGAGCTGTTCGCGCAAAGCGCTAATGCGCTCCTTTATTGCAACGGACGCCATCGCTTGCCACTTAATCTATTTAACATCATGTGTTCGCATCCCTTAACGGCAATTGCCGCTTCCAGGTTCAATTAAACAAGCGCAATGCGCGTCGGCCGCCGGCGGGGATCTCGTGCGCTTCCATCTTTTGATAAATATGCACCAGCTGGGTCTGGATCTTTTCGATGCCAGCGGGAGATAATGGCCGGATATTATCGTCCACCAGTTTCCCGCCTAATGCGTTTGCCAACTGCTGACCGAACTGCGCCAGTTCGGCAAATGCAGCCAAGCCGTTTTCCACACGCGGAACTTCGAACAACAGCGTGATGCCGTGCGTTTGCACACTAGCCATCTGATCCGGCGAAAATGGTGTATCTTCATGATTGCATAACGCATAAATGACTTCGCCACGATCGTTCCGGCGCTGGTATACGCCGGCATTGTCCAGCATCATGCCGCCAGCCTGCGCCAGTTCGGCGATCCTGGCGCCATTAAATGTAGCGCCATCGATGCTCACCACGTTCAAGCCGATCAGCACATCCACATCCACACAGAACTGATCCAGTTTCGCGGCTTTGACCAATACCGGAGCGATATCCTGCCAGCTGGCGATGCCATTAAAACGGCTGGCCAGCTGCTGCGCCTCATGAGTGAGATTGAACAATTGATTCTCGGTCACCGGACCGGCGCGATCAGCGAGCTGAACCACGATCGCCACATCGGTAAATGCCTGTTCGCGCCACGGACTGATCTCGAGCCAGCTTCCCGTATTGCCTGCGTAACCCCACCAGCGCACCGGTTTTCCCGTATCACGCTGGCTATCGATCAGCGTCGCAAACGCGGGACTGGGAATGGCGTCGGCAACCTGGATGCTGATCACGTATTCCAGCAAGGGATCGACCGGCGGCGGAGGCAATTCGGCGGTCATCTCCATGTGCGGTTCGACCTTGATGGCCACCGGCTCCATCACCTCGGCAGCGACAAGCGCTTCGGCTTCAGGTTCGGCCTGAACAACCGGCTCAGGCACACTGACTACGGGTTCAATTCTCTCCGCAGCAGCCTGTGACGACGGTTGCAGCAGCACATCTTCCTGCTGCCGAAACAACGCCATTGATTGTTTACGATATTTGCGTTCCTGGAACCAGTTATAAAAAACAATGGCGCCAATTATTACGATGGCAAGAACAATCAGACTGATTTGCAATGAATTCATCTTGGCATTCCGTGACTGACAGTAGGTTCGGCGACAGGAATCGCAGACGGCATGACAGGGGCCGGCGGGGGCGCATCCAGCACCTGGAAAAACACTTCGTTTTTACGCACCATACCCAATTCGGTACGGGCGCGCTCTTCGATCGCCCCAAATCCCTGTTTCAGATCGCGTACTTCGGCATCCATCGCCGCGTTGCGTTTGGTCAATTTGACATTTATCTGCAGCTGTTGCGCAACCTGATGCTGGGTATCCCAAACCGTAAGCCAGCTGCCTTTTCCCAGCCAAAGCGGATACTGCAGCAGCAACAACAAGCCAAGCAATATGCCTGTTAGCCAACGCATCGCGCTTTAGCCTCGGCAATCAAATCAGGAGATGGAATAAAAAGCAGCGCGACCCGGGTAACGCGCTGACATACCCAACTCTTCTTCGATGCGCAGCAATTGATTGTATTTTGCCATGCGGTCCGAACGCGACAGCGAGCCGGTCTTGATCTGCAATGCATTGGTCGCGACCGCCAGATCCGCGATCGTGGTATCCTCGGTCTCTCCGGAACGATGGGAAATCACAGAGGTATAGCCCGCGCGTTTGGCGGTCTCGATGGCGTCAAAGGTTTCCGACAGGGTACCGATCTGGTTGACCTTGATCAGGATCGAATTGGCAATGCCGCGGCTGATGCCTTCTGCAAGTATCCTGGCATTGGTGACGAACAAATCGTCGCCGACCAGCTGGATGGATTTTTTCAGACGCGCGGTCAATACAGCCCAGCCCGCCCAATCGTCTTCCGCCATGCCGTCTTCGATACTGATGACAGGATATTTGTCGCACCATGCAGCCAGGTAGTCGGTAAATTGCTCGGAATTTAACGCCAGGCCTTCCGACTCGATCTGATATTTGCCATCGCGATAGAATTCGCTCGCAGCGCAGTCCACACCGATGGCGATATCCTGTCCGGGTACGAAACCGGCTTTTTCTATCGCCTGTACAATGAGCTTCAATGCTGCTTCGTTGGATTCCAGATTAGGCGCAAAACCGCCTTCGTCGCCCACTGTAGTGGTCATGCCCTGGCTGTCCAGCAGTTTCTTCAGCGCATGGAACACCTCGGCGCCGTAACGCAAAGCTTCGCGGAAGCTCGGAGCGCCCAGCGGAATAATCATGAATTCCTGCATGTCGATATTGTTGTTCGCATGCGCGCCGCCGTTGATGATGTTCATCATCGGCACCGGCAGATTCATCGGGCCGGCACCGCCCAGATAACGATATAGCGGCAAGCCGGACTCTTCTGCCGCAGCGCGTGCCACCGCCATCGACACCGCCAGGATCGCATTTGCGCCCAGGCGTGATTTGCTGTCGGTGCCATCCAGTTCGATCATGGTCTGATCGATAAAATGCTGGTCTTCAGCATCCAGACCGATGATGGCTTCGCAAATTTCGGTATTAACGAACTCTACCGCCTTCAGCACCCCTTTGCCCAGATAACGTGCAGCATCACCGTCACGCAACTCGATCGCCTCGCGGCTACCGGTCGAAGCGCCCGACGGTACTGCGGCACGCCCCAGCACGCCCGACTCAAGCAACACATCGGCTTCAACAGTAGGGTTGCCGCGCGAATCCAGAATTTCACGGGCAATGACATCAACGATAACGCTCATTTATTTCCTCTCCATTTGTCTGCTAACCGGGACATCGCCCGGTTAAATCGTATGTTCAATAAAGCCGCGCTGTTTTACCAGCGCATCAATTTCTTTTAATGTGTACAGCAATTCCTTCATCCGTCCCAACGGCCATGCATTCGGGCCATCGGACAAGGCACATGCCGGATTGGGATGGGTTTCGGCGAACACGCCCGCCACCCCGGCCGACACTGCGGCGCGTGCCAATACCGGCACAAATTCGCGTTGACCGCCCGATACATTGCCCTGCCCGCCCGGCAGTTGCACCGAGTGGGTGGCGTCGAACACCACCGGGCAACCGGTATCGCGCATCACCATCAGCGAACGCATATCCGATACCAGATTGTTATAGCCGAACGAAACACCGCGCTCGCATACCATGATGTTATCCTGGCCGCCATTGGCGGTCTTGGCCTTATCCACCACGTTTTTCATATCCCACGGTGCCAGGAATTGGCCCTTCTTGATATTCACCGGCTTGCCGGCACAGGCTACCGCATGGATAAAATCGGTTTGCCGGCACAGGAACGCCGGCGTTTGCAGCACATCGACGACCGCAGCCACCTCGGCAATTTCATCAATGCTGTGTACGTCGGTCAATATCGACACGCCGATGGCCTGTTTCACATCAGCCAGAATCTGCAAGCCTGCATCGCGTCCCGGGCCGCGATAAGAGCTGCCGGAACTGCGATTGGCCTTGTCGTAAGACGATTTGTAAATGAACGGGATGCCGAGTTCCGCGCATATTTCCTTGAGCTGACCCGCGGTATCCATCGCCATCTCGCGCGACTCGACCACGCAGGGTCCGGCAATCAGGAACAGGGGTTGATCCAGACCAACGTCAAATCCGCATAATTTCATGCCTGCTCTCCTTGATGCTGTACGGCAGCAGTAACAAACGCCTTGAACAGGGGATGCCCGTCACGCGGGGTAGAGGTGAATTCAGGGTGGAACTGGCACGCCATAAACCATGGATGGTCGGACAGCTCTATCATCTCGCACAGGCCGTCAGTAGCAGAATGGCCGCTCACCTTCAGTCCGGCCTGTTCCAGTTGCGGCAGCAATGCGCCATTCACTTCGTAACGGTGACGATGACGCTCGACGATCACATCCGCGCCATAGACCTGACGCGCCAGCGAGCCGGCTTCCAGTTCGCAAGCCTGTCCGCCCAGGCGCATGGTGCCGCCGAGGTTGGAATCTTCGCTACGCGTTTCCACCTGCCCTGCAGCATCTTTCCACTCCGAGATCAGCGCCACGATCGGATGCGTGGTCGCCGGTTCGAATTCGGTGCTGTGCGCATCGGCCATGCCTGCGCGATGGCGCGCGAATTCGATCACCGCCAGCTGCATGCCCAGACAGATGCCCAGATACGGCACTTTGTGTTCACGGGCATATTGAATTGCCAGGATCTTGCCTTCCACACCGCGCTTGCCGAAACCGCCCGGCACCAGGATCGCGTGCATGCCTGCCAGCGCGTCCACGCCATCCTGTTCCAGCAGTTCGGAGTCGATGTAGTGAATATTGATTTTGGTATGGGTATGGATGCCGGCATGAATCAGCGCTTCCGACAAGGATTTGTAGGACTCGGTCAGCCCTACGTACTTGCCGACCATGGCGATATCGACTTCATGCTGCGGATGTTCGAGCGATTCGACCAGACCGTTCCACATGCTCAAGTCGGCAGGCGGCGGATTGATGCCGAACTTGCGGCAGACGATCTCGTCCATGCCTTGCTCGCGCAGCATTTCCGGTATCTTGTAAATGCTGTCCACGTCGTGCACGGAGACGACGGCATTCGCTTCCAGATTGGTGAACAGCGCGATCTTGCGGCGCTCTTCATCCGGCAGCGGCCGGTCGCCGCGGCACAGCACTACATCGGGCTGAATACCGATTTCGCGCAATTCTTTCACCGAATGCTGGGTGGGCTTGGTCTTGACCTCGCCCGCCTTGCCCAGATAAGGCACCAGCGTGAGATGGATGTAACAGGTATTGTTGCGGCCTTCCTGCAATCCCATTTGACGTATGGCTTCCAGGAACGGCAGCGATTCGATATCGCCTACCGTACCGCCGACCTCGACAATCGCGATTTCCGCGCCGGCAGCGCCGTCGCGGATGTGCTGCTTGATTTCATCGGTAATATGCGGAATGACTTGCACCGTACCGCCCAGATAATCGCCGCGACGTTCTTTCTTGATCACGGATTCGTAAATCTGTCCGGTCGTGAAATTGTTGCGCTTGGACATTTTGGCGTGAGTAAAGCGCTCATAATGCCCCAGATCCAGATCGGTTTCGGCACCGTCTTCGGTCACGAATACTTCGCCATGCTGAAACGGACTCATCGTCCCCGGATCGACGTTGATATACGGATCCAGTTTCATCATGGTGACTTGCATGCCACGCGATTCGAGGATCGCGGCGAGAGACGCGGCGGCGATTCCCTTGCCCAGGGAAGACACCACACCGCCAGTAACAAAGATATAACGAGTCATGTTGAATTTACAGCGCAGGTAATGCTGAATTTTAGCCTAAACCGCGCACAGCCACAATTACCGGCGACAAAATTTCACCGCATCCGTTACCGGCCCGCCTTAATGTTATGCAAAGCCTGCGCCGGATTCCATACAATCACCCCCTCCGGACAGAAATATTCGTCTGCCAGCACACGGTGATACGACAACGCCGAGCGCCCCGAAATACCTTGCCATTTGCTATCGCGCGCCGGCATCCAGCTGCCGCCATCCTGCCCTGTCGCATAAATCTTGCGCTCGCGCGTCTCGCAGCGAATGCCTTCAAAACTGATATTTTTTGCACCGCCGCGCGTCTTGATGACCAGCACATAACGCACCACACCGTCTTTACCCACATCGAGTGTGGATTTATCGATCATGTACCGATTGCTCGCGATCGCACTCACGTAAAACGGCACCAGATTCTCATCCTTGGGAAATGCAGGCAAAGGCGCCGGCAATTCCTGCCATGTCTTGTCGTCATCCTCGACATTGTTATTGATCTGACTGCTGGTATCGTCGAACAGGTTCCCTGTCGCAGCATGGCCCAGCACCGGCATGCTCAAGCACACCATCAAGACGGATTGCCAATAAATCTTCATTTTGCCCGATCCATTTGTAAATTGTGCACTATACCGCTTTGCCAGTCCCCGTGACTAGCGTAGAATACAGCATGGCGGGTCTCCCCGCATTGCAAGGCGGTGAACCTGGTCAGGTCCGGAAGGAAGCAGCCACAGCCGTTTATTGCAAGTGCCGGGGGTTAGGCTCGCCACTCCTCACAATGTCCAGACCAAAGTTTTTATTTCTGCGTGGTCTCGGTTATGATTCACGTTATTCTCACTTGAATTGCCCGCACATGGATAACAGCACACACTTTGGTTTCAAAACCGTGGCCGAATCGGAAAAAGCCGGTAAGGTCGCCGAAGTATTCCATTCAGTCGCACAACGTTACGACGTGATGAACGACCTCATGTCGATGGGCCTGCACCGCCTGTGGAAGCGCTTTACCATCGAGACCTCGGGCGTACGCCCCGGCAACCGCGTGCTCGATGTCGCCGGCGGCACCGCGGATTTGACCCGGTTGTTCCTGAAAAAAGTCGGCCCGACCGGCCAGGTCTGGCTGACCGACATCAACAGCTCCATGCTCACCGTCGGCCGCGACCGTATGCTGGACGAAGGCCAGGCAGTACCCGTCGCGCAGTGCGACGGCGAAAAACTGCCGTTCCCCGATAATTATTTCGATTGCGTCAGCGTGGCTTTCGGCTTGCGCAACATGACGCACAAGGATGCCGCACTGCGCGACATGTATCGTGTGCTGCGTCCGGGCGGGCGCCTGCTGGTGCTGGAGTTCTCCAAGATATGGAAACCGCTGGCGCCGGTTTACGACGCCTACTCGTTCAAGCTGCTGCCGGTCATGGGCAAACTGATCGCCAAGGACGCAGAGAGCTATCAGTATCTGGCGGAATCCATCCGCATGCATCCCGATCAGGAAACGCTGAAGACCATGATGAGCGATGCCGGATTTGCCAAGGTCACTTACTACAACCTCAGCGGCGGCGTTGTTGCCCTGCACAAGGGATACAAGTATTAACATGCTGTCCGGCTACGTCATCATTGCGACGCTCAACCATTTGCTGAATGGCGCACCGTGGGCCCGGCAACGGCTGATGGGGCATGCCGGCAAGCGTATCGCCATTGGCCTGTTCCCGCTGCAATTCGCGTTTGCCATCGATAACGAAGGCCGCCTGCAGCAGGCCGATGAGGACGGCGCCGACGCTCGCATGCAGCTCGGTGGGCTGCTCGCGGCGCGCATCGCGTTAGGCGATCATGCCGCCACGCATGATATCCATATCAGCGGCGACACCCAGTTCGCTGCCGATTTCGGCAATACCCTGCTGACGCTGGACTGGGACGCCGAAGCCGACCTGGCGCGCTTCATCGGCGACAGCGCCGCACATCAGCTGGTGCAGATCGCGCGCAACCTGATCGCCTGGCAACGCCGCACGCTGGCCGACAGTGCCGCCATGCTGACCGATTACGCTCACGAGGAAATCACGCTGATCGCCAAACGCAAGCATCTCGACGAATTCATCGCCGAAGTCGATCGACTGCGGGACGCCAGCGCAAGATTGAACAAACGCATCGACTTCCTCACTCAACGCCTCAAATCAGACTCCGCTCTCTAAAACTCATGCGTATTTTCCGGCTTCTCACCATTGTATGGGTATCTGCGCGCTTCGGGCTGGATGAGTTTTTTCTCGGGCACGAGCGTGTACGCGGACTGCGCTGGCTAGTCAGAGCCACGCTGTTCTGGTGTGACCTGTCCGAGCCGCGTGCCGTGCGCCTGCGCCGCGCGCTGGAAACGCTGGGACCGATTTTCGTCAAATTCGGGCAAATGCTCTCCACCCGTCGCGACCTGATGCCGATGGACATCGCCGATGAGCTCGCGCGCCTGCAGGATCGCGTGCCGCCGTTCCCGGCTGAGGAAGTGCGCACCACGCTGGAAGCCATCTACCGCAGACCGCTGGAGCAGGTGTTTACCCGGTTCGATGCCGAGCCGGTCGCCAGCGCTTCGATGGCGCAGGTACATTTCGCCATCCTGCGCGACGGCACCGAAGCCGCAGTGAAAGTGCTGCGCCCCGGCATCGCCAAAGTCATCGATCACGACCTGGGGCTGCTCGAAGCGGCCGCCATTCTCATCGAAAAACTGTTCGCCGACGGCAAGCGCCTGCACCCGCGCGAGATCGTCGGCGAATTCAGGAAAACCCTGTCCGACGAACTCGACCTGATGCGCGAAGCCTCCAACTGCTCGCAATTGCGCCGCAACTTCGAGCATTCCAGCCTGCTCATCGTGCCCGAGGTGTACTGGGATTATTGCGAATCCGGGGTGATGGTGATGGAGCGCATGAAAGGCGTGCCCATCAGCCAGTTCGACCAGCTCGTCGCGATGGGTGTCGATATCCCCAAACTCGCCCAGAACGGGGTGGAAATCTTTTTCACCCAGGTGTTCCGCGATGCATTCTTTCACGCTGACATGCACCCGGGCAATATCCAGGTCAATGCGCAGGGCCAGTACATTGCGCTGGATTTCGGCATCATGGGCACCCTGACCGAAGTCGACAAGAACTATCTGGCGCAGAATTTCCTCGCCTTCTTCCAGCGCGATTACCGCGCCGTCGCACAAGCCCACGTCGATGCCGGCTGGACACCTGCCGATACCCGCGTGGACGAATTCGAAGCGGCCATCCGCGCCGTCTGCGAACCTATCTTCGACCGGCCATTGAAGGAAATCTCATTCGGCAAGGTGCTGTTACGCCTGTTCCAGACCTCGCGCCGCTTCAATATGGAAATACAGCCGCAACTGGTGTTGCTGCAAAAAACCCTGCTCAATATCGAAGGCCTGGGACGCCAGCTCGACCCGGACCTGGACTTGTGGAAAACCGGCAAACCCTTCCTTGAGCGCTGGATGAACGAACAATTCGGCTGGCGCGGTGCGCTGCGCAACATCCGCAATGAAGCCCCGCGCTGGGCCACGCTGCTGCCGCAAATTCCACGTCTGGCGCATGCCTATCTGGCACAAGACCACGCTGCTGCAGTACGCGCGCAAACCGAACAACTATTACAACAGCAACGCAATACGCAACGCCTGCTTATCCTGATAGCCCTGCTATTGGCAGGCGGCATCGCGTTAACCGCATACGAGTTTATCAACCTTCATTTTTAATTAAATCCAAGGACTCGACATGCTCATCTGGTTTGTCATACTTTATTTATTGATTTCGATCGGGCTCGGACTGTTTGCGGCATCCAAAGTGCATAGCGCAAGAGATTATGTCGTAGCCGGGCGTTCGCTGCCGCTTTACATCGTCATCGCCACGGTATTCGCCACCTGGTTCGGCTCGGAAACCGTGCTCGGCACTTCCGCCACCTTTTTGCAGGACGGACTCAAAGGCATCGTTGCCGATCCATTTGGCGCCAGCGTGTGCCTGGTGCTAGTAGGTCTCTTCTTCGCCCGCAAGCTGTATCGCATGAACCTGCTTACCATCGGCGATTACTACCGCCAGCGCTATGGCCGCACCGTGGAACTGCTCACCAGCCTCGCCATCGTCGCCTCTTATCTGGGCTGGGTTTCCGCCCAGATCACCGCACTGGGGCTGGTTTTTTCGCTGCTCAGCCAGGGCAGCATTTCCGCCCATGACGGCATGCTGATCGGCTCGGCCATCGTGCTGGTTTATACCCTGTTTGGCGGCATGTGGTCGGTAGCGCTGACCGATTTTTTCCAGATGAGCATCATCATGCTCGGGATGCTGTATATCGCCTGGGTAGTCAGCAGTGATGCAGGCGGCGTCATGCATGTGGTCAATCACGCCCAGGCCGCAGGCAAATTCGAATTCTGGCCGGCGCTCACGCTCCCGGACGTGCTTGCCTTCATCGCCGCCTGGGTCACCATGATGTTCGGCTCCATCCCGCAACAGGACGTATTCCAGCGCGTGATGTCGGCGAAGAACGAAACCACCGCTGTACGCGGTGCAGTGCTTGGCGGCGGGCTGTATTTCCTCTTTGCGTTCATCCCGATCTTTCTGGCCTATTCCGCCACGCTGATCGATCCGGATATGGTCAACAGACTGTTGACCAGCGACTCGCAACATATTCTGCCCGACCTCATCCTCAATCACACCCCGCTATTCGCGCAGATCATGTTCTTCGGCGCACTGCTCTCCGCTATCATGAGCACTGCCAGCGGCACGTTGCTGGCGCCGTCAGTCACTTTTACCGAAAACATACTCAAACCTTTTATCGGCCACTTGAGCGATCGCCATTTGCTGCTGGCGATGCGTCTGGTCGTAGTGACATTCGCGATCATCGTCACCTCATACGCGCTGCACGCCAACGCCAGCATTTTCCACATGGTCGAGAATGCCTACAAAGTCACGCTGGTCGCCGCCTTCATCCCGCTGGTATTCGGCCTGTACTGGCAGCGCGCCAACACTCAGGGCGCGTTATTCGCCATCATCGCCGGTACCAGCTCATGGATATTGCTGGAAATCTTCAACCCGGACGGCACCTGGCCGCCGCAGCTGTTCGGCTTGCTGATGAGCCTGACCGGGATGATTACCGGCTCGTTGCTGCCCGACTTCATCACCCGTTCAAGACGGCGTCATGCGAGTTGACAATAGCGCTCGCCCGCCTTACGATTCAGCCATGAATACTTTTCACGTCATGCTCAAACATACCCTGCTGTGGCTGCGGTCAAAAACCGCCGCTGCAGTTATTTCCATTTAATCTCCCCATTAAACAACAGAAGTAGCTGCGGATGAAACCGTGTAGCCTACTTCACGCCATTATCCGCAGTCACCGCAAAGGATCATGGCACATACACAACATCCTCCGCAGTTTGGCCTGGGCGTAACACTCGCCGTATTTGCCGCGATCGGCTTTTCCGCCAAAGCGATTTTCGTCAAGCTCGCCTATCTGGCCGCGCCCATCGATGCCATCACGCTGCTGGCATTACGCATGGCGTTCGCCGTGCCGGTATTCATCGGCGTAGCCATCTGGAGTTCGCGCCAGCAACATGCAAAAGCGCTGGACCGGCATGACTTTCTGCTGATTATCGGGCTGGGATTCATCGGTTATTACGTGTCCAGCCTGCTGGATTTCATGGGGCTGCAATACCTGAGTGCCGGGCTGGAACGGCTGATCCTGTTCCTGTATCCGACCATGACCGTGCTGCTCTCGGCGGCGCTGTTCAAACATTCGATTACGCGCAGGCATATCATTGCACTGGTGATCAGCTACAGCGGCATTGCGCTGGTATTTTCCCATAATCTGGCACAACACTCAGCCAATATGCTGCTCGGCGCCAGCCTGGTATTTGCCAGCACCCTGAGCTATTCCGTGTATCTGGTAGGTGCAGGGCACGCGATCGGCAAGATAGGCACGATACGCTTCACTGCGCTGGCGATGATCGTCGCCAGCGCAGTCACGCTCGCCCACTTTGCTGCTACGCATGACCTGAGCGCATTGCAGCTTCCGCAGCGAATTTACGTGCTGAGTGCAGCCATGGCGATATTCTCAACGGTCTTGCCGGTATTCATGCTGTCGGCGGCCATCCGTCTGATAAATCCGGGCCGCACTGCGCTGATAGGCTCGGCCGGCCCTGTCGCCACCATCTTCATGGCCTATCTGTTCCTTGGCGAAACCATAGGCGGCTTGCAGATTGCGGGGGCGGTACTGGTATTGAGCGGGGTATTGCTGATTAGCTGGCGCAAGAAGCCGGCGAATTAACCCGGCACTGACAATGCAGCCGCCACCCTCGCCAATGCCTCCATTACCACGGCGCGCGGGCTGGCGAGATTAAGGCGCATGAAGCCGCTGCCGCCCTGGCCGAAGATGGGGCCTGGATTCATGCCGATCCGGCATTGCTGCACGAAGAAGGCCTGCAGCTGGGCATCGCTCATGCCCAGTTCCCGGCAATCCAGCCACAGCAGATATGTGCCTTCCGCGGCAATGGCGCGAATGCCGGGAATATGTTCGGAAAGATACTGCATCACCGCATCGCGGGTGTCGCGCAGGTACAGCATCAGCGCATCGCGCCATGCGCCGCCATGCCGATAGGCGGCCGTGAATGCAATCAGGCTGAACGGGTTGCTGTTATGCACATGCAGACGGGCAAATGCCGCGATCATCGCCTGCCGTATCCCGGCATCGGGAATGATCAGCGCCGACAGCCCGAGGCCGGGGATATTGAACGTCTTGCTCGGCGCAACGGCGGTAATGACGGCATCGCCCTCGCGCGTCAGCGTCGCCAGCGGGATATGCCGGTATTCCGGATAAACCAGATCGGCATGGATCTCGTCAGAAAAAATCGTCAGCCGATAACGGCGGGCGATATCGAGCAGCGCGTCGAATTCATCGCGTTGCCAGACGCGCCCGACCGGATTATGCGGCGAACACAACAGCAGCAGCTTCGCCCCCTGCTGCGCGCAGTGTTCCAGCTGCGCCAGATCCATGCGATAACGTCCCTGCTCCAGGCGTAGCGGATTGTGCAGCAAGGCCCGGCCATTGGTCGTCACCGCACTGAAGAACGGCGCATACACCGGCGGCTGCACGATCACGCCCTGATCGGGCCGCGTCATGGCCTGCACCGCTGCGTAAATGGAAGGCACCACGCCCGGCGTCAGCACGATCCAGTCACGCTCGACTCGCCAGCCGTATTGCTGAGCCAGCCAGACTATCAGGCTGGTATACACCGCATCATCAGTCGCGGTATAGCCGTAAACCGGATGCTGCGCCCTTGCGATCAGCGCTTCGGTCACCGCAGGCGGCGCGGCAAAATCCATATCCGCCACCCACAGCGGCGTGACGTCGGCACGGCCAAAATAGGCTTGACGGCCGTCCCATTTCTCGCTGGCGGTGCCGGTACGGGAAATGATCCGGTCGAAGTCAAAAGTCAGCGAATTCGCTGCCATACTAGTGCGACAAATCCTGAACCAGTTGCTGCACCTGAACGTACAAACCAGCAAGCTCACTCTGAATGGTTTTCCAAACGATCTCAAAGTCGATCTTGAAATACCCATGCGCCAACGCATTGCGCATCTGATAAGCGAATGCCAGAGGTAATTCCGGATGAGATGCTGCAAACTCGGAAAAATGCATCTCAATGTTATGACAGGCCTCACCGATAACTTCAAAGTTACGAACCACCGCATCCTGAGCCATCTCGCTCTGCAAGAAAGCCACTTCATCCATATCGTCAGTGTAACGGTCAATACGCTCTATGGCTTGCAAAATGTGCTCCAGGTAGTCGAATAGCCGTTGTTTGTCACGACTCATATCGACACTGCCTCTGCAAGTATTGCAGCACGAAACTTTTCGGGTAGCGCCTTTGGTGTCAGCACATCTACGGGTACGCCAAGCAACTGCAGCAATTCGTACCTGATCGCACCAATATCGAATAGCGTCGTTTCCGGTGTCGGATCAATCAGGATATCAAGGTCACTCCCCTCAACATCATCACCGTGGAGTACCGACCCGAAGACACGCGGATTACACGCACGATGCGCAGCTACCACACGGCGAATGTCGTCTCTGTTAATGCCTAGCGCTTCGGATGGTTTCATGAAAGAACACCTCTAAAATGAGTAATATTAGCGCATTGCGGAAAAAACAGCTTACTTAATCCGCTCCCACAGCGTCACCTCGGATAAAGTATGCTGGAACTTGCGCCGGGTCTCGCGAATCACGAACGGCACGTCCTGCGGTGCGGCGACCAGACGGAAATTTTCGCCAAGCATGGCTTTCAGGCCATCCAGCGTTGTGAAGTTTTCGCCGTCTTTCTTGTAACCGCCCACCCAGTCCTGCCGTCGCGTATGCTCCTCCAGCCAGGTATAAGGCGAAGCAATCAGCAATATCCCGCCGAGGTTCAGCCGCTCATGCACGTTAGCCAAAAACTGCGCCGGGTCATACAGGCGGTCAATCAGGTTGGCCGCCAGAATCAGATCGAAGCCCGTCAAAATCGGCTTGAGGTTGCATGCGTCGCCCTGCATGAACTGAACTTTATCGCGCACCGCCGCCAATCCCATCGTCGTCAGATCGCGGGTCTTGTATGACACCAGCTCGCCTTCGTCCACCAGCGTGTAACGGATACTGCCGGTCTGCGCCAGCTGCACGCCCAGATTGATAAAGCGCGCCGAGAAATCCACACCCGTGACTTCATCGAATTGCCGCGCCAGCTCGAACGTCGCCCGCCCGGTGGCACAGCCCAGATCCAGCGCCTTGCGCATGGGCTTACCGGCCATCACCGCAATGGCGATCTGCGTCAGCGTTCTGGGGAAATTGGCGACACCATAATACTCGTCGCCATAATGGAATTCGGCGTACTCCGACAACTGCTTATCGCTCTCGTAATACACATTGGGTACAGTCGCCGGGATATCGCTGACCACATAGCGGAAACCGGCGTGCTGGAAAAAATGGCGGCGGAAAGCGTAGCGCGCATCGCGCCGCGACTCGTTGCCGCAGGCGATAAACGAGCCGCCCTTGATCAGGTTATGCCGCCCGTCGAAAGTCGGCGTGGTGAAATCGTCGTACATCGGATGCACTTCGAAGCCGGCGAACGGATAGATCGGCGTTTCCGTCCACTGCCACACATTGCCCACCACGTCGTACAGCTCGCCATGCGCGAACTGCGTTACCGGGCACGCCGAGACCCAGTGGTCCAGATGCAAATTGGCTGGCGCTGGCGAATTTGCCGGGACTTCAGCCACGCCGCTGACATCGTACAGGCGATACCACTCGTCTTCGGTCGGCAGCCGCACTGCCTGTCCGCTCTGCGCCGCCTTCCAGTTGCAGAACGCCTTGGCTTCGTGATAATTGACTTCGACCGGCCAGTCCCACGGCATTGCCACCAGCTCGGTCATCAGGCGCAATTGCCAGGTAGCGCCTACACGGTGCCAGAATGTCGGCTGCTGCGCCCGGCTGAACTGGCGCCAGCCGCAGCCCTCCTCATCCCACCACGCATCGGTGCAATAACCGTTCGCCTCGACAAATTCCAGAAACTCGCGATTGCTCACCAGATAACGACCGGCCTGAAATTCGGCGACTTCCGCCACATGCTCGCCGTATTCGTTATCCCAGCCGTAAATGCCGTCAGCCCGGCTCTTGCCCAGACGCACTGTGCCCGCACTGATGCTCACCAGCTCGTTGCGCGGCGCCTCGCCCGTCAGTTTGCACGGCGCCCATGCCGGATGCGGCTGCACCCATTCCAGCCGCTGCTGGCGTATCAATACCGACGACGTTTCCAGATGGATGCGCTCGTGCTCTATCCCCATCACAATCGTCCACCACGGATGCTGCCAGTCTATCGGCAAACTCAGCGGCGCACGCGCAATCACCGCATCCACCGCCGCGCGCACCTGATCGCGATACGCTTGCACTTCGGCGACACTCGGCCACGGATAATGCTTGTCATTGAGATCGTCCCAGCTCATTTCATCGACACCCACCGCAAACATCGATTCGAATTGCGGGTTGATGCGCTCGGTTACCAGCCCCGCCTGCAACAGCTTGTTGATAAAGAAGGTCGCGGTATGGCCGAAATAGAAAATCAGCGGATGCCGCAGGCTGATCGGCTTCTCGAAATAGGCCGCATCGCAGGCCAGCGTCTCGAACAGCTGCTCATAACGCGTAAACGTCGCATGAAAATAGTCGCGGATGGCGGAACGGGTGGCCTCCACGCCACTGCCGTTGAGTAACGGCGTACGCGGAAATAAGGAAGTGTGTGCTAAATCCACAGAAGATATCTCACTCAAAATAGATTAGTCGATGCGCCTCGCTGACGTTGACAGGCGGACTGGAGTTTACTGCTGATGCTATCAACAAATAGCCGAAGCGCAATGCGTTTTAATGAGAAACCCCATCGCGTTTCAATACCTTGAATGCGGTGCGCAACAGGATTTGCACATCCAGCGACCATGACATGTTTTGCAAATATTCGGCATCCAGCTGCACTTTTTGCGGAATGGGCAACTCATCACGGCCATTGATCTGCGCCCAGCCGGTCAGTCCCGGCACCAGATGCTGCACCCCCATTGTCGTGCGCAAACTGATCAGGTCATCCTGATTGAACAATGCGGGGCGCGGCCCCACCAGGCTCATATCGCCCACAAGGATACTCCAGATTTGCGGCAGCTCGTCCAGGCTGGATTTCCGCAGAAATCCGCCTATGGATGTCAGATATTGTTCCGGCTTGCCCAGCAAATGGGTCGCCACCGCAGGCGTGTCTATCCGCATGGTTCTGAATTTTGGCATACGGAACAGCTTGTTGTCTCGCCCCACTCGGTCCGACCAGTACAGCACGGGGCCACGGGACGTCAGCTTAACCATGATAGCCACCAATATCATCGGGACGCACGCCATGATCAGCACCAGCCCTGCCACCACCAGATCCATCATGCGTTTGCCGCGATAACCCATACCGTTTTCCTGTTTTCCCATTCCCTACTTGCCAGCTTGTTCAAACCAGCGCACGGTTTCCGATAAGCCCTGCTGCATGGAGTACGGAGGCAGCCACCCAAGCTCGCGGCGAATCCCGGAGCTATCAATCTGCAATGAACCGATCAGCCGTTCAACTTCACCGGACAGCCCTGTCATCTTTCCGGCCAGTTTCAGCAAAAACGACGGGAGCGGCCATAACCAGCTATGTTTCCCCATCAAATTCGCCATATACTGCATCAATAACGGCGTCGAAATGTCTTCGCCATCGCTCACCAGATACGTCTTGCCCACAGCAGCCGGATGCGTCGCGCATGTAATCAGCGCATCAACAAAATTGCCCAGATAAATCATGCTGCGCCGATTGAGAACCGACGCCAGCGGCAACGGCACGCCCCACGACACCAACTTCAACAGGCGAAGAAAATTTCCGCCAACGCCGGGGCCATATATTAACGGGGGCCGCACAATGACCACTTCCAAACCGGTCTCAAGCGCCACCTGACGCAACGCCTGCTCGGCTTCGTATTTCGAAACGCCGTACGAATCCTGCGGGGCAGGTACATCCAGCTCCGAGTAAGGGACGCCTGCAGTCTGCTCGCCATTCACCTTGATAGAACTGACATAGACCAGCCGCTTCACCCCACTGCTTGCCGCAGCACGCGCAAGGCGCTCGGTTCCGGCCACATTGACTTCCCGAAATGCGGCCAGAGGATCAGCGGCATTCTCGCGCATTACATGAACGCGCGCGGCGAGGTGGATAACGATATCCACACCGGCCAGCGCTGCTAGCCAGTCAGTTCCAGCATTCAAACTTCCTACAATCCGGTATTCCATCCCAGATATTTGGTGTTTAGGCACGCTCCTAACTGCACCAACCGCACATACATCTTGTGCCGCTAATCTGCTACAGATAGCACTACCGACAAATCCAGAAGCGCCAGTAATTAATACCTTCACTGACGGTACCTCTTCACTAAATCGCTATATAACGCCACATACGACTGCACCATTTGATCCGCTGTAAATTGTTTCCAGTATCGATCTTCGGCACGCTTGCCCATATCCGCGGCCATCTCAGGGTGTTCCCACAAATAACGCATCGCTTGACGGAATGCCACTGGATCATCAGGCGGCACAACCAGCCCTGTTTCATTCGCAATATTAATAAAGGTCGTACCAGTACCAATTTCGCAAGAAATCATCGGCTTGCCATACATTGCACCCTCTAGCAGCGAGATGCCAAAAGCTTCCGAGCGCAGATGCGAAGGGAAAACAAATCCATAACACAAACTTAACAATGCGGCCTTGTCCTCATCAGGCAAGCGTCCCAGAAAATAAATATTACGCAAACCAAGCCGTGCCGCTTGCGCTTTCAACTCCTGCTCAAGCGGCCCGGCACCGACTATCACTATTGGATAATCAGTGCCTTGTGCCGCTGCCAACAAGATATGCAAACCCTTGTAGTAGCGAAGCACGCCTACAAACAAGAAAAATTTCGGCCCGATTTTTTCACGCCAATATGCCAATCTATCGGACGAGGGGTGAGGATAGCTAGACTTATCCAAGCCATATGGAATCACACTAACCTTATCTGCAAATCTTTTCAGCACATGACTGCTGGCAAGATAATTGGGTGAGGCGGCCACAATATGATCAACATTACCCAAAAATTTAAACATTAACGGAGAATAAAGCTTAAGCAGATATTTCTGACGAATAATATCCGAATGGTAGGACACCAACGCTGGCTTTTTCACCCTGGTCGCAAAGTGAACTACATCCATAAATGGCCAGGGAAAGTGGTAATGAATGACATCTGCCTGCTTTGCCAGCTGTGAAAAACGCGAAAAGGCAGAAGCAGAAAAGCCTGCCGAAGCAATGTGCAAATCAAGTTTGGCACGATGCGCCAGATAGCCATCGATTTCAACTGTGCGAGCATGACGATCAGGCGTGAGCGAAAGCACATCAGTTTTGACACCCAGTTTCTGCGCACCTCTGGCGATCTGATTAATCACCTGCTCAATACCTCCCATCGTATCCGGGAAGGAAGTCTTGTAAAAATGTAGCACCCTCATAAAACCACACCTAAATAAAGCTGCGTTATGACAACACCGGCAACACCTTTCACTGTCCGGCCAGCTTATAAGCGATGAGCGTCGCGGCTACAGTTTTGTCCCAGGAAAATTCAGCTGCCCGCTTCAAGCCACGGCAACGGGCTTCTGCGCACCATACGTCATCTTCCAAAGCCCGCATCAACGCCTCATATAAAGCCTCGGCATCATCGACAGCAATAAGCACGGCACCATCAACCCCAGCCACTTCAGGTAAAGAAGCCGCATTTGAGCAAATAACCGGGGTTCCCGCAGCCATTGCCTCCAACACAGGCAAACCAAAACCCTCATAACGTGATGGATAGAGGAAAACACGGGCACCAGCATATAAAGCCGGCAATGAGGCCTCGTCCACAAACCCAAGATAACGCGCCCATCCAGCACGTTCACCCGCTCTCAGCCGTGCAATCGTATCCTCGCTCTTCCAGCCCTCAAACCCCACCACGACCAATGGCATCCGTAACCGCAAAGCATGAGGCATCCTCTCGTACACATCGAGCAACATGCCTATGTTTTTACGCGGGTCCAGTGAGCTGACAAAAAGCGAATAGCGCCCGAAATGCAGCTCCCATCGTGACAAAACAGGTGCCACTTCAATAATATCCATAGGGCGATAATCGGATGATGCTGCCAAAGGAGCAACCACAATTCGCCTCAATGGCCAGTTGAAATAAACAGCAACCTCCTGGCGAGTAAACTCGGAATCGGTTACTAATACCTGAACCCGTTTCATGATTTTAGGCAGCTCTTTTTGCATGCGCCGTACGCGTGCAGCAGGATGGCATTCAGGCCACGAAAACATGGACAAATCGTGGAAAGTTGCTACACAAGGCCCAGGGTGAGGTGGCAAATAATAATTAGGCCCGTGAAAAACATAATCATTGAAATCACGCAATGCTCGCTTTTGCGCAAGCGCCTCAACACGCAAATATACCTCAGCAAACATCGGCAAACTGCCAACTACACGTCTCAAATGCGCATTATTTTGCTGAACACGTCCGATGGCAGGTCTCTCTGGCAGCCCGTCAAGCACACTGCCACCACGTAAATAACGCACGCGCTCAATGCCTGCGGCGCCCGGCAAACGCCGCCCCAATTCATAAGCATAACGGCCGATTCCCGTTAGCGGGTAGCGGACGATATCCGCACCAAACAATACCTTCATTGCGATGGCAGGTGATACATCCACGCCAGCGTTTCATTAAGTGGCGGCGAATCCCACGCCCCAATGATGCTACGCAGGCGTTCAGCAGAGCCCAGTAACGAGCGCACTTCATTGGCACGCACGAAAGCCGGATTAACCTTTACCTCGATGTCATAACCAGCAATTTTCCCTACCATCTCAAGTACTTCACGCAAGGAATGACTTTGGCCAGAACAGACATTGATAGTCTCACCAGCCGGACAAATCTGGACTAGCCTGCGGTAAGCATTCACAACCGCGCGAACATCGCTGAAATCACGGAAAACATCAAGATTACCCAGTTCAATCTGCTTTGCACCCTGCCGAAAATGCCCCACGATTTTAGGCAGCAAAAAAACATCTGATTGCCCAACACCCGTATAATTAAACGGACGCGCAATCACTATCGGCAGCCGATCGAACCACAAGCGTGCCATATATTCCATGGCCAATTTACTCACTGCATAGTCGTTTGCCGGATTCGGCAAAGCCGACTCATCAAGCATCCCCTCGGTAGCATTACCGTAAACATTAGCGCTACTGGCCAACAGCACGCACTCCACGTTGGGTGCCTCATTAGCCAGCGCCTCAAGCAGGTTCCGCGTACCCACGGTATTCACACGGTAAAATGCCTCCGCGCTATCCGCAGCGACAAAAGCGATGCCAGCAAGATGCAGCACAACATGAGGGTTCACATTGGCTACTACTGCATGCAATGCCTCTCGGTCGCTTAAATCAACTTGAGTATAACGTGGTAAAGCAGACAGACGTTCACCAATACCATAAACCTCAAACCCAGCCACCGCCAATTCATCCGCCACATAACGACCAGTAAAACCGGTCAGGCCAGTGACCAAAGCGCGTTTATTTGTGGACATATCAGAACGAGAACCCGTCATTAATGCGGCGCACATCGGCCTCCACCATCATCCGGCATAATTCTTCCAATGTAGTCTTAGGCTCCCAACCCAGCTTGGCTTTGGCTTTGGCAGGATCACCAATAAGCAACTCAACCTCAGTCGGGCGGTAAAATTTGGGATTAACACGCATCACGACCTTGCCTGTGGCGGTATCAATAGCCGTTTCATTTTCAGCCGAACCTTTAAACTCAAGCGTAATGCCAACGCCCTTAAATGCCATACGCACGAAATCACGCACCGTTTCAGTACGATTGGTCGCCAGCACGAAAGTCCCCGGCACATCCACCTGCAGCATACGCCACATACCATCAACATACTCTTTGGCAAAGCCCCAATCACGCTTGGCATCCAGATTACCCAGTTCCACGCAATCCAGCTTGCCCAGATGAATACGCGCCGCAGCATCCGTGATCTTGCGAGTCACAAATTCCAAGCCACGCAACGGCGACTCATGGTTAAACAAAATCCCGCTGGTAGCAAAAATATCGTAGCTCTCGCGGTAATTAATCGTCATCCAGTGCGCATACAGCTTGGCCACACCATATGGGCTGCGTGGGTAGAAAGGAGTGTCTTCCATTTGCGGAATCGCCTGCACCTTACCAAACATTTCCGACGTGCTAGCCTGATAATAACGGATTTTAGGGTTAACAATACGAATCGCTTCGAGCAGATTCAATGGCCCCAATCCGGTAATAAGCGCAGTGGTCATCGGCTGATCAAACGACACCCCCACAAAACTCTGCGCCGCCAGATTATACACCTCAGTCGCCTCGGTGCTTTGCAGTAAACGAATACTGGAACCCAAATCCGTCAGATCGTACTCAACCAGACGCATATTGGGGTGCTTATCCACACCCAGCTCTGCTATACGCCAGAAATTGACCGAGCTGGTACGGCGATATGTGCCATAAACCGTGTAGTTTTTTTCCAACAACGACTGTGCCAGATAGGCTCCATCTTGACCGGTAATGCCGGTTATAATTGCGATTTTATTCAACGCGATCTCTCTAACATGTTATTAGGTAGTCATTTGGAATGATGTAATTACAACTGATGTCACTCCAGTGCTTGGTTATACCAAAACAGCATTAGTAAACGCCATATTCCTTCGACGCTACATCCAAATAAAACTTGGATAAGCTGGTTTCCAATTCAAGTGCCTGATATTTCATTGCTGTATTAAACGCATTATTAATCATATTATTTCTTTGATTTCCCTCAGAATCAGACAATGCTTCAACAATAGCAGACGCGCTAAGTCCTGCATCATTTGAGGGCAACAATACACAATTAATACCGGGCTCTATATACGCTCGATTTCCAAAGGCATCTGTGCAGAATACAAGGCATTCACATAACATGCCCTCTAATGGAGGCAGGCTCAGCCCTTCGTGCGTTGATGTTTGAATTATTGCGATTGATTCATTGTATATTTTATTGAGCTCTTGATCGTTTGGTGTTCGCACGAAAACACATCCATCTATATCCTTTACGAGTGATTCATCTGGACCGACTGCAACCACAGTATACCTACTGTCCAGAGTTTGAATTTTGGATAGTATTTTTTTAGTGTATGCGAAATTTTTAAGGGGTTCCCCTCGTGCAAATACTAATATCTGAGGTTTCTTCTTTATTGCCTTATCCCGATAAAACTTATCCTGGTCTAAATAGAATCCAACACATTCAGCAGGCCTCTTAAAATCTAACTCAAGTTTGTCTTTTATCCAAGTGGCATACGTTAAATATTTGAACTCTGGCATATACATTGAGGCAACCTTGGCAGCAGTTAATAACTCTCCTCGTTTTATGTAATAACTCGACTCAATATCTTGAACATAATAAGCAGGAATGCCATTAACTGAGCTTGCTAGCCAGACAGGCTCAGCAGTTTCCCACCACGTCGCAACCTTAATAGCATTCACCTCAGCTAATTCTGTGGTTAGCTGACTGTAATTACTAAATGTTTTAAATGGTATATTTTTATCTAAATTGTACCAGTTAGGTTTCGTACCTAAGGTCCACAACTCCACATCAAACTTCAGTTTGTAAAGAGCTGCAATGTGTTGAAAGATAAACCTATGTCCGCCCCCCACGCCACAATCTTGAGTAACGTAAATAATTTTGGGTGTGCCCGTCTTATTAGATATTACGTTACGTTTAAAGAAAGTTGCGTTCTTTTCCCAGAAATAAGCTTTTGAGTTTAGCTCTCTGGTACCCTGTACTCTACTCCGTGTAACCGACTCCAAATGTGTCACTATGCAGAAAGGGGACAGGCAAACCTTTAACTGCTTTTTCCAAGCTCTTAGGGAATAATCGACATCCTCAAATGCCATTCCATATTGTTCATCTAACTGACCTAGCTTCGTTAATGCATGACTGGTAATGTACATACATGCACCAGTTGCGTACAAGGTATATTGTTCGAAAAAGGTTGTTGCACTTTCTAATCGTTCCATATGATGATTATGCATAAACCAATCACTTTCAATTGGGTTGCGCATACCACCGTAATATTGTATATCGCCACCTGGATAGGCCAGCTTACCACAAACTATATCTGCGCCTTTTACAAATGAGGAAAAGACCAGATTATCAAGCCAGAAATTAGACACGATGGTATCACTATTTAGCAAAACAACATGCTCGTCTGCAAGCGCTGCAGACAAGCCACGATTCACATTCCCTGCAAAGCCAATATTTTTCTCACCGTAACAGACTGAAAGCCAAGTATATTGGCACTCTAATTGAGTTAGCCACTGCTTATGCATATCAGGTGAATTATCATCGCATATGATAACTCTATAATTTACTTTGCTTTCTGCGCTGCAGATAGAATGAAGACATTCCTCTAATACTACCTGGTCATTGTATGACGGGATGACAATAAGTATATTTTGTTGATTATTACTACAATAATTTAAAGCTTCATTATTTGCGTTATTACGTAACTTATTAAAATCAATATCAGGATTTATAAATTGGATGTCCCTAGATTTTTTCAAGTGTTGTACAAGTTTTTTAAATGTATAAGTTAATCCCTGTTCATGCATTAGCTCAAACACACGACATCCTGATCTTACAAACCCATACCTACGGACACTGTTTAGAAGCCGCATGGAGCTTGAAATCCCATTAGATATTTTGTGCGGATTTCGGATTGTTGCTGAAGGACTACCGCTTATCAATAACAGACTGGGAAAATACTTTGCAAGAGTGTTTCTATGCGCTGCTTTGACTTGATAGCTCAAGGGGAGTGATTGATACTTACGTTTTGCCAAACGTACCCCCCCTCTTACATACCTTTTGGCTTGCTGTTTTGGGGAGGAAAGCCAAAGGTGTGCCTCACGTAATGGCAAGGTTATTCGCCAAGAATTACTTGAGATAATTTGAGATAATTGTTGGTTTAGTAAAGCTATTGATTCATCTCGCTCACTTACCTTATTACCCAACTCATTTACCTTATTACCCAACTCATTTACCTTATTACCCAACTCACTTACCTTATTACCCAACTCAAAAACGTCCAAAGATCCATCATCCATTTTGCCCATTGAGACATCTTGAATCGAAGTGGCATTAAGTCGTTGCCATCCATTTGTCGAAAACCCCTCTGATCCGACAACAAATCGCTTGCCGATCACATTTTCTTCAGGAGAAAATTTTCTGATGATGCACAATGAATTTATAAATTCGATGGAGTGTATCCTTGCAAGATCATAATCATCGAAATCCACATCAAAATGTGCCGCAAATCCTTTCAATAAATCATTTCTGGATTTGTTATTTCTCCAATGCTCAAAATTAACAACATCCGCCAATCTTTTAAAGAAAGCAACCGATGACAAAGGGTTGTATATCCCACCCTCAAAATCTTCCCAATAACTACAATGGAGATCCTCCACCACATAAATACCCCCATCATTTAAGTATGGGAAGTACCGGGCAAATGCACGCACAATGTCGCTAGACTTATGTGAGCCATCGTCAACAATAATATCGAAGGACGTAGACTGTTGAAGGATACGCTGCTGACAATCATCTGAATTGACATCTCCAACAACAATCGAAATTCGATGGTCATCGAATCGAAGTTGCTCGCATCTCTGATCTATATCACAACCGATAATTTTCTCTGCTTTTGAAAAATAGCAACTCAAAATCTCCAATGAACCACCATTCTGTATTCCGATTTCAAGTAAACGTACCGGCTTATCCTGATAGCCATAAAGCAAACGGTTATATTCATTCAGATACAAGAACCATTTGTCTGATACCTTGCCAACATGCTCTTCGTAAAGTTGAAAAACTGTCTTTTTACTCATTGATTACCTCTAGACTAACCCTCTCAAATGGAATGCCGACCAGCCCATATCTAATTTTGCTGGAGTACACATTGATGATCAACGCGTCATGCATCCAGTGATGCTGTAGATTGTCGTAAGCATCACCATCGGCGACGGACGCCATTACTGCATATTGTCCATTAGGCAACATAGGGAAAATGAATTCGAAAGTACCCTCGAATGTCATGCCCGCCTCAATCGGAGTTGACACGCGGTTGGTAAAGGGAAGCGTATTTTCACCGAACAAGTCTTGCCCCAAACGGTCACGCACAAGGAAGCCAAGAATTGGATTTTGCAGCGGTTCATTCGCTTTGGCACGCAGTGTCATACGTACACGCTCCCCGCCTTCGAATACGGCTTCCGACCCTGGCGACAACCGCCTAAGAGAAACAGAAACAATATGCGCCCCGCCGGTTTTCCAGCCTTTAGCTGCATTGATATTGTCACATACTGAAGACTTATCGCAATTGCCAATCCTAGGTGGCACCTCTGTGTCAGGAACTATTTCAGATGTACACGCTTCATCGACGAGAGCAGCAGGTACCATTGAAATCAGCTTTGAATCATCACCATAGATTTCCTGCATCGTGTATTGAAAATATGCTTCCGATACACTCTTTGCTGTGCCAACCTGTTCAATCATGCCATTCTTGAGCCAAATACCGAAGTTGCAAAGATTTTGCACCGATGCTGCATCGTGACTTACAAAAAGCAGCGACCCATTTTCCTGAAAGTTGCGGATGAAACGCATGCATTTCTGTGTAAACACCGCATCGCCGACTGACAGCGCTTCATCAACTATTAAAATGTCAGCATCCACATGCGCAATCACGGCAAAGGCAAGACGAACATACATACCGCTGGAGTAGGTCTTAACAGGCTGTTCAATAAACTGACCAATATCTGCAAAAGCGGCAATATCATCAAAGCGTGCATCGATTTCTTCCTTACTTAAACCTAGCACCGAGGCATTCAAATATACATTCTCACGCCCGGTGAATTCCGGGTTAAATCCAGAGCCTAACTCTAGTAAAGCAGCGATGCGGCCATAGGTTTGAATACTGCCACTGGTTGGATTAAGCGTGCCGCAGATCATTTGCAACAGAGTAGATTTCCCACTACCATTACGCCCGATAATGCCGAAAGTTTCGCCTTTTTTAATGTCAAATGACACGTCTTTGAGCGCCCAGAATTCGCGGAAGTATTGCCTAGGTGGTTTCCCGGCTAGCCTCTGCAGACGCGGCGCGATAAACTGCTTAAGCCGATCACGTGGGGTGTCGTAGATTTCGTAACACTTGCTAAGGCTCTGCACGCGGATGGCAATATCGTTAGAGGACATCAGAAAATCCCTTTCTGGTTTTTTGGAACCAAGCGTAGCCTAACCAAGCCACGATGGTAGCCACTAATGTGTAAACACCCAAGCCAAGCCAGTTCGGAAAATGTCCCCAGATCAGCACTTCACGGGCTTGTTCAATAATGAAGGTGAGTGGATTGGCCATAATAAACGGGCGGAATCTTTCCGGCACTGCGCTCACTGGATACAAGACAGGGGAAAGAAACGACAACACGGTAATAATTATGCCGATGGTTTGCCCAACGTCGCGCAGAAATACGCCTAAGGATGCCAGCATCCAAGCCAGACCAAGGGTCATGATAACCAGCGGCAGCAGTATCAATGGTGTGAAAATCACTGTCCAGTGCAAGTAGTCGTTGAAGATTGCAAAGGCGGTCAGCAATACTCCAAGGCTTATGAGGCTGTGAAATAACGCTGCACCCATCGTAATGACTGGCAGTATCTCAATCGGAAATACCACTTTCTTGACGTAATTGACGTTGGCAAGAATTAATCCAGGGGCGCGGCTGACTACTTCGCTAAATAAACCTAGCACAATCATGCCGACAAACAACACTAAGGCGAATTGCGTTTTGCTATCGTCACCACCGATCCCACCCCAGCGCGATTTGAAAATCTCGGAAAACACAAAGGTATACACCGCCAGCATGAACAGGGGGTTAAGGAATGACCAGATTAGTCCCATGGCCGAGCCTTGGTAGCGGCCTACCACTTCGCGCTTGGTCATTTGCACAATGAGCTGGCGGTTGCGCCAGATACTTTTGGCCAACGCCATGAGGGATGTGGGTTGGGCGGCGTGAGGATTGATCACTGTTGATGAAGATGAGTTAGTCATGCGAAGTGCTCCGCTTCTGCCAATGGCTTGGCTTGTTGATTCTTTATGGACAATGTGGGTTCGCCTTGGACGAGCCGTTTGATGCTGATGGACGGGTCGCTCCAGGCAATGCTGCGCTCAAACTCAGGTGCTCAGTAGTCAGTGGATTTAGAGAAAAGCTCCCTTTTAACGTTTCCCAGAATGAAACCACGATACGCCCATACCGGCTTTAGCATTTTCCAGATCAGGTTTGCACCTCAATCAACAATGCTTGCTTGCCACAAACGTTATAAGTTTTGCAAATAAGTGATGCCATCATGCACGCCCATACTTATCGTCAAATCTTACTATGTCATCTTCACCCAAATACCCGCCACTTTGCACTTCTATCATCACCAAATTAAGTAACCCCGGGTTTTCCAGGCGGTGTTTATGCCCGGCAGGAATGTAAGTGGATTCATTGGTATTTACAAAAAGCTCACGATCACCATTGACGACCTTGGCCATGCCGCTCACCACTACCCAGTGTTCGCTGCGATGGTGGTGCATTTGCAGGCTGAGGCTGGCATCCGGCTTGACTTCAATGCGCTTGATCTTGAAGCCGTTACCCTCTTCCAGCACAGTGTAAGTACCCCATGGATGGTGTGCTGTACGGTGAAGTTTGTGCGCCTCGTGACCGTTGGCTTTGAGCTTGGTGTAGATGTATTTAACGTCCTGAGCACAGGATTTGTCGGCTACCAGAACCGCATCAGGTGTGTCGATAATAATAAGGTTTTCAACACCAACTGTGCCAATTAATCGGTCATTGCTATGGATGGTGCAATTAAGGGTGTTATGCAACAGGGTGTCACCTTGTATACGATTACCATTGGCATCTGGCTCGGCAAGATCACCCAATGCGGTCCAGGAGCCAATATCACTCCAGCCTATATTGCACGGCACAACGGCTATCTGATCGGATTTTTCCATCACGGCATAATCAATCGAATCATCAGGTACACCACCGAAGGTATCGGGATCAAGCTCTAATTGTGCAAAGCCATTGCCTTCAGCGGATCGTGATTGCGCTATGCACGCCTTGGTGGCAACCAGAATCTGCGGGCAATGCTGCTTCATCTGTTGCAGCATGGTGCCAACCGTGAAGCAGAACATACCAGAATTCCACAGGAACTGACCAGACGCGAGATATTCCTGTGCTTTTTCTAACGTAGGTTTTTCAACGAAGCGTAATACTGTATTACCGTCGGCTTCAATGTAGCCATAGCCAGTTTCAGGTGCATCGGGCTGGATGCCAAAGGTAACCAATTTGCCAGCGAGCGCTAATTCAGCAGCTTGACTCACTGCTTGTGTAAAGGCTAGCTGATCTGCAATCAGATGATCCGCTGCGAGCACCAACATGATGGCATCTTGACCGTATTTTTGATTGATTTGTAGTGCCGCGCTAGCTATGGCTGCGGCGGTATTACGCCCGAACGGCTCCAGAATAAAAGATGTTGCAACAACGGCAGCGTTCACCTCTCGGAACTCATCTTCAGTTTTGAAGAACAGTTCGCGGTTAGTGACGGTCAGTATTTCCATCACATCAGGCAGCAGCATTCCACGCAGAAACGCCTTCTGCAACAGACTTTGCCCGCCACTCAAACGTATGAATGGCTTGGGATGTAACTCACGAGAGACTGGCCACAACCTGGATCCAGCACCGCCGCATAAAATTGTCGGGATTAATTGCACAAATTTACCTTAAATAAAATATTGTTTTGTTGCTTTCAAACTCTACCATGCTACTGCCATCGTGGGCTTTAAACCGCCCGAAAGAATAACATGAAACTATTTTAAAGATATTCATAAAATGCCACGTACTTAAGCGCGACAGATCAGCGTCATTACTTCCCACAACTGGATTATCATTGGGTTAATCGCAACACCGAACCGGGTGTGCCGTCTTCAACTATCCGCCCCTGTTCCAGCCGATACAATCGATCGCAATGCTCTATTGTAGAAAGACGGTGCGCGACAATAATGATAGTCTTGCTGCCATGCAACGCCTGAATTGCTTGCATTACTTCCTGCTCGGTAACGGTATCGAGCGCACTCGTCGCCTCATCCAGCACCAATACCGAAGGGTCGCGGTACAAGGCTCGTGCGATGCCTATGCGCTGGCGTTGCCCACCCGAAAGACGAATACCACGCTCGCCAACAAATGTTTCCAGCCCGTCTGGCAGGCTGGACACAAATTCATCAAGTTGCGCAGCATGGATGGCGCGCTGCACGGCAGCATTATCAATCTGCGCGTCTGGCAAACCAAAAGCCACGTTGCGCCGCAAGCTATCATCAGTAAGATAGATCGACTGCGACACATAACCTATCTGATCCTGCCAACTCCTCAGATTTTCTTGTACATCATTTCCATCCAGCAACACGTTGCCCGCATGAACAGGCAGCAAGCCTAATAAAATATCAATCAAGGTACTTTTGCCGGAGCCACTTGCGCCGATAAGCCCGACGGATTCACCAGCCCGGATAGTGAGCGAAAGGTCTTTAAGAGCAGGTTCAGTTGTATCAGGGTAAGCATAAGTAATGTGGTTTAGCACCAACTCGTTACGAAATAACATATCAGGACCTGACTTATGCTTAACATCCGGGACGACAAGATTTAGCTCCGTGTAGAGTGTGTTAATTACCGGCAAACCATAACGCAACGATTGCGCTGCACCTAGAATCCGGTTGGTTGAGGGCATGATTCGAAAAGCTGCCGCAGCAAACAGGCCTAGCGTCGGTATAATCGTATTAAGCATGTGCCCCTGCTCAATCATACTGATTACCAATATAGCCAAACCACTCACCGCCAGCAATTCCAGCCATAAGCGAGGTAATTGTTGCAAGGTGGCCTGCAAGCGCGCAGAGCGTGCGCTCTTGATATTATGTTCAAGATATGTATCCAAAAACACTTGTTCACACCCAAAAATTTTCACATCCTTGGCACCGCCCAACCCTTGCTGCAAGTGCAGGAGTCGCAGACCATCATGATATTGACGCGCGGTACCCCATGCAACGATACGGCTACGCGCAATTCGATAAAACCCCCAGGTAGCAACACCCAATATATTCACAACTATTAACGCACCTATAGGCTCGACAATAAACAGCAATACACACAAACCTGACAGCACGAACGACTCAGTTATCAACAGCATGCCTGGCAGTATCGCGTTATCAATCAACTGGGTCACCTCACCGGTGACATTTCGTATTAATTGTGAAGAATTACGTTGCAAATGGAAGGTATAAGGCTGCTGCAAGTATATTGCGAATAAACGCTGCGAAAGTTGCGCCTGCATACCAAAAGCAAATTGGGTCTGTTTCCAGGCAAGCAATGCCAGAAACAGTGTTTTGATAAAATACACACCAACCAGCATCAGCATGCCGCCGATAACAAGATGCTGCTGACTCGGATAACCCAGTGCTTGCATAACCCGCTGAAATACCGGATATTTGTATGTAACATCGCCCTGCGTGAGCAATGCGAGCGCCGGTATGACCAACCCCACGCCCAAGGTTTCCAGCAGCATACCCATGAACATCAGCCCCAATAATACGATTGCACGCCGCTTTTCAATGGGCGTGAGTAAATTCCATATTTTTCCGGCTGTTGATGTCAGACTGATTGGTAGCATCAAATTTTAATTTGCAGGTTTTGCCAACAAAAATTCAGCCAAATAGGCGCCGTCCTGCCCAGCCACCTCAGTAATAAGTGCTTTTTTCATTTAGATCTCACGTTGGATTCAATATCGTTCTGCAACTGTTGTATTTCAGCCTTTATCGCTTCGTATTCCGCCAGCTTATATTTGAGAAACTGCACGGTTATTTTCGCTTTTTCCTCAACACCACTAGGGGTGAGTAAATAAATATAGCTTTTTTTATTTTCGCTCTGGCGAAAGTTATTGACTTTAACCAGCCCTTTTTCTATCAATGCATTCAGGCAAAAGTTTACTTTGCCCAGACTAATCCCCAACTCACGCGCTAATTCACGCTGACTGACTTCAGGCTCGATTTCGAGTTTTTTGAGTATTTTGTAGCGGTATTCGTCAGTTAACATGTGAACTGTTGCGCCATAAAAACGTTTGTTCAACCATTGAACATACAGAATTTAAGCATTTATTCTCAATAATCTCAAGCCTTAGCTACCAAAACGGGCAAACAGCAATTTAATCCAGAATCTGGGCGACCTGGTTATAGCCTTAATCACTTCCGGGATCTTGCCGGCGATTTCCTGCCGACGGATGTGATAGCTATCCCAACTGTAATGCGCCAGACGCAGCAAGGAATTACCCACATAACGGTCCAGTTTTGTGTTTTTTCTGAAGATAGCCAGTTGTTCAGGGGTGACGCGACCTTTGGCAAACATGTAGGGAGCAACCAGATGATCCAGATTGCCGTAAATAAGATTGGGCGATTTATTAACCGATTTCATCAGGTTGCCGGGATGAAAACGATAAACGGATACGGGACCTTTAACCACGCCGACATCACCCAGTAATGTCAGTTTCAGGAACAGCTCCGAATCGCAGAAAATATTGTCCGGATCGGAAAATGCGTTCAATTCAGCCGCCATGGACCGATTGAATACGATGTTGCACAAGGTCAGATCCTGCGGCTTGATTGTGCCCCGAGACAGGAACACATCCACGCCCTTTACCACACCTTCAAACGGCAGCACGATCGGTTTCTGTTCCCCGGTGCTCTCGTTCAGCATATAGCCTTCTGCATAGACCACTACCACAGACGGATTATCCTCAATCAAGCGGCTGGCCTTGGCTAGATAGTCGGGATCAACCAGATAATCATCATCCGACAGCAGCACGAACCAGTCACCGCTGGCATGTTCGAACACGGCTTTGCGCCAGTTACGCACCATGCCGATATTTTCTTCATTGCGGTGGTAGCGTACACGGCTGTCTGCCAGGTATTTGCCGACTACGGCAGCGGTTTCATCCTGCGAACAGTTATCCGAAACGATGATCTCGAAATCCGCACCGCGCTGAGCCAGCACGCTGGCAATCGCCGCATCCAGATAAGCCGCGCGATTATAGGTAGGGATGACGACGCTAATCTTCGGCACGAATCTACCCACCCGCCATGTGCGCTATCGTTTCAGGCAATCGCGGAGACTGTTGTTCCATCAGCGCTATGCCGGCAGCAAGCCCGACTTTCGGCTCCCAGCCCGGTACCACTGTCCCCCTGTTCCAGGGCAACATCACCTCGCGAGGACGATAAGGACGCGCACCCCATTCAACTGCCAGCGTCTGGCCTGTAATCCGGCCATAGGTCTCCACCAGATCCCGCAATCTGACCGGCTGGCCTGATGTCACCGCATAGATCTCATGGCTGCCGACCCGGTTCTGCAACAAGCGCTCGGCAGCAAGCAGATACGCCGCCAGCACGTCATCAATGTACACCAGGTCGATCAGTTGCTCGCCGGGCGACATGAGCAACGGCTCCCCGCTACGCGCAGTTTTGCGCAGCAGGGTAAACAGTTTGGCGCGCGGATCGTTTGGGCCGTAAGTGTCGAAGAGCTGCAGTGTGACCGCAGCAAGCCGGGCCACGTCAACATAATAGGTCAGTACCGCCTCGAATGCCTGCTTGGTCGCGGCATACAGACACACCGGACTGTAATCCTGATTCTCGTAATGTTGCCAGGAGGTGCCGGTATTGATCAAATGACGCACGCCATTAACGCTCATCGCCTCGACCAGCTGGGTCGAGAACAGCAGATTGCTGTTAATCAGCGGGGCAATGTCCTGCGGCGCATGCTGCGCAAGAAACAGCGACGCCAGGTGAAACACTATTTGCGGAGATGCGAATTTGACGATTTCTATCAGCTGCTCGGTTGAGCCATCGTGCACATGCACCTGGATAGTCTGTTCAATATCCGCCAGCATGCTCAAATCGGACCCTGGCCGGACTACGGCATGAACATCCCAGCCATCATTCACCAGCTTGCGTACCAGATTGGCGCCCACAAACCCGGTGCCACCGGTTACCAGTGCCACGCGTGGCTCAGTCATGCCCTCGTTCTCCCGACCCGGATACGAACGGACTGCGAAAATCAACAAGCGCCGGAAAACCGGCATCACGCACGGAAAGTACCGGATCTGCATCCGGCCAGGCAATGCCGGCACTATCCCAATGGATACCGCCATCATGCTGCGGTGCGTAAACCGTGGTGACCTTGTACTGCATGATGGCTTCGTCAGTCAGTGCATAGAAGCCATGGGCAATCCCCGGCGCAATGTAGAGCATGTTGCCCAGCTCCGCGCCCAGTTCCATGGTCTCGGATTGCAGATAGGTGGGTGAACCCACGCGCAGATCGACTATCGCATCCATGACCTTGCCGGACAAACAGTACACCAGCTTGAAATGATCATGCGGCGGGGTCTGGAAGTGCATCCCCCGCAGCACGCCTTTACGCGAAATCGAGTAATACTCCTCGGCGAATTCGGTCACCAGTCCATGGGCAGCGAACACTTCCTGCTGGAACGTCTTCACGAAACTGCCGCGGTGATCCTTGTGCACTAGCGGAAACAGCTGGTAACAGCCGGATATCGCTGTTTGCTCAACACGCATCTCAGAAATTCACCCCGAAAAACGCTTCCAGTTTTGCGATCACGAAATCAAGCATGTCTTTGCTCAAGCCCGGGTAGACGCCAATCCAGAACGTGTCATTCATCACCGTATCGGTGTTGCTCAACTCACCGGCGACGCGGAATTTCTGCCCCTTCATGTACGGCTGACGAGTCAAATTGCCGGCAAACAGCAAGCGCGTGCCGATTTTATTCTGATCGAGATAACGAAGCAGATCGACCCGGTTCGCATCTGCATTCGGCTTGATGGTGATGGGAAAACCGAACCAGGACGGCTCACTGTTCGGCGTTGCCTCCGGCAGCAGCAGGAATTCTGCGCAGCTCTGCAGCCCGGCTTTAAGATAAGCGAAATTGGCTTTGCGCGCGGCGATGAATTCTTCCACGCGATCCATCTGCGCCAGCGCGCAGGCGGCCTGCATGTCGGTGATTTTGAGGTTATAGCCGAGATGCGAATAGGTGTATTTATGGTCATAACCTTCCGGCAGATCGCCGAGCTTCCAGCAGAAGCGCTTACCGCAGGTATTGTCCTTGCCGGGCGGACAATAGCAATCGCGGCCCCAGTCGCGGAACGATTCGATAATCATCTTGAGCTGGTCGTTATTGGTGAACACTGCACCGCCTTCGCCCATGGTGATGTGGTGCGCAGGATAGAAACTCAGCGTGCCGATGTCGCCGAAGGTGCCGACCAGCTTGCCGTTATAGGTGGAGCCAAGCGCATCGCAGCAGTCTTCGATCAGCCAGAGGTTATATTTCTTGGCCAGCGCGCCGATGACTTCGAGATTGTAAGGGTTGCCCAGGGTATGTGCCAGCATAATGGCCTTGGTCCTGGGACTGATGGCCGCTTCAATGCTGGCGGGATCGATATTGTAAGTCGGCAGATGCACGTCGACAAACACCGGTACCGCGCCGAATTGCAGAATGGGATTGACCGTTGTCGGAAAACCTGCAGCCACCGAAATGACCTCATCACCCTGCTGAATGGCACGGTCACCCAGTTTAGGCGAAGTGAGCGCGGAGAAAGCAAGCAGATTGGCCGACGACCCGGAGTTGGTAGTGAGCGCATGCTTCACACCGAGGAATTCGGTCAGGCGTTTTTCAAAGGCATCGTTGAAACGGCCAGTGGTAAGCCAGCCGTCCAGCGATGCCTCCACCATGTTCTGCAGCTCCGCTGCACCGATCACCTTGCCGGACGGCGGCACGACGTCCTTACCCGCTTCGAAAGCGGCAGGTTCATAGGCAAGATCGGCATACTGCTTAACGAGATCGGCGATTTGTGCGCGTAACTGCGCTTTCGTACTTGTGCTCATGAGTCTCTCAATGAATAGTGACTGATTTGGTTAAGGGTGTACTGACGCATGTCCGCTTGCGCCAGATAGGCGTGTTGCCAGGCAACGATCATTTCCAGTGTGGTAGCCAGGCTCCAGCGCGGTTGCCAATCCAGGCGCATTTTGGCTTTCGAACAGTCCAGCTTGAGGTAATGCGCTTCATGCGGTTGCGCTGCCTGCTCCAGCTGCCAGCTCGCCCCCTCGCCCCAGGCATCGGTGAGCTGCTCCACAATCCACTGCACCGGTTTGGCATCTTCATCATTCGGGCCGAAATTCCAGCCCTCGGCATAATCCACCCCGGCTTCGTACAGCCGCTGCGCCAGTTGCAGATAACCGCTGAGCGGTTCCAGCACATGCTGCCAGGGACGGATGGCATGCGGGTTGCGGATAGTGACCGGCTGGCCGGCACTGATCGCACGCAAAATATCGGGGATGAGGCGGTCATCCGCCCAGTCACCACCACCGATGACATTGCCCGCACGCACTGAAGCCAGCGCGACATGGCGTTCGCTGTATTTTTCAGGATTGAAGAATGAATTGCGATAGGCCGAGGCCACCAGTTCTGCACAGCCCTTGCTGCTGCTGTAGGGATCATAGCCGCCCATGGCTTCGTTTTCGCGGTAACCCCACACCCATTCTTTGTTTTCGTAACACTTGTCGCTGGTAACATTGACTACGGCACGCACGCTGGGGGTTTTGCGCACAGCTTCCAGCACATGCACGGTGCCCATGACGTTCGTCGAATAGGTTTCCACCGGCTCGATATAGGAATAGCGCACCAGCGGTTGCGCCGCCATGTGGATGACAATATCCGGCGCTGCCGCCTGCATCGCCTGAACCAGAACCGCACCATCACGAATATCACCGATGATGGAGTGCATGCCCTGCCCGATTTGAGCAACTTCGAACAGACTGGGATTGGTTGGCGGCTGCAAGGCATAACCGGTCACGTTCGCGCCCAGCTGCTGCAGCCACAGGCACAGCCAGCTGCCTTTGAAACCGGTATGTCCGGTGACAAATACATTCTTGCCCGACCAGAAAGCTGCGTTCACGACCACACCTTCCACGGCGCCTTGCCGGATTGCCAGAGTTCTTCCAGATAGTTTTTATCGCGCAGCGTATCCATTGGCTGCCAGAAGCCATGATGCAGATAGGCCGAGAGTTGCCCCGCTGCAGCAAGCTGTTCCATGGGTTCGCGTTCCCAAATGGTGAAATCATCTTTGATTTCATCAATCACTTTTGGCGACAATACGAAGAAACCGCCATTGATCCAGCCACCATCACCTTGCGGTTTTTCCTGAAAGCCGCGCACTTTATGCTGCTCCAGATTGAGCGCACCGAATCGTCCCGGCGGTTGCACTGCGGTCAGGGTTGCCATTACGTTTTTCGCCTTATGGAAGGCGATGGACTCGCTAATATTCACATCACCCACCCCGTCGCCATAAGTAAAGCAGAAATCATCATCTCCCAGAAAATGACGCACGCGCTTGAGACGCCCGCCAGTCATGGATTCATCGCCGGTATCGACCAGCGTGACTTTCCACGGCTCGGCACTATTCTGATGCACTTCCATTTTGTTATGCTGCATATCGAAAGTCACGTCCGAGGTATGCAGAAAATAGTTAGCAAAATATTCCTTGATCAAATAGCCTTTGTAGCCGAGGCAAATGATGAATTCGTTCACACCATGCGCTGAGTACATTTTCATGATGTGCCACAAGATCGGCTTACCGCCGATTTCTATCATCGGCTTTGGACGTATAGAAGTTTCTTCACTGATTCTGGTACCGAAGCCACCGGCCAATATGACTGCTTTCATATTTCCCCTTTATTCAATGCACTTATCCCTGCTTACCACTTCACCACATGCAAATGACTCAATGACCGCCCCAGGAAACGCTCGCCTATGGTCTGGAATTTCACCGGCACGTCGGTCACGTAGTATTCGTAGTGCGGGAGGGCATGGCTGGTGTTGGCGAGATTGAGCTCAGCCAGCAGCGCGGCGGTGCGGTTGGCCATGGCTTCGGCGGAATCGACCAGCTTCACATTGTCGCCCATGACTTCCTGCAGCAAGGGTTTGATCAACGGATAATGCGTGCAACCCAGCACCAGCGTGTCGATGTGTTCGGCGATTACCGGCTTGAGGTATTCGAGCGCGGTGAGGCGAGTGACATCGTGATCCAGCCAGCCTTCCTCGACAAGCGGCACGAATAACGGGCAGGCCTGCGAATAGATGCGGGCATCCTGGGTGAGGCTGTGGATGGCACGGGCGTAGGTGTTACTGTTGACGGTGGTGGGGGTGCCGATCACGCCGATCTGGTGGGTCTTGCTGGCGGCGACAGCGGCCATGGCGCCGGCCTCGATGACGTCCAGCACCGGCACCGGCGACATGTCGCGCACAGTCTGCGCGGCGACAGCGGCCATGGTATTGCAGGCGATAATCAGCAATTTGACGTTTTTTTCCAGCAGAAACTGTGCGATCTGTGTGGTGTAATGGGCGATGGTTTCCACCGATTTCACGCCATAAGGCACGCGCGCGGTATCGCCGAAATACACGATGTTTTCAAACGGCAGGCGTTCCATCAGGGCACGCACGACGGTCAGTCCGCCGATACCGGAATCGAATACGCCTATGGGCTGTTTGGGGTCAATCTGCATAGTAATTAATCGACTGAATGTTGATGTTGCGACAGCGCCCATTGTACATGTTCGCGCACGATTACTGACGGATGATCGGCATGCCGGTTTAACGCCGCAACTATTTCAGGACTGGCAGGCGCATTGCCCAGCGCGACAGCGATATTACGCAACCAGCGCTCATGGCCGATGCGGCGAATGGCGCTGCCTTGCAGCCGCTGATTGAATTCGTCCTCGCTCCATGCCAGCAAATCCACCAGCTGCGGGCCATCCAGCCCGTTGCGCACACTGAAATCGGCGCTGCTGCTGGTTTTGGCAAAGCGGTTCCACGGGCATATCAACTGACAATCGTCGCAGCCATAAATACGGTTACCCATCAGCGGACGCAGCTCGACAGGAATCGCGCCGCTGTGTTCGATGGTGAGGTAGGAAATGCAGCGCCGGGCATCGAGCTCGTTGGGCGCCAGTATCGCCTGTGTCGGGCAGATATCGATGCAGGCATGGCAATCGCCGCAGTGTGCGCTCACGGGTTGGTCTATCGGTAATGGCAAATCGGTATAGATTTCGCCGAGAAAGAACCACGATCCTGCTTCGCGATTGAGCAGCAGGGTATGCTTGCCGCGCCAGCCCAGCCCGGCTTTGCTCGCCAGCGCGACTTCCATTACCGGCGCCGAATCGGTGAATACACGGTAATTGAATGCGCCCACGGCCTGATTGATGCGCTCCGCCAACCGTTGCAGCTGCGTGCGCATCACCTTGTGGTAATCGCGGCCCAGTGCATAGCGCGAAATGTAAGCCGATTGCGGCTCGCTCATGACTTCCCAGCTGTCGCGCGTATTTGGGGGGAGATAATCCATACGCACCGAGATCACGCGCACCGTGCCAGGGATTAATTCGGCAGGACGGGTACGCTTGGTGCCGTGTTTTGCCATATAATCCATCTCGCCGTGATAGCCTTGGCTCAACCAGGCCAGCAGCTCGGTTTCCGCCGCGCCCAGATCGCAGTCAGTAATGCCTACGCCGTGAAAGCCGAGTTCCGCCCCCCAGACTTTAATCTGTTGCGCCAATACCACTAAATCGAGTTGATCATGATCCATACCGCTAATGATACCCTGCTCCGTTATTCCCGGCACCTTGCCGACGAGGCCGCCACCCTTGCACTAGGCGCCGATATCGCCCGCGCACTCGCTCCCGGGCTGGTAATCTACCTCTACGGCAACCTCGGTGCGGGCAAAACCACACTCTCCCGCGGCATCATGCGTGGCCTCGGTTATCAGGGCAAAGTCAAAAGTCCGACGTATACTTTGGTTGAACTTTATGAGGTTTCTAGGTTAAAGTTATATCACTTTGATTTATATCGCTTCAATGATGCGCTAGAATGGGAGGAAGCGGGATTCAGGGAGTATTTTAATCGCGACAGCGTGTGCCTGGTCGAATGGCCGGAAAAAGCGGCGGAATTACTCCCCACCCCGGATATACGCTTGTATTTAACGCCTGACGGCGAAGGCCGCATTGCGGTCATCGAAGCCGTCACGCAAGGAGGTAAACAATGTCTGAGTCAATTGCCCGCTACCACTGGTTGATACCGCTGCGCCACGCCGTCACGGCGTTATGCCTCACCCCGCTATGGGCCATGGCGGCGAACACCATCAACGACGTGCGCTATTGGCCGGCGAACGATTACAGTCGGCTCACGCTGGAATCCGCCGCGCCGCTCCACTACAAATTGTTTACCCTGAGCAATCCGGAGCGCCTGGTCATCGACCTGGAAGACGTTGACAACACGCCGGCGATGCAAGACCTGACCAGCAAGATCGGCACCAACGACCCGTGGATCGCCAAATTGCGCGCAGGCATCAATCGTCCCGGCGTGCTGCGCCTTGTGCTCGACTTGCGCGGCGAGGTCAAGCCCAGCGTGTTCACCCTCAAACCGGTCGGCAATTACGGCAACCGCCTGGTGCTCGACGTCTATCCGGCCAAGCCAGCCGATGCCGCCGCAGCCAGCGTCAAATCCGGCGAGAACAGCGACAAGCTCAATCTGGCTCAGTCCGATGCTCAGCCACGCATTGACGACAATATGCCGGGAAAGGTCAACGACCCTGCCACAGATGACATGCCGACCACAGGCAAACCGGCCAAATCCGGAAAAAAACCCGCTTTCGAGGTCACTCGACTGATAACCGTCGCCATCGATGCCGGTCATGGCGGCGAAGATCCAGGCGCCCACGGTGCCGACGGCACGCTGGAAAAGAATGTGACCCTGGCCGTGGCCAAGCGCGTCAAAGCCAAGATCGACAATATCGAAAATATGCGCGCCGTGCTGACACGCGACAGCGACTATTTCATTCCACTGGCTGAGCGCGTCAACAAGGCACGTCGTCTCAATGCCGACCTGTTCGTATCCATTCACGCCGATGCTTTCGTCCGCCCCGATGCGCGCGGCTCCAGCGTGTTCACCCTGTCCGAACATGGCGCGACCAGCGCCGCAGCACGCTGGCTGGCCAAATCGGAGAATGACGCCGATCTGGTAGGCGGCGTCAATGTCGGCGTGAAAGACAAGAACCTGGCGAAAACGCTGATCGACCTGTCGCAAACCGCCACCAACAACGACAGCCGCCGTCTCGCCAGCTCGGTGCTCACCCAGCTCTCCGAAGTCAACAGGCTGCACAAAGGCGAAGTCGAACAGGCCGGATTCGCCGTGCTCAAGGCACCGGATATTCCTTCGATCCTGGTTGAGACCGCATTCATCTCCAACCCGGAAGAAGAAAAACGGCTCGCCGACAACGCTTATCAGGACAAGCTCGCCACCGCCATTGTCGACGGTATCAAACGCTACTTCGCCAGCAATCCGGCAACGGCCAGATCCAAGTTGGCGATACGGGAGTAACAGCATCCTTGACGCACGTTTAAACAATCCTTCACGCGATGCGATAAAATACATCATCGCGTGAAGCCCGCCGGGCAACTCATCCACAATTACCAGACAGCAGCAGATACACTATTCTCCATGCCCACCATCCAGCTTCTTCCCGATTTACTGATCAGCCAGATCGCCGCGGGCGAGGTCGTGGAACGCCCGGCTTCCGCATTGAAAGAACTGCTGGAAAACAGCCTGGATGCGGGTGCGACTGAAATCCGCGTGCATCTGGAACTGGGCGGCACACAATTGATACGCGTGGCGGATAACGGCGTCGGCATCGAGCAGGCGCAACTGGGTCTGGCACTGGCACGCCACGCCACCAGCAAGATCGCCAGCCTGGAAGATCTGGAACGCGTCGCCAGCCTCGGCTTTCGCGGCGAAGCGCTGGCCAGCATCGCCTCGGTAGCACGCGTACGCCTGGCCAGCCGCACGCTGACCGCAGCGCACGCATTCGAGATTCGCGCCGACGGTGCAGCGCCCGGCGAACTGCAACCTACCGCACTCGCTGCCGGCACCACCATCGAAGTGCGCGACATGTTTTTCAATACGCCGGCACGACGCAAATTCCTCAAATCCGCCGCCACCGAATACGCCCATTGCGACGAGACTTTCCGCCGCATTGCGCTGGCTCGGCCCGATGTCACTTTCAGCCTGCATCACAATGACCGCGTCGTGCAGCACTGGCGCGCCCACAGCATGGCTGAGCGTATCGCCGCCGTGCTGGGCGCGGATTTCACCCACGCTGCAGTGGATATCGCCGAGATTGCCGCCGGACTGAGCCTGCACGGCATGAGCGCACTGCCCGCCTATTCGCGCGCCAATCGCGATGCGCAATATGTGTTCGTCAACGGCCGCTTTGTCCGCGACAAACTGCTGGCGCACGCGTTGCGTCAGGCTTACCGCGACGTCTTGCATAACGACCGCCATCCGGCTTATTGCCTGTTCCTCACCCTCGATCCGGCCACAGTGGATGTCAACGTGCACCCCGCCAAGACCGAAGTGCGTTTTCGCGACAGCCGGGCCGTGCACCAGTTTTTATATCACGCCATCAACAAGGCCTTGGCCGGATGCGCCGGTGACAACCCGGCGGCACACGCGCAACTGGCAGGTACATCCGGTCATGCAGCGCAGCCGGCCGGCAATCCACCCGTTGCGCAACCGGCATTTGCCGCTCGCACGGCATACAACCCGCCCCATCAGACCAATATGCCGTTAGGCATAGCGCAACCGGCCGGATTCTACGAGATGATGACGCGCGACATGCCGTCGCCGCATGCCGCGCCGGCCATTCCGCCAGTCGATGTTGCCGCCACCCGACCTCATCCCCTGGGTTACGCCATCGGGCAGATCCACGGCGTTTATATCCTCGCGCAAAATCAGGAAGGGTTGGTGCTGGTGGACATGCATGCGGCGCACGAGCGCATCATGTACGAGAAGCTCAAAACCGCGCTCGATCAACAAGCTATCGCCAGCCAGCCATTGCTCATTCCGGTTGCGATCAGCGCCGATGCGCTGGACGTGACCGCCGCCGCTGAACACGCCGATACCTTGGCGGCGATGGGTTTTGAGATCGCACCACTGTCGCCTGCCAGTCTGGCTATCCGTGCCGTGCCGCAACTATTGCAGAACGCCGATCCGGCGCAGCTTGCGCGCGATTTGCTGCGCGAACTGCGCGAATCCGGCGCCAGTCACGTCCTTACCGAACAGCGCAATGAACTGCTCGGTACGCTGGCCTGTCATAGCGCCGTGCGCGCCAACCGCCAACTGAGCATCACCGAAATGAACGCACTGCTGCGCGATATGGAAACCACCGAACGCGCCAATCAGTGTAACCACGGTCGCCCGACCTGGTTCCAGATCAGTCTGGCAGAGCTGGACAAGATGTTTATGCGCGGGAAGTAACGAATCAGTAACGCTTGTCGATGTGCGGCGCATCCGTCGCCGCACCCGGTATGAGGAAATGAGCGCTGCCGGCCGGGCTGGCATAGCGCACAGCGAGTTTCCAGCCCTCTCCGGATTTCTTCCAGACGTCCACCATGTAGATATCACCCGACGCCTTTTTAGCCTTATCCTGTTTCAGCAGGAAACTGACGACAGCGACGACGTCGTAATCATGCACTGCCATTTGCCGGATATCGCAAGCTGCAGTACCGCGATTATCAGACCGATATCGATCTAACCATTGCGCACGCGGTATCGGGTTGCCGGGCATGGCGCCCACCCGCATTTCGAAATCGTCAGCCAGCAGTGTGTCTATGGTACCGCCATCGCCCTTGCGGATATGCTGGTCCAGATCACATTCAAGCCCGCTGAAGATCTTTACCAGCCGCGTGACTGTGGGGATGGAAACCTGCACACCACCGGGTTGCGCAGCAAACGTCGCTGTGCTCGACAAGGCGACCGCAAGTATCGCCAATAATGAAACGTATTTTTTCATTGCAACCACCTTATGGCCCGACCGCATGCATTCCCCAGCATAAGCGCCAATGCGCGCTAATACGCTAATGTGCACAAGCCGCCCGAAGCATTAAGCCAGTTCTGCTGAATCAGAAAATCGCGCGCGCCCAGCTTCATATTGGCTTGCGAGCCATTGCTGACGGTATAGGTGGTGCCGAATTTCCACGCGCATTTATCAGCGTTTTCCTGTCCCAACGTGTCATACCAGGCATTCAGATCAGGATCCGTCACCGCCTCTTCCAGCTCATGAGCAAGCACGCTGGCCATGCCATCCGCCCCCGCATTCCCGTTAGGACTGGTGGTTTGCGCTTCACACGCACTCGGGCAGCGATCAGGATTGCCCACGAATGAATATTTGATATCCTGGCCCGCTATCGAACCATGGGTATGCCATCCGCAGTAGGAAGTACAAAAACCGGAAGTCTCATTGACGTCAGCGGAGGTCAGGACAAAATAGACTGCATTGGGATCTGCCGGCAAGGCGCCGCTGGTGATGGCGTTGCTCACCACCGCGGTCACATCGGCATCAGCCAGCGCAGTGCCATGTGAATAGTTATCGGTTACGCTTTGCTTGAACAGCGTCGCATTGGTTACTGCAACCGAGCTGCCGTTGTAATAAGTAGTGTTGATATTGTAATAGGGCGATCCGCTCAAACCGGTCGCCAGATCGGGCAATATGCTGGTCGCGGTATTGCCGGCCCAGTTGCCGTACCAGATATAATAAACATTCGTCGTGCCCAGTATTAGCGGACCGCCGTGATAATTGATGCCGTTGGCGCCCTGCTTTTTCCTGCCGGTCGCTACTGCATAACCCTGCCCGGCTGGCGGCTTTTCTCCCCAGCCCTTGCCGGTCGGCCTATTATCGACTTCCCATGATTTATGCGTATCTTGCAAAATCGCCCCGCGAACCAGTTCGGCATTTGCGGAAGGCGGGGCCATCAAACCCAGCATTGCAATACAAATAACATTAGCGGTTTTGTAACACATACGGTGCTCCCCTTTATAATCGTGATTTTTAAACTGTTGTTCGGCAAGTTATTATTTTTATAGACTTCTTCAGCGTCTTCATCAGCGTAGATCATGCCTTAACTACCGTCAAGGTCTGCTTCAATCAGAATATCCGTCTTATGTAATCGCGCCATGTGCGACGCCAATTCCACTGACACTGCATGATTTTATTATTCTGTCCCGGCTTTCTGTTACAATGCGCGCTCTCGTTATGCATGCTCCAGTCCTCGTGTAACGATTCTGGTTTATTCTCTTCATCTGCCTGCCCTAGACTGGCGTTACGCACAACGTAACGACAGGCCGATCTGTTTTTCAGGAAATTTATGTCTTTTGCTACCCTGGGCTTGTCCGAAGCCATCGTTCGCGCTGTTACTGAGCGCGGTTATACCGAACCTACCCCTATTCAGGCGCAAGCCATTCCCGTCGTCCTTAACGGCGGCGATCTGCTGGGCGGCGCCCAGACCGGCACCGGCAAGACCGCCGGATTTGTATTGCCGATATTGCACCGCTTGTCCACTACGCCAGCCAAAGCTGCCGGCCGCGCACCGATCCGTGCGCTGATCCTGACCCCGACCCGCGAACTTGCGGCCCAGGTCGAAGAAAGCGTACGCGAATACGGCAAATACCTGCCGCTCAATTCAATGATGATGTTCGGCGGCGTCAATATCAATCCGCAGATACAGAAACTGCGCGGCCGTGTCGATATTCTGGTGGCAACGCCGGGACGACTGCTCGACCACGCCCAGCAAAAGACCGTCGATCTGTCGCAAGTCGAGATCCTGGTGCTGGACGAAGCCGACCGCATGCTCGACATGGGTTTCATCCGCGACATCAAGAAAGTCATGGCGCTCATCCCCAAACAACGCCAGACATTGCTGTTCTCGGCGACGTTCTCGGATGAGATCAAAACGCTGGCAGACAGCCTGCTGATCAAGCCCGCCACTATCGAAGTGGCACGCCGCAACGCCACCAATACACTCATCGCTCAAAGAGCCTACGCTGTCGACCGTGAGCGCAAGCGCGAGCTGCTCACCAAACTGATCAAGGATAACAACTGGTTTCAGGTACTGGTATTCACCCGCACCAAACACGCGGCGAACCGCCTGGCCGAAAACCTCGACAAGGACGGCATCCCCGCGATGGCGATCCACGGCAACAAGAGCCAGGCCGCGCGTACCCGTGCGCTGAAAACATTCAAGGACGGCACTCTGCAGGTGCTGGTGGCGACCGACATCGCTGCGCGCGGTATCGACATCAGCGAACTGCCGCACGTCGTCAACTTCGAACTGCCCAACGTCGCTGAAGATTATGTGCACCGCATCGGCCGGACCGGACGTGCAGGCAGCGAAGGCGAAGCCACCTCGCTGGTGTGCGTCGACGAACTCAAGCTGCTCACTGCCATCGAACGCCTGACCAAGACCCAGATCATCGCCGAAGTATTCCCCGGCTTCGAAGTCGACCCGCGCATCAAGGCCGAACCGATACTGAATGGCAGCCAACGCGGCGGCAATCAGAGTGGTCAGAACCGCCGCCCTGCTGCAGGCAACGCCGGCAATCGTACCGCAGCCAAACCGGCGGCACGAGCCCCGAGCAGCCCGCATCGCAGCGGCGGGCGCGGACGTTAAATCGCGGTATAATCCGGCCATTGATACTCATAATGGTCATATAAGCCACACATGGTCTCCCGATTCAACTCGCGCATTGCGCTTGCCATTGCACACGACATCATCGCAGCCGGCCTGGCCTGGCTGCTAGCCTACTGGCTGCGCTTCAACCTGAGCATTCCGGCCGAATACTGGCCCAGTGCAATGAGTACGCTGGCCTGGGTAGTACCGGTGCAGGCGCTTGCATTCTGGCGCTTCGGCCTGTATCGGGGGATATGGCGTTTTGCCAGCCTGCCGGATCTGCAGCGCATACTGGCAGCGGTAGGCGTGGCAGCATTGCTGATTCCGCTGGCATTATTCATGTTCCAAATCAAAGCCATCGTGCCGCGCTCGGTATTGGTGCTGGATCCGCTATTGCTGCTGCTCATCATGGGCGGCAGTCGCCTGCTGTACCGGGCATGGAAAGAACATCGTTTCGGTTCACTCTGCAGCGACCGTAATCCGCTGATTATATTGGGGGCAGGCGGGGCTGCGGCTTCGCTGGTGCGCGAACTGGCGTACAGTAACGAGTGGCGTGTCGTGGGCTTGCTGGATGACATGCCCACCAAGCAGAGCCGCGATTTATATGGCATTCCCGTCTTGGGCAAGCTCGATAGCCTGCCAGTCCACGCTGCGAAACTCGACGTCAAGCACGCCGTCATCGCGATGCCATCAGCCGGCCACAGCGTGCGTCGTCATGCCGCACAGATTTGTGCCGATGCCGGCGTCAATGCACTGACGGTACCCGCCTTTGACGACCTGGCGAGCGGCAAGGTGACAGTATCCGCGTTACGCAAAATAGAACTGGATGATTTATTGGGGCGTGACCCGGTGCAGCTCGACGATGCCGGTCTGCATGGCTTGCTTACCGATCAGGTGGTGCTGGTGAGCGGTGCCGGTGGCTCGATAGGCTCGGAACTCGCCCGCCAGATCGCTCACTTCCAGCCCAAGCTGCTGATTCTGTTTGAAATGAGCGAATTCGCCCTGTACAAAATCGAACAGGAATTCACCACCAATTTCCCCGCAGTAAAAATCCTGTGCGCAATCGGCGACGTCAAGCATCGTGCGGTCGTCGACAATCTGCTAAGCCAACACCATCCTGCCATTATCTTTCATGCCGCGGCCTACAAGCATGTGCCGCTGATGGAACAAAGCAATGCCTGGCAAGCCATGCGCAACAACGTGCTCGGCACCTATACCCTGGCCAGCGCGGCACAGCGTCATGGCGTCGCCAAATTCGTGCTCATTTCCACCGACAAGGCCGTCAACCCCACCAATGTCATGGGCGCATCGAAACGTCTGGCAGAAATGGTGTGCCAGAGCCTGCATGCAACGCCCGCAGACACCCCGCGCACGCGCTTCGTTGCGGTGCGCTTCGGCAATGTACTCGGCAGTTCCGGCAGCGTCATTCCGAAATTCCAGGAACAGATTGCCCACGGCGGACCAATTACGGTCACCCATCCGGATATCACCCGCTACTTCATGTCCATCCCCGAAGCCTGCCAGCTGGTGCTGCAAGCCGGCCTGATGGGTGACGGCGGCGAAATTTTCGTACTGGATATGGGCGAGCCGGTGAAAATCGCCGACCTCGCCCGCGACATGATCCGCCTCTCCGGATTCAGCGAGAACGACATCAAAATCGTCTATTCCGGCTTGCGCCCGGGCGAAAAGCTGTATGAAGAATTGCTCGCCGACGACGAACACACCCTGCCTACCCCGCATCCCAAACTGCGTATCGCTCAGGCCCGTCTGGTGGACGATGCCTGGCTGGCCCTTGCAGTGGAATGGCTCACTCAGGACAGCATCATCAGTGAAGCCGAAGTAAAGCAGAAACTCAAGGCATGGGTGACGGAATACACACCTCAGTCATAACCGGACCAGGCATTATCAAGCGGTAGATGCAGGACAAAAACGGCCCCTGACGGCTTATTTCAAGCCGGGTTTCAGGGGCCGTTCCGGTATTAACGCTTGATATGGGAAATTTTGGTACCTTCGATACTGAGGCTGGCCATCAATCCCTGCTGATCGAAGATAAAGGCGTAAGCATCGTCTTTCAATGTCGACGTTGACAGATTCTTGGCGATACCTTCATTCACCACGACCACCGTCGGCCCCACGCCGATTTCCCAGCCTTTGGTTTTCGCGAGATATTTCACCGCTTTGTCGTTCATGAGAAAGACCGCATAGCCGTATGACTGGGCACCTGCCTGCAAACCCCATGATGCCGAAACCGAATTATAGTAACCGTCGACTCGCGAACCCTTGAACAGCACCCCCTCGCCATAGCTTCCGCCGAATACCAGCCCGGCTTTAACTATGTTGGGGAAAACCAGCACCGCTTTGGCCTTTTTCGAAATATCCTCTGCGAGCGGGTTGCTCTTATACAGGATTTGCAGGGCTTGGGCAGCATCCCGATTCAGATCTTCTGCGGTTGCCGCATACACCTGACTGCTAATTGCACCCAGAGATAATGTTGTAGCGGTGACGAGTATGAATTTAAGTAAAGCACGTCGTATATTAATCATTATCCACCTCCTGATAAATTACGGTTTTAAGAATCGAAGCGCAGTAACCAAAAACTGCCTGGAAGGCCTCGAGCATTCATCATCCGCTTATAAATTGATTTGTTCTGTATGCTGCCGCACATAACTCGATTAATCTGCAAAGCTATCCTATCTGCCTGATTTTTATCGTTGTTATGGATACTTGTTAACAGATTCGCGGCAAGGGATCGTCTTCGAGCTCGTCCAGCATGCGCGTACCGCCCAGCGGCGTATGCAGCACCACCTGTGGCCGCCCCGCTTGCATGTGACCGATCAGCGCCGCATCCTGCCCCTCAGGCAACGCCTGCCATGCAGCCAGTGCCAGCGCCGCATCGGCTGCTGCCACTATCGCCACTACCCGGCCTTCGCAGGCCAGATAATAGGGATCGTAACCCAGAATTTCACAGACTGCTTGCACCTGCTCGCGCACCGGGATGTCGGCCTGCTGCAGACTGGCCTGCAGCCCGGTGGCGCGACTGATTTCATGCGCGACGGTAGCCAGACCGCCACGCGTCGGGTCGCGCATGAAGCGCAGCCCCGGCAGGCCCAGCAACGCTTTGGTCAATGGCAACACGCTCGCACTGTCCGAGGCCAGCTCGCCCTTGAGTCCGAACTGCTCACGCGCCAGCATCACTGCGATACCGTGATCGCCTACCGGCCCGGACACCAGGATCGCATCGCCCGGCTGGATAGTCTGCATGCCGAGTTCGATGCCCGGTACGCGCACGCCGATGCCGGCCGTCGCCAGATACAGCCCGCCGCCCTCGCCGCGCCGCACCACTTTGGTATCGCCCGCCGCTACTGCTACGCCCGCCGCCTTCGCAGCGCATGCCAGACTGGCGACGATGCGATCCAGCCGGGCCAGCGGCATACCTTCCTCGATGAACGCATTCAGCGATAGATAACGCGGTATCGCACCCGCTACTGCCAGATCGTTGACGGTGCCATGCACCGCCAGACTGCCGATATCACCGCCGGGAAACTCCAGCGGCTGAACCGTAAAGCCGTCGGTGGTAAACATCAGTTCGCCCGCATCCCACGGCAATCGCGCCGCATCGGCATTGACATCCAGCAGCGGGTTACCGAGATGGCGGGCAAAGACCTCCTCGATCAGCTCGCGCATATAGCGGCCGCCATTGCCGTGTGCCAGCGTGATATACGTTTCAGTCATGTCGATGCCCCATTTCCACAATCTGGCCGAAGCTGATACCGCCGTCATTGACGGGCACCTGTTGCGCCAATCGAACCTGCAAGCCAGCCGCGGTAAGTAAATCAATAACCAGCCCGGTCAGCCGGCGATTCTGGAACACGCCGCCCGCCAGCCCGATGCATTGCACCGAATGGGTGCTCTGCACCGCTCGTACCTGCGCCAGCAGCGCATGGGCGAGGCTGTTATGGAATATCTCCGCCCGCCGGCGCGCGCTCAGCATGGCGTCCGTCAGCATCGTCACCAGCGGCGCCCAGTCGCTGCGCCATACGCCCTCCTCATCGCGATTCAGCGGCAATGCGATGGCATCTTCCGCGCTGTTGCTGCACATGGCCTCCAGCCACATCGGCCCCTGCCCCTCGTAACTCGCATGGCTGAGCAGTCCCGTAAACGCCGCAGCGGCATCGAACAGACGTCCGACCGCGGAAGTCTGCTGCGTATTCATGCGCCGCTGCCAAACCGTATGCACCAGCTCGCTGTTCGCGGGCAGATCCGGCCAGGTTATGCCGGTCTCCCATGCCAATGCTGCCGCAGCGCGCCATGGCTCGCGTCCGACCGCATCACCGCCGGGCAGATAAAACGGCCGCATGCTGGCTGCCCGCATCCAGTTACCGGGCTTGCCCAGCAACGCTTCGCCGCCCCACATCGTGCCGTCCTCGCCATAACCCACACCGTCCCAGGTGAATACCAGCCAATCGCTGATATCCGGATATTCCCCGGCCAATGCCGATGCATGGGCATGATGATGGAATACCGTGTTCAGCGCCAGGCCGCTGGCACGCGCCCAGCGGCTGCTGGCATAACCGCTGTGCGCATCGCACACCACGCGACTGGCCATGACGTTGTACAGCTTCTGCAAATCTGCAATGACCTGTTCGAACACCGCCATCGCCCGCTGCGAGCCCAGATCGCCGATGTGCGGCGAAATCACCACGCGCCGCTCCCAGGCCAGTGCGATGGTGTTTTTGGTATGCCCGCCGACGGCCAGCAGCGGCGTCTCCAGCGCAAACGGCAAGCTCAGCTCCACGGGGGCGCAGCCGCGTCCCAATCGCAGTGGCCGCGGCGCGCCTGCGCTGAAACGAAATACCGGGTCGTCGGCGGGACGCACGATGGGCCGGTCGTGATGCAAAAAGGCATCGGCCACTCCAGCGAGGCGGGCTTCCACTTCGGCATTATCGGTCAGTACCGGTTCGCCGCTGATATTAGCGGAAGTCGCCACCAGTGGCGCGGCGAAATCGGCCAGCAGCAAATGATGCAGCGGGCTATACGGCAACAGGACACCGATTTCCGTCAGTCCCGGCGCAACTTGCACGCACAGCGGACTATCGGCACGCTGTCGGAGCAGCAATACCGGACGCAGCGGACTTGACAGAAAAGCCGCTTCGTCGTCCGTCATCTCAGCGGCATGCCGCACGCTCGCCAGATTGGGGAACATCACCGCCAGCGGCTTGTGCGGCCGCGCCTTGCGCTCACGCAATCGCGATACCGCAATAACGGAACGCGCATCGCACAGCAGGTGATAGCCGCCCACGCCTTTCACCGCCACGATCTGGCCGACACGCAACGCCGCGACCGCAGCTGCCAATACGCCTTCACCGGCCAGCGTCAGCCTGTCGTTCCTGAACAATAATTGCGGACCGCACTGCGGGCAGGCTATCGGCTCGGCATGAAAACGCCGGTTCAGCGGGTTGTCATATTCGGCGCGGCACGCCGGGCACAGTGCGAAATCGCGCATGCTGGTCGCGGCGCGATCATAAGGCAAGGCTTCGATCAGCGTATAGCGCGGGCCGCACTGGGTGCAGTTGATGAACGGGTAACGGTAACGGCGGTCATGCGGGTCGAACAGTTCGCCCAGACAATCGTCACAAATGAAGTAATCCGGCGGCACATGAATATCGGGCCGCGCGTCGCTGACACTGGGACGGATGGCGAAACCGCTGGCACCGGTGACCGATGTTTGCATCTGCCCGAGTATCTGCGGCTGCGCCAGCGGCGGCGCTTCGTCCACCAACGCCGTAGCAAAAGCCGCCAGATGTTGCGGGCTGCCTTCGACCTCGATTTCCACCAGCCCCAACCGGTTCTGTACCCAGCCGCTCAGCTCGAAACGCTGAGCCAGACGATATACAAAAGGCCGGAATCCCACGCCCTGCACCCGGCCCGACACCACAAAATGCATCGCAAGCAGAGGATTCAAGCGACTTTTGCCTCCCGGATGCCGCTGGCCCACCAGATACGGCACGCGCCTTCATCGGACACCATGCACGGCCCCACCGGCGAGCGCGGGGTACAGGCACGGCCGTACAGACGGCACTGATCGGGGTATATCCTGCCCAATACGACCTTGGCGCAATCGCAGCCCGGCGGCATTTCCCCGGCGCGTTTGCGTGCAGGGTCGTCGTAAGCCGGAAAACGCAATCTGGCATTATGCGCTGCCAGCGCCGGCTTGATACCGAAACCGGAAGCGGCAATCACGCCCACGCCGCGCCAGTTGGCATCGACCACATCCATGGTCTGCGCCAGCTGTCGCCGCGCGCTGACATTGCCGCCGGGACGCACAAGTTGCGGATAGCAGTTATCGAGAAAAGGCCGTTCGCCCTGTAATTGGCGCAATACCGAATAGGTCGCCGCCAGCAGCGATTCCGGCGTGAATCCGGCCACGGCGGCGGGCAGACCGTGCCTGGCAGTGACGAAATCCCATTCTTCCGGCCCCATGACCGTGGCCACATGCCCGGGCGCAATGAGCGCATCGAAACCCGGCTTGCCCGCCTCCAGCAACATGGCCACGGCGGGCCAGGTAAGGCGCCCGGACAACAATACCGACAGATTCGATGGCACGCCGGCGGCCAGCATCGCCGCCACCGGCGCAGTGGTGGTCTCGAAACCGGCGGCGAAAAACACCACCGCGATGTCCGGGTTATCGCGCGCTATCTGCACCGCCTCGGTAGGGCTGGCGATCGGACGGATATCCGCGCCCGCCGCACGCGCCGCATCCAGCGAACGCGGCTCGTTCCTGGGTACGTTGACCGGCACCCGCAGCATGTCGCCAAACGCGACCAGAATGATTTTTTCGTTCAGAGCCAGCTGTATCGCCTGGTATACGTCCTCTTCCGGACACACGCATACCGGGCAGCCGGGGCCGGGGATCAGCTCAATATTGTCCGGCAAAGCACCGCGCAATCCGGCCAGCGTGATCGAGCGCTCGTGACCGCCGCACACGTTCATGATCTTGACGCGCGCCGGCAAATCCAGCGCACGGATTTTCTGCAACCAGTAAGCGGCGTCGTGGCTCATACACTGACCTCGGCGTGAGCGTGAAGGCTGGCGCCGTCAAGCTGGATAAAGGGTTTGGCGGTTTTTCCGAGTGCTACCCGCGCACGCTGGGCGGCAAGCTCGCTGCGCAGCCAATCGTACCAGGCGGTCATACCCTGCCCCTTGCGGGCCGACACCGGCAGCAGCGGCACCGTACTCGCCAGCTGGCGCAAACACAGCTCAGCCCGCGCAGGATCGAAATCGTCCAGCACCGGCAACAGGTCGACCTTGCTCAGCACCACCGCATCGGCGGCGCGGAACATGACCGGGTATTTGGCGGGCTTGTCATCGCCTTCTGTCACTGACAGCAGCGTGACATTGCGATGCTGCCCCAGATCGAAGCTTGCCGGACACACCAGATTGCCGACGTTCTCGACAAACAGGATATCCACTCCGGAGAGATCGAGCTGATGCAGTGCCTCGTGCACCATGTGCGCATCGAGATGGCAGGCGCTGCCGGTGGTGATCTGGTGCGCCGGCACGCCGCGGGCGCGGATGCGCGCGGCATCGTTTTCCGTTTCCAGATCGCCTTCGATCACCGCCAGGCCAAATTCATCCTTGAGCGCATCGATGGTCGCTTCCAGCAAGGCCGTCTTGCCGGAGCCGGGGGAGGACATCAGGTTGATGGTGAGGATGCCGCGGGCATCGAAGTGCGCACGATTGTGCGCGGCCTGATCGTCATTGTGCGCCAGCAGCTTTTTCAACACGGAAACCGCGCTGGTACCGGCCTTCACCGGCTTGTATGCCAGATGCCGGTTACCGGATGTCACGTTGCAGCCGCAACTATCGCACATGGCAAATCCTTATACGAGATTGGTTATGTGATCAATTCCAGATTGACCAGCAGCATTTCGTCGCCGCTGACCAGTTGGGTATGGTAATCCCCGCATACCCCGCACAGCAAGCGGTTGGGCGTCGCCTCACTATCGGCGCCGCACGTCTTGCAGCGCACCCGCACCGGCTGCGGCGTAATCACCAGCTGCGCTGCCGCAGCCAGCGTTCCCGCCGCTGCCAGCGGGAAAGCGCTCTGCAATAACGCCGGTTCCACGCCCGAGAGCGGGCCGATATGCAGGCGGATTACCGCAACGCCGAGCGCCGCGTGCTGCTGGGCTATGTCGATCGACTGAGCCACCAGCGCCTGACATACTGCCAGTTCATGCACGGTGGATAACCGGCTCGAGCGCCAGCATTTCGTCGTAAAGTTCCCATGCGCTCTGCGCCTCTGCAGCACTCATGGTCTGAATGGCGTATCCCACATGCACCATCACGTAATCGCCTACAGCAGGCATTTCATCCTGCAACAGGAACAGGCTGACCTCGCGCGCCACCCCCTTGGCAGCGGCTTGCGCAACAAAACCATCGATCGCGGTTATTTGCATGGGTATGGCTAGACACATGATGCACCTCGCTTAGTTCAGCATAGTATAAACCCGGATTGGAATTCCGCCACTACAACCAGGCGGGCCAAAATACCCTACCAATTCAGTTGGTTGTTATTTGAATTTGGCGTGCTAGTATTAAAACAGTCTCGTACCTGATATAACTTCAATGACTACTCTGGTGCTCGGTATAGGCAACACCCTGCTCTGCGACGAAGGCGTGGGCGTCCACACGATACGCGCACTCGCACAGAATCATCCCGACCTGGCCGACGTCGAATTCATGGATGGCGGCACCCTCAGCTTTTCCCTTGCCGGCGATGTCGAAGACGCCACCCAGCTCATTGTCATCGACGCTGCCGAGCTCGACAGCGCTCCCGGTACGGTACGCGCTTTTGTCGGCGCAGACATGGACAGTTTCCTTGGCGTCAACCGCAAGCGCAGCGTGCATGAAGTCGGCCTGCTCGATCTGATGGCGGTCGCGCATCTTGCCGGACACCTGCCGGAACGGCGTGCGCTGATCGGCATTCAGCCTGACATCGTGGATTGGGGCGATGCACCCACCGCAGCCGTCGCGCAGGCCATTCCGCAAGCCTGTAACCTTACCCTCGACCTGATTGCAGCGTGGCGCACATGAGCGGCCTGAACGATATCGGCGTCAAAGTGGTCAACCCGCTGCCTGCCGGGGAGGATGGCCTGTCCGGCAATGCCGACGCCATCCTGCATGAAATCGTCGCGCTGCTGGAAACCTACACGACCTCCGGCGAGATGGGCGCAATCGACCTGCATAGCCTGCCGCTGACCCCGACCGATTATGAATTGCTGCGCAGCACGCTGGCCGAAGGCGAAGTGCATGCGCAGATCAATGTGATCGGCAATACCGAGGTACGTGAAACGCTTTATCCCGGCGTATGGTGGCTGACTTATTACAATGCGGAAGGCGATATCGTTGCCGACCTCCTGGAAATCACTGCAGTTCCCGAAATACTGAAAGCGCCGGAAGAAGACATACGCGACGGGCTAGTCCGTCTGCGCGATCTGTTAACGCAAGCTGAATAGCATTCAAGGGGAGTAGCAATGGACGAATTCGACACTCTGGGCGCAGGTCTGGCGCGTTCCGGCATCAGCCGTCGTTCCTTTCTCAAATTCTGCACGGCCATGGCCTCGCTGATGGCGCTGCCCCCCAGCGCCGCTTATGCGATGGCCGATGCGCTTAAACGTGCGCAGCGCCAGTCGGTGATCTGGCTGTCGTTTCAGGAATGTACCGGCTGCGTCGAATCGCTGACCCGCTCCTTCGATCCGACGCTGGAACAGATGATATTCGAGATGATCTCGCTGGATTATCAGCACACCCTGCAAGCCGCCTCGGGCACAGCGGCAGAATCGGCGCGCGAACAGACGATGAAGTCATCCTGGGGCAAATACGTGCTCATCGTCGATGGCTCCATTCCGACCAGGGACGGCGGCGTGTATTCCACGGTGGCGGGCATTTCCAACCACGACATGCTGGTCGAAACGGCCAAAGGCGCAGCGGCCATCGTCGCTGTGGGTACCTGTTCTGCATACGGCGGCATTCCCCATGCCAACCCCAATCCCACCGGCGCAGTGTCGGTATCAGACATCATCAAGGACAAGCCAATCATGAATGTGCCGGGCTGTCCGCCCATCCCGTCAGTTATTGCCGGCGTGCTGGCGTATTTCGTCACCTACGGCAAACTGCCAGAACTGGATCATCTCAACCGACCCAAAGTGTTCTTTGCCGACACCATCCACGACCGCTGCTACCGGCGGCCATTCTACGATCAGGGCAAGTTCGCCAAGACCTTTGACGACGAAGGCGCGCGCAATGGCTGGTGCCTGTATGAACTCGGCTGCAAGGGCCCGACCACTTACAATGCCTGCGCCACGATAAAGTGGAACGGCGGCGTCAGCTTCCCGATCGAGTCCGGCCATGGCTGCCTGGGCTGCTCCGAACCAAATTTCTGGGACAAAGGCAGCTTCTACAAGCCTTTACCGATGCCGCTGGCAACCAATAACCGGGTCATCGCTGCCGCCGCAATCGGCGGTATCGCAGCAGGCGCGGCAGCCGCCGTGATATCGCGCAAACACCAGGCCGACATCAGCAAGGAGAATTAGAGCCGCTTTCAATAGGCTTCATACCTCGCGCCTGTACTCTGTGGAGTGCAGTACAAGGCGCGAGTTGCGCAGTTTGGCATTCCAAACAAGCGACGAGTAACGCAGTAATGCGCTCCACAGAGTACAGGCCCTCCGGGTTGAGTCAGACAAGCGCGTCTGCAGCGTTGTCCGGCTTGTGAATGGAACTGCCATTCACTGCGCCGCACGCCTTGCATCCATCGCTAGCCTGACTCAACGCGAGGTATGAAACCTATTGAAAGAGGCTCTTACATGGACTTGCTGCAATTTGCCCGTGGCCCGGCACTGACCTGGGCCTTTGCGATTTTTGCTTTTGGCATGGCCTGGCGCCTGCTCGGCATCCTGTTGCTCAAACGCCGCCCTGATTACTCGGAACCGCGTCATGCCAGCAGCTGGCCGGGTGCTGTCAAACTGATCATCACCCGTTCCTGGCCGCGCCGCGAGTTCAGGCAACGTACCATTTTCGGTCAGGCCGTGGGCTATATTTTCCATATCGGGCTGGCAATCGTGGTGTTCGGTTTCGCGCCCCACATCCTGTTTTTCAAGGGACTCACCGGGCTGGATTGGCCCGGCCTGCCCAATGCCGTCGTTTACCTGAGCGGCGCTATCACCATCGCCGCGCTCATCGTCGTGCTCGGGCGGCGCCTCAGTCATCCGGTGCTGCGGCTACTGTCCAATTTCGACGACTATTTCAGCTGGCTGGTCACCTTCACCCCGGTCGCTACCGGCATGCTGGCGGTGGCCCATCTGGGGGCACGCTACGAGACGCTGCTGGCTATCCATATCCTGTCGGTCGCTGTGTTACTGATCTGGTTTCCTTTCGGCAAGCTCATGCATGCAGCGCTGGTCTTCGTGTCGCGCGGCAGCACCGGCGCCTTATTTGAACGCAAGGGAGCATCGATATGAGCACCGCGGATATTGACAGCACATACCCACTCGAACTCGATCAGCCGCGTTTTTCGGTGAAAAACCCCGAGCTGCGTTACGACAAGCAGGGCGACATGCCGGACGCACAGCGAGTGGAAACGGCGATGCGTCATTTCGTCAAGGATTTCGGTGCTGTCGCAGCCACCTATATGGAATCCTGCATCCATTGCGGCATGTGTGCCGAAGCCTGTCACTTTTACGTGGCCACCGAAGACCCGAAATACACGCCGATCTGGAAACTGGAACCATTCAAGCAAGCCTACAAGCGCGAAGCCGGGCCGTTCGCCGCGATCTACCGCGCGCTCAACCTGAAGAAAAAAGTCACCGTGGAACAGCTGGAAGAATGGCAGGAGCTGCTCTACGACAGTTGCACCCTATGCGGACGCTGCACCCTGATCTGCCCGATGGGTATCGACATTGCATCGCTGGTCGGGCTGGCGCGTCACGGCATGAACCAGGCCGGACTGGTGCCGCATGAACTGTGGGCGGTAGCGGAGCGTGCCAAACGCGAAGGCAGCCCGCTCGGCGCGACGCCCAAGGTGTTCAAGGAACGCTGCGAATGGCTGGCCGATGATAATGAGGTCGAAATCTTCGTCGACAAGCCGCAGGCCGATGTCATCGCCGCGATGTCATCCATCGAAATCATGAAATACCCGGAATCCATCGTCGCCACGGCGAAAATACTCAACCACCTCGGGCTCAACTGGACATTCCGCACCGATGGCTATGAAGCCACCAACTTCGGCATGCTCTCCGGCAACAGTGCCTGGCAAAAAGACATGAGCATGAAGCTCATCGACGCCACCATCGCCGCCGGTGCGAAACTGCTGATACTGCCCGAATGCGGCCACGCCTACGGTGCGATGCGCTGGCAGGGCGCAAATATTTACGGCAAACCGTTACCATTCCGGGTGCTGCACATATCCGAATTTCTGGCCGAGAATACCAAAAACGGCGCGCTCAAAATCAAGCCGCTGGGCAAGACGCTGACCTTTCACGACCCATGCCAGGTATCGCGGCGCGGCGGTGCCATCGAGGCGCCGCGCGAGGTCATCGACGGCCTCGGTGCTGAGCTCATCGAAATGCACGACACCAAGGGCCTGAACTGGTGCTGCGGCGGCGGTGGCGGCGTGGTCACCATCCACCGCGCCGACCCTATCCGTTATCAGGCATTCCAGATCAAAATGAAACAGGTGGATGACACCGGTGCGGAGATGCTGGTGTCCAGCTGCTCCAACTGCCGGCAGACATTTGATGATGGCCAGGATCACTTTCACTGGGACAAAACCATGCTCAGCCTGCTGGAGCTGGTCGCTGACAATCTGGAGGATAAATGAACGCACCTGTCAACCGGGTCATCATCGACCCGATTACCCGTATCGAAGGCCATCTGCGTATCGAGGCGGAAACCGATGCCGATGGCATGATTACCCGTGCTTCCAGTGCCGGCACCATGGTGCGCGGTATCGAGATCATCCTGCGCGGCCGCGACCCGCGCGATGCCTGGGCTTTCGCCCAGCGCATCTGCGGCGTGTGCACGCTGGTGCACGGCATCGCCTCGGTGCGTGCGGTGGAAGATGCGCTGAAATACGAGATCCCGGCCAACGCGCAGCTGATCCGCAACCTGATGATCGCGGCGCAGTTCGTCCATGACCATGTCATGCACTTCTATCACCTGCACGCGCTGGACTGGGTGGATGTCGTCTCCGCGCTCAAGGCCGATCCCAAAGCCACTTCCGAACTGGCGCAGAGCATTTCCGGTTATGCCAAATCGTCACCCGGCTATTTTTCCGACGTGCAGAAAAAGCTCAAGGGCTTCGTCGAAGGCGGCCAGCTGGGCATCTTCGCCAACGGCTACTGGGGCCACCCTGCTTACAAATTGCCGCCCGAAGCCAATCTGATGGCCGTCGCCCACTATCTGGAAGCGCTGTCCTGGCAACGCAATGTGGCGCAGTTGCACACTATCTTCGGCGGCAAGAATCCGCATCCCAACTTTGTCGTCGGCGGCGTGCCCTGTGCGATCAGCATCCATCCCGGCCATGAAGACCAGGGCGCCAGCTCGGGCGCTACCTCGCTGAACATCGTCGGCCTGCAGAAAGTGCAGGACATCATCCACCAGATGCGCGATTTCGTCGATCAGGTGTATGTGCCGGACACCCTGGCCATCGCCGGTTTCTACAAGGACTGGTTCAAGCAGGGTGAAGGTGTCGGCAACTTCATGACCTACGGCGACTTCCCGGAAAAAGGCATGTCCGACCCCGGCAGCTTCCTGATCCCGTCCGGCGTCATCCTCAACCGCGATCTCTCCACCATCCACGCTGTCGACCTCAATGCCGACGACCAGATCCAGGAATACGTCGCGCACTCCTGGTACGACTACAAGGACGGCAAAAACAAGGGGCTGCATCCTTACGTCGGCGAAACCGAGCTGAACTACACGGGGCCCAAACCGCCTTATGCCCAGCTGGACGTGGACCAGTCCTACTCATGGCTCAAATCGCCACGCTGGAAAGGCCATGCGGTAGAAGTCGGGCCGCTGGCACGGGTGCTGATGTTATATGCAAAAGGCCACGAACAGACCAAGGAACTGGTGGGCATGACGCTGAAAAAACTCGACCTGCCGGTTACCGCGCTTTACTCGACATTAGGTCGCACCGCAGCGCGCACCCTGGAAACCAAGATCATTGTCGATGCGATGCAGACCTGGTACGACAACCTGATCGCCAACATCAAGGCCGGCGACGTCAGAACCTTTAATGAGAAGATGTGGGAGCCATCGCAATGGCCTTCTACCGCCAAGGGCGTGGGCTACATGGAAGCGCCACGCGGCGCGCTGGCGCACTGGATCGTGATCAAGGACGGCAAGATCGACAACTATCAGGCTGTCGTCCCCAGCACCTGGAATGCCGGCCCGCGCGACTCGGCAGGTCAGGAAGGCCCCTACGAAGCCGCGCTTAAAGGCCATCAGCTGCATGACCCCAAGCAACCCATAGAGATACTGCGCACCATCCACAGTTTCGATCCATGCATCGCCTGCGCGGTACACGTCACCGACCCGGCAGGCGAAGAACTCATCAAGGTTAAAGTCCGATAGGAGTATCACCATGCATAACCGTAATTCAGCAGTACTGGCCATTAGTCTTGCGCTGATTTCAGCGCCCGCCTCCGCGCATCTGCTCGGCATGCATGGCGCCGGATTTGAAGCCGGGGTAGCCCATCCGTTCACCGGCCTCGATCACCTGCTGGCCATGCTCGCCGTCGGCATGTGGGCCACGCAGCTGGGCGGACGGGCATTATGGGCGATACCGCTGGTATTTGTCGGCATGATGTCACTGGGCGGCATGCTGGCTCTGGCAGGAATGCAACTGCCCATGGTCGAAACCGGCATCGCGACATCCTTGCTGGCACTGGGTTTGCTCGTGGCATTTTCCGCGCGCCTGCCAATTGCAGCGGGGACAACACTGGCAGGCCTTTTCGCGCTGTTTCATGGGTATGCGCACGGCTCCGAAATACCACTGGCCGCTTCACCGGCAGGTTACGCACTGGGATTCATGGCGGCCACCGCCGCTCTGCATGGTACCGGCATCGCGCTGGGCAAGTACATGAAACATGGCGCACTGCCGTGGCTGCAGTTATCCGGTACCACGGTAGCGGCAACCGGCGTCTGGTTCATGCTCGGCAACTGAACGACGATACCGGTTAGCACCTGAGGGAAACCCTGCGCAGTACCGCAGGATAAGGGAGTTTGTCACCAAAAACGACGTGGGACGACGACACAGCCATAACGCATAATGCTATAGTCTCGCCATGATTTCATCATTCCGCACATCACCTTTTTCCCGTTATATATGGTTAACGCTAGGCATGTACCTGCTGCTTGCCGTCACTTTCACAATCTATGTAAAGGCTGAAAAACGGATTGACCGTGCTAATGAATTGCGCCTGCAATCCTACCTGCTGGCCGACGAACTGCGCCAGTCTTCCGACGACCTCACACGCATGGCGCGTGCCTATGCGGTCACCGGCGAACCGGTTTACAAGCAGCGCTATCAGGAAATTCTCGATATTCGTAACGGCAAATTGGCAAGGCCGGTCGCATACGAGAACATCTACCGGGATCTGGTGCCGCTCGACAATCAGCGACCGCGCCCCGGCAGCCACCGGAAAATCGCCTTGCTGGATTTAATGCGGCAGGCGGGTTTTACCGATGCAGAATTTGACAGGCTGGCGCAAGCCAAGACGAATTCCAATGCGCTGACTCGTACCGAATTCGCCGCAATGAAGCTGGTAGATACGGATAAGCAGCCTGTCGGAACCATTCATATAGACGCGCTGAAATTACTGCAGAGTACACAATATTATCAAGCCAAGGCAGGCATCATGGGTCCCATCAATGAATTTCAGCAAATGATGGAACAACGCACACTGGCAACCGTACAAAACACCAGAAACACGGCCACCCTGTTACGCGTGATATTCATTCTGTTAGGCATCGTCTTGCTGTACATGCTATGGCGCACTTATCGAGCCTTGCATCAAATACTGGGTAGCCCGGTTGATACGCTCTATGCGCATATCAACCGCCTAGGAAACGGCGATTTTTCTACTCACATCCCCATCGCGCCAGGCATGAAAAACAGCATACTGGGCTGGCTGGCAGCAACGCAACTCAAATTGAACAGGTTAAATCATGAGCGCAATACAGCCGAAGCAAAAATACTGCGCCTGAGCAAACTCTATGCCGCCCTGAGCCAATGCAACCAGACCATCATCCGCAGCACCAGCGAGGCTGAACTATTTCCGCAAATCTGCCGTGTCGCAGTGCAATTCGGCGGCATGAAAATGGCCTGGATAGGGCTGGTGAATGATGCAAGCAAACAGGTTGAAGTGGCTGCCAGCCACGGCGAAGGCATCAATTATCTGGAAAATGTCAACATTACGATAGCCCATGACAACCCCAATGGACGCGGCCCGACAGGCACCGCAATACGCGACGACAAGCCATTCTGGTGTCAGGACTTTCAGCATGACCCGCACACTGCACCCTGGCATGAACTGGGCACGCATTACGGCTGGGGGGCTTCGGCAGCCTTGCCTCTGCACCGCAACGGCAAAGCAATCGGCGCTCTAACCATGTATAGCGATAAAACCGGCGCCTTTGATGCGGCAGCGCAAAGCCTGCTCATCGAAATGGTCATGGATGTTGATTATGCGCTTGCCGGATTTGTTAGCCTGGCTGAACAACATCATGCACAACACATGGAAATCCAACGCAATTTCATGCTGGAACATATCACCAGCGATGCACCGCTCAAGCTCATCCTGGAAAAAATCGCCCTGAGACTGGAAAACCTGAAACCCGATACCCTGTGCAGCATCCTGCTGCTAGATGAAGACAAACAGCATCTGCACATTGGCGCCGCCCCCAGCCTGCCCGATTTCTATAATGCAGCGATCGAAGGCACACAGATCGGGCCTGGTATAGGCTCCTGCGGCAATGCCGCCTACACCGGCAAACGCACCATCATCGAAGATATTGCGCACCATCCTTACTGGGAACAGTATAAGTCCATCGCAGAGCGAGCCGATCTGCATGCGTGCTGGTCGGAACCCATTATCTCTGCGGATAATAAGGTGCTGGGCACTTTTGCGATCTATCATCACACCACCGCCCTGCCCAGTCAGCATGATATCCAGCTGATCGAAATGGCCGCGCACTTCATCGCCATCGCAATCGAACGCAAGCAGGCCGAAGCGCATATTCACCAGCTCGCGCATTTCGACCCGCTTACCAACCTGCCGAACCGCCTGTTGCTTGATAAGCGTGCCCACGAGGCAATCAGCGCCGCACAACGAACCGGTACGTCGCTGGCAGTATTGTTCCTCGACCTCGATCACTTCAAGAATATCAACGATAACCTGGGGCACCGCATCGGCGATGAGTTGCTGATCGCACTAACCCGCCGCCTGCAATCAGTGATGCGCGACGAAGACACCGTTTCCCGTTTGGGGGGTGACGAATTCATTTTCGTCCTGCCCGACACCGGTGTCGGTGAAGCTGCCAATGTAGCGGAAAAGCTGCTCCCGCTGGTTGCTCAGCCCTACCATCTTGGCAGCCACGAGTTGACCATTACCTCATCCATCGGCATCGCCATGTACCCGGAAGACGGCGCAGATTTCGATACGCTGATCAAAGCAGCCGATGTCGCGATGTATCGCGCCAAACAGGCCGGTCGCAACGGCCATTGCTACTTTACCAACGAAATGCAGGTACGCTCGGCCCGCGCCCTGACGCTGGAAAATGCGCTGCGCCGGGCGCTCGAGCGCAATCAGCTGAAAGTTTATTACCAGCCGCAAATATCCATGCAGGATAATCGGATTATTGGTGCGGAAGCGCTGGTGCGCTGGCATCATCCGGAACTGGGCGTGATTTCACCCGCCGAATTCATCCCTATCGCAGAAGACAGCGGCCAGATCTATCAAATCGGAGAGTGGGTATTGCGCACCGCCACACACCAGCTAAAAGCATGGATGAATGCAGGCATCGCGCCGATGATGGTTGCGGTGAATCTTTCCGCGATCCAGTTCCGTCACTCACGCTTGCCTGAGCTGGTCACGGCCATACTCAAAGAGGCGGCGCTGCCGCCGCAGTATCTGGAACTGGAGCTGACGGAAGGAGTTGCCATGGACGATCCGCTGGCAGCCATTGCGGTGATGGACAACCTGGACAGCCGCGGAATACGCATGTCGATCGACGATTTCGGCACTGGCTATTCCTCGCTCAACTATCTCAAGAAATTCAAGGTCTACAAACTCAAGATCGATCAGTCCTTTGTACGCGACATCGGCAGCGACCCGGAAGACAAGGCTATCGTCGTCGCCATCATCAGCATGGCCCAGAGCCTGGGCTTCCAGACCATCGCGGAAGGTGTGGAAACCGCAGGACAATTGGCCTTCCTGCGCGAACAGGGCTGCGATGAAGTGCAAGGCTATTATTTCAGCCAGGCCTTGCCTGCCGACCAGTTCGAACTGTTTATCCGAGATTGGCAATCCGCCTGAAATCCGCAAACAACTACGGCATTCCCCTGGATCCCCGCCATTTCACGCTTTCAAACACAATGAACGAGGCGGCCCCGATGCCGAATGCGGTCAGCCAATATCCCCAGGCGAGCGGCGCAAAAGCAAATACCTGTGCAACAGCCGGTACCCAGGTGACAACAACCAGTGCAAGCAGCGTACCGGCCAGCACCCAGCAGGTGGCCCGATTGCCGCCGCGTAACGCCCGCCACGGCCCGGGCAGCAGCGAACGGCTACTCAATATCAGGACGGCATTGGCGGTTATCAGTGCGACGAAAGTCATGGTGCGCGCCTGTGCCGTATCGATTCCGGCAGCAAGGGCTGCCCAGTAAAGCGATATCACCACAAGCGTGCTGCCCCCCCCAGCAGCATGCTCAGCACTATCTGACGCCCGGTCAGCAAGCGCTCTGTCGGCTTGCGCGGCGGACGGCGCATCACTTCATCGTCAGTCGCTTCCTCTTCGAACACGATCGAACAGGCAGGGTCGATCACCAGCTCGAGGAAGGCGATATGTATCGGCGCCAGCACCAGTGGCCAGCCGAACAGCAACGGTAAAATGGACAGGCCGATAATCGGTACATGCACAGCCAGGGTGTAAATCATGGCCTGACGCAAGTTGGCATAAATCCGCCGGCCCAGCGTGACAGCCTTGACGATGGCGCCGAAATCGTCATCCAGCAGCACCAGCGCGGCTGCTTCGCGCGCCACGTCAGTGCCGCGCTTGCCCATCGCAATGCCGATATGGGCTGATTTGAGTGCCGGTGCATCATTCACCCCATCGCCGGTCATCGCCACGATCTCGCCCTGCGCTTTCAAAGCCTCGACGACAGCCAGCTTTTGTTGCGGCGTCACCCGCGCGAATACGCAAGTGTCAGCCATCTGCGCAACCAGACTGGCGGATGTGCGCTGTTGCAGCTCCACACCCGTCAATATGCGCGTATTGTCGATACCTGCGCTGCCCGCAATCGCCAGCGCAGTACGCGGATGATCGCCTGTTATCATCACCACGCGGATGCCCGCCCGCCGGCATTCCTCGACGGCTGCAGGCACTTCCACCCGCAATGGGTCTGCCAGCCCGACCAGTCCGAGCAACTCGAAATCGAAATCATGCTGGATCGCAGGCCATTCGTCCCCTGCATGCACGGCCTTGGCGATTCCCAATACCCTGAGACCGCGATCGGCCATGGCTGCTGCCTGTTGCAGGACCTGCGCACGCGCAGCCTCTGCAAGATGGCACAGATCGGCTATCGCCTCCGGCGCACCTTTGGTTGCCACGGCGTGATGGGCGTGCGCGGGAATGCGCCACAAATGCGACATCGCCAGCATCTTCGGCGTCAGCTCGTATTCGTGTGCCAGCTCCCAATCGGCATGCAGATGTTCGGTATTCGCCAGATAGGCCCGTGCCAAACGGTGGAATGCCTGTTCCATGGGATCGTGCGGCTCAATCTCGCTGGCGAGCACCGCGTATTCGAGCAATTCATGAAACTGCCCGGGCAGCTCGGCGGTGCTGTCCTGCTCGAACCGGGCAACGTCCAGCCATGACTCCCCTACCGCCAGCGCCGCTACTGCCATGCAATTCCGGGTCAGCGTGCCGGTCTTGTCGACGCACAGCACAGTGGTTTTCCCCAGCGTTTCAATGGCGCTGAGGCGCTGGGGCGCTGGGTCAATACCCGCTGTCGCGCTATCCGGCGTGCGCCGAGCGCCAGAAATATGATCAGGATCACCGGGAATTCCTGCGGCAATATACCCATCGCCAGCGTAATGCCGGCGAGCAGGCCATCCAGCCAGCCCCCGCGAAATAATACGAAGAGCGCGGTGACTAGCGCGCACAAACCGATGCCGATGATTGCCAGGCGCTTGGTCAGCGCGCCGATTTCGCGCTGCAATGGCGAAGATTCGGTGGTGATGGTTTGCAGGGATTTGCCGATTTGACCCAACTCTGTCGCCGTGCCGATAGCGGTGACGCGCGCCAGCCCCTGACCGCTGGTCAGCAGCGTACCGGCATAGACGCGATTGGCCGGGCCGGGCTTTGCCGTTGCCACAGTCTTGACCACGGCCACCGACTCCCCGGTCAGCAGCGATTCGTCGACTGCCAGCTCATGCGCAGTAAGGATCAGTGCGTCCGCAGGCACTCTGTCCCCTTCACTCAGCACCAGCACATCGTCGCGCACGACTTCCCGTCCGGCGATACGCATCGGCTTGCCTTCCCGAATCACCAGCGCCCGCGGACTGGCCAGATCACGCAAAGCAGCCAGCGCCTGTTCGGTGCGGCGCTGCTGCAACACGGTAACACTCATGATGACGAACACGAAACCAAGCAGTATCAGCGCTTCATGCACATCGCCCAGCAGCGCATAAATCGATCCCGCCCCCAGCAGCAGAAGAAACATGGGCTCGCGAACGACTTCCAGCACAGTCCTGCGCAAACCATGTTCCTGATCGACCGCCAGTTCATTGCAGCCCTCGGCCAATTGCCTGGATTCCACCTCGGCGACTGTCAGACCGTAAGGAAATTCATTGTTGTCCATCATCGCCCATATCCGCAAAGAGATAACGCATCGCTGCATCAAATCCGGGGTGTATTGCAAATCGCAATTCATCAACTTGATGGCAGGCCTTATTTATTATGGCACCTGTTTTATTCGCCATCACTGGAAAATCCATATTTCATGCCAATATATCACTCGCACTTTGCCGGATGTACATTTGCTGGCTTAGCGCCAATCGAATGAATTTCGTTTGACATCCTTAAAGATGTATATACAATACATTTTATTGGGTTTGCTTCAACCGACACGGCAGACCATCCTGACGGTTTCCTTCGCGTCTGAACGAGGGGGACTATTGATTTGCATGAGGAATAGCGGACATGACTGATAGCATTCTTGGCAAAAACCGGCAGCGTGACTTATATGCTGCCATCGGCAGCGTAAAAATCGCTGCCATAGTGGATGACTTCTACGGGCGCGTGCAGCAACACCCCACCTTGTCCAGGCCATTCAGTATCGTTCAGGACTGGGATGAACATAAACGACACCTCGCCCATTTCTGGTGGATTAGCCTGGGCGGCCCTACCTACCGGCCGGATAAATACCGGGTTGCCGATAAGCACGTCCCGTTGGGCATCACCGCGGAACTGGTCGACGATTGGCTCACGCTGTTCAAAGCCACTTTACAGGATCATTTACCAAGCGAGTTAGCGGAACCGTGGCTGGCCAGGGCAAGCTCAATGGGTGAATCAATCCGCCTGATGGCGGATTTCTATCAGGATCAGTAACCGCGCAGAACAAGCCGGATGATCGCCCTATTGCATTTTTAATCCAGGCAAGGAGGATAAGTACGTGGATGAAAAATTGATTATTTCAGGCAAGGATTCATGCCGTGCAGCACAAATGTTTAATTTCGGCAGCATCATCGCTGTGCTGATCGCACCTTTGCTGATGATCTGGATCGCTGCATCGATCTTCGTTTACGCGTCGATAGCGCACCACCCGAACGCAAAAGTGGCCAAATACAATCAATGGGCCGGTTACCGATTTTACGGTGCAGCCGGGTCAATGATGGTATTCGGTACGCCGATCTATCATATCTTCAATGACTGGCACGGGCTGCTCGCCATATGGACGATCATGTTTGTCATTGTTGTCCCCGCCGGCATTCGGTCGATCATCAAAGCATATAAAGAGCAATGGTCTGCGATGCAGGTCGCCGCGTAAACAACGCCGACACCAAGGCGAAGAAAAGCCCCTGCAAACAGGGGCTTAAAATTAAAACTTTACAGAACTAGTCGCAGATACCCTTTAGAACGGGATATCATCGTCCAGGTCATCGAAACTGTTGCCGCCGGATTTAGGCTGGCTGGCATTCTGTGCCGGTGCACCTGGCTTGCTGGGGCGGCTCTCATACTGGCTGCCGCTGTCCATGCTGGCGGAAGAAGCCCCGCCGCGTCCGCCGAGCATCTGCATCTTGTCGGCGACGATTTCGGTAGTGTACTGATCCTGACCTTCCTTGTTGGTCCATTTGCGTGTTTTCAGGCTGCCTTCGAAATATACCTGCGAACCTTTTTTCAGGTATTCACCGGCGATTTCAGCCAGCTTGCCGAATATGACTACTCGATGCCATTCGGTGCGCTCCTGCTTTTCGCCATTTTTATCTTTCCAGTTATCGGTAGTCGCCAATGTCAGGTTCACCATGGCATCGCCGCTCGGCATGTAGCGTATTTCAGGATCCTTGCCGAGATTACCTATCAAAATCACTTTATTTACTGATGCCATGTTTACTCTCCTCTATCAATTTTGTCGCAGCAGCTTCATCCCAGCCTTGCTGGGCAACTTTCAGTATGGCGATACCCTCGTCCGCAACAACGGCGGACTCATATACGCCTTCAACATCACGCAACCGCGTGTTTAACAGCAGCGCCTGGTCAGCCGCAATTGCCCCCAGATGGAACATGCGGGTTTTGACTGCAGGCGGCGGACGCATGCCTGAAGCGGCAAGCAGCCAGATAGTCATCAGGCTGGCGCTGAACATGAATACCGCAGGAAACCCGTAGTTCTGCGACAGCCAGCCGCCTAGCGCACCGCCGAAGAACAGGCCGATGGATTGGGAGGTATTGTACACACCCATCGCGGTACCTTTGGCGCCGACCGGCGCGATCTTGGAGATGAGCGATGGCAGCGTCGCTTCCAGAATGTTAAAGGCGATAAAATATGCGGTCAGCGCGGCCACGATGCCCCAGAAATGATGCATGCTTGCCGCCATGCCCAATTGCGCCATCAGCATCAATCCTACCGCAGCGACGAACACCTGCTTCAGTTTGGCGCGCTTTTCGCCATAAATAATCGCCGGCACCATCACTATGAAAGCGATCGTCACCACCGGCAGGTACACTTCCCAATGGTGGTTGATATCGAGATTGCCGGTGCTGCGCAAGGCGAACGGAATGACTACGAACATCGCCATTTGTGCTGCATGCAGCGAGAAAATGCCGAAATTCAGGCGCAACAACTGGCTATTGCGCAATACATCACCAAGTTTGGCGGGGCTGGCTTCGGCATCGCTGTGAAAATGGCTGGCCAGCGGATTGGGGATATACCATTTCACTACCGCGATGGCGGTAAGCGACAGGACGCCGGTCATCGCAAAGATACCGTGCATGCCGATGTATTGGTACAGCGCAGGTCCGATTACCAGCGAAGCCGCAAAGGTCACGCCTATCGTGCCGCCTATCATCGCCATGGCGTGAGTGCGGTGCTCTTCACGGGTGGAATCGGCCAGCAACGCGGTCACCGCAGCGGAAATCGCGCCGGCACCCTGAATTACCCGGCCAAGAATGATAGTCTCGATGGTGGTCGCGCTGGCCGCAACGAAGCTGCCGATAGCAAATAGCAGCAGGCCGAAATAGATGACCCGCTTGCGCCCGAACTTATCGGATGCCATGCCGAAAGGCAATTGCAGCATGGCCTGGGTCAAACCATACGCGCCCAGAGCCAATCCGACCATAGTATGGTTGCTGCCGCCTGGAAGATGTTCTGCATAGAGTGCAAACACCGGCAAAATCAAGAACATGCCTAGCATTCGCAAACCGAAAATACTCGCCAGACCCACGCTGGCGCGCATTTCTGTCGCGGTCATTTTATCTGCATACGCTTCAGTTGTACTCATTTGCTTGGGAACATTCGCAAAAAACGGTATATTAACAGGTTAGCCCATTTTAGAGTATTCTCGGTATGGACATTATCCGCATTCGCGGCGCACGCACGCACAATCTCAAGGACATCAATCTCGATTTACCGCGCAACCAGCTTGTCGTGATTACCGGCTTGTCCGGCTCGGGTAAATCCTCGCTGGCATTCGATACGCTTTACGCCGAAGGCCAGCGGCGCTATGTCGAATCGCTATCGGCGTATGCGCGGCAGTTTTTGCAGCTGATGGAAAAACCCGATGTCGATCTGATCGAAGGGCTATCGCCCGCCATCTCGATCGAGCAGAAAGCCACCAGCCATAATCCGCGTTCTACCGTTGGCACCGTCACCGAGATACACGACTATTTGCGCCTGCTGTTTGCGCGGGTAGGCACGCCGCACTGTCCCGATCATCACATCAAGCTGACGGCACAAACCGTATCGCAGATGGTCGATCATGTGTTGGCATTACCGGAAGATACCAGGTTGATGATACTCGCGCCTATCATCGTCGGGCGCAAGGGCGAACACACGGACTTATTCGGGGAGCTGAGAGCACAGGGCTTTGTCCGCGTACGCATCGATGGCAACGTGCATGAAATGGATGTATTGCCGAAGCTGGACAAGAACAAGAAACATACCATCGAGGTGGTGGTCGACCGGCTCAAGGTGCGTGCCGATATCAAACAGCGTCTCGCCGAATCGTTTGAAACCGCATTACGCCATGCCGACGGGCGCGCATTGGCGGTAGAGATGGATAGCGGTCACGAGACGCTGTTCTCGGCCCGCTTCTCCTGCCCGGTGTGCGATTACTCACTTGCCGAACTCGAGCCGCGTTTATTTTCGTTCAACAATCCGATGGGTGCCTGTCCAAAATGCGACGGCCTGGGGGTTATCCAATATTTCGACCCGAAACGGGTGGTGGCTTTTCCGCATTTGTCGCTGGCAGCTGGCGCCATCAAGGGCTGGGATCGGCGCAACCCGTTTTATTTCCAGCTCCTGCAAAGCCTCGCCCTGCATTACGGTTTCGATCTGGACACGCCGTTCGAAAACCTGCCGGAGACCGTGCGCGGAGTGATACTCAACGGCAGCGGCAAGGAACAGATCGCGTTTCATTATCCCGGTGAACGCCGCCCACGCATGCACGCTTTTGAAGGCATCCTGACGACGCTCGCGCGGCGCTACAAGGAAACCGATTCCAGCACCGTACGCGAAGAGCTGGCAAAACACCTCAACAGCCAGCCCTGCCCCAGCTGTGAAGGAACCCGATTACGCCGCGAAGCGCGGCATGTGTTTGTCGCCGGAAAGACCATCTACGCATTATCTGCATTGCCATTGAAGCAATCGCTCACTTTTTTTGAATCACTGGAACTGTCTGGCAACAAGCAGGCGATTGCGGATCGCATCGTCAAGGAAATCGCAGCGCGCCTGCAATTCCTCAACAATGTCGGCCTGGAATATCTGTCATTGGACCGCTCTGCGGAAACCTTATCGGGCGGCGAAGCGCAACGCATCCGTCTGGCCTCGCAAATCGGTTCCGGCCTGACCGGCGTGATGTACGTGCTCGACGAACCCTCGATCGGCCTGCATCAACGCGATAACGACAGGCTGCTGGCAACCTTGCGCCGACTGCGCGACCTCGGTAATACGGTAATCGTTGTCGAGCATGACGAGGATGCAATCCGCACTGCCGATTATGTCGTGGATATGGGGCCTGGTGCGGGAGTGCATGGCGGCCATGTCGTCGCCATGGGCACGCCAGCCGACATCCTCGCGAATGCCGATTCGCTCACTGGTCAATATTTGTCCGGGCGGCGCAAAATAGCTATCCCAGCCAAACGTCGCCAGCCTGACCCAACGCGTGAGCTAGTGCTCACTGGCGCATCCGGCAACAATCTCAAAAATGTTACCTTGACGCTGCCGGCGGGGCTGCTGGTGTGTGTCACCGGCGTATCGGGCTCGGGAAAATCGACGTTGATCAACGACACGCTGTATGCAGCCATGGCACGGCATTTATATGGTTCTGCAGCCGAGCCCGCACCTTACACATCCATAACAGGCCTGGCCCTGTTCGACAAGGTCATTAATGTCGACCAGAGTCCGATCGGACGCACCCCGCGTTCCAATCCGGCGACCTACACAGGGTTATTTACCCCGATACGCGAATTATTTGCCGGCGTCCCCGCCGCCCGCGAACGCGGCTATAGCCCAGGACGTTTCTCGTTCAATGTCAAAGGCGGCCGTTGCGAAGCCTGTCAGGGTGACGGCGTCATCAAGGTGGAAATGCATTTTCTGCCGGACATTTACGTACCGTGTGATGTCTGCCACGGCAAGCGCTATAACCGGGAAACGCTGGAAATCCAGTACAAAGGCAAAACCATCGACGAAGTATTGGCGATGACGGTAGAAGATGCCCATGCATTCTTTAATGCGGTCCCTGTCGTCGCGCGCAAACTGCAAACCCTGCTTGACGTCGGCCTAGGTTACATTCAGCTGGGGCAGGCCGCTACCACGTTATCCGGCGGCGAAGCCCAACGGGTGAAACTGTCGTTGGAATTATCCAAACGCGATACCGGTCGCACCTTGTACATCCTTGACGAACCTACCACCGGTTTGCATTTCCATGATATCGACATGCTGCTCAAGGTCATCCACCGTCTTGCCGATCAGGGCAATACCATCGTTGTCATCGAACACAATCTGGATGTCATCAAGACCGCAGACTGGGTGATCGATATCGGTCCCGAAGGTGGCGACGGCGGCGGTGGAATTGTCGCCTGCGGCACACCGGAACAGGTGGCTGCGAATCCGGCCAGCCATACCGCTACCTATCTGAAGCCTTTACTTGCCTAAACCACACACCAATACACCATGCATATTCAGTACACGCTAGCCGATATCAAAAAGACGTTTCCCGCTGTGTTTTTCGAGCGCGGTTTAGCGATTTACAATCAACATAAGATTACCCATGTCAATCTTGACGATACCGATAATGCGCTGGTATCTGAAGTGCAAGGTAGCCGCGCACTGCCTTATCATCAGCGTATTTTCTTGCAAATGCGCAACAGCAAACTCATTATCGACGGCTCTTGCGACTGCCCGATAGGGCGGAACTGCAAACATGTCATCGCGGTACTGATACATGCGTTGCATATCCCCCCCAGCCTGGTACAGGCGACCCAGCCGGTCATGCACACACCGTCCCGATCGACCAGCCCCACCAAGGCCTACCCTGCGTTAAGCTGGCTGGAGCAGATCAGCGAGGCGCTTGCCGAAATCGATGCGCCCGCCTATCCGCCCACTGAAGCCTATCGTTTGCTGTATGTGCTCACCCCTGCCTATTATGGCGTTGGTCTGGATGTACGTCTGATGCGCGCGCGCCTCAAGAAAGACAATACGTTCGGCAAAGCCATGCGCTATACCCAATTTTTTGAAGTGGCGATGGGGCGCGGCGGTAACGTTGCCAGTAATCTGGATCGGACTTTATGTGCCCGTATTCTGCAGTGCAACCCGCAATCGCAATCCGACCCCAAAATCAGCGGTACCGGCAGCGGCGCAGTTTTACATGACCTGATCGCTACGGGACGGACATTCTGGTGCGACAGCGATGCACCGCCATTAACGCTGGGTGAATCACGCGAGTGCCAGCTGACCTGGATTGCAGATGACGAAGGCAACCAGCAACTGGGGGTTCCCCTCAGCGAGCATGAACAGGTGCTGTCCGTTTCGCCTCCCTGGTGGCTCAATACCCGCACTCGTCAGTGCGGCGCATTGCAAACCGGCGTGCCGGATACTGTGGCCAGCATTCTCATGCTCTCCCCGGCCATTCCCTGCGAATTACTGCCCGAGGTGACGGCGACGCTCAGCCATCAACTGCCGAATATAACACTGCCTGCACCACAAATGCTGGAAACCAGACACCTGGAGAACGTTCCGCCAAATCCGATACTGATATTGAGTGAAATCCCGGTCAGTCTGAGCGATCACTGGAAACGCCGCGACGACACCAGCACGCATTACCTGCCTGCTGCCCAAATCGCTTTTGATTATCACGGCATCCGTGTCAACAGCTACGCGCCCAATAGCGCCATCAGCCAGCGTCGGGATCATATTCGCTACGTAACCAGCCGTGACCCGGCACAGGAATCCCATTTCACCGAACAGATACTTACGCATACCGATTTGTCGCTTATCCAGCAAATCTTTCCTGCGGTAGCCGTTACGCCGGAACAGGCCACAGCCTACAGTCTGGCGCAACCGAGCGACTGGCTGGATTTCATGATTGAAGACATCCCCAGACTGCGTGACCTGGGCTGGGAAATCGAAATTCAGGCTGACTTCCCTTACCGGGTAGCTGAAGTGGGCGAAGATATCAGCGCCGAAATTGAGGAAACTTCCGGGAATGACGGGAATGACTGGTTTAGTCTGGATCTCGGCATAGATGTAGACGGCGAACGCATTAGTTTGCTACCCATACTCGCCCATACTTTCCAGCAATACTCGCCTGAACAGATACGAGCTTTAACCGACCCGAATATCGACCCCAAACGCAAGCTGGTCTGCATGTTGCCGGACAAGCGCATGCTGGCGCTGCCATTACGGCGTATTCAGGGCATATTATCGGTACTGGTCGAGTTATTCGATAGCAATAGCGGCCTGACCCCGGATGGCAAGCTCGAGTTATCCTCACTGCATGCCACACGCCTCGCCGAACTGGAAGCCAATGCCCGGCCTCGCTGGCTGGGTGGCGAACGCCTGCTGGCGCTAGGCCAGAAGCTGAAAAACTTCAGCGGCATCACCCCGGTTCCGGTACCCGCGGGGCTGAATGCGACATTACGTCCTTATCAGCAGGAAGGATTGAACTGGCTACAGTTTTTACGCGAATATGGTCTGGGTGGCGTGCTGGCAGATGACATGGGGCTAGGCAAGACTTTGCAGACCCTCGCGCATCTGCTGGTTGAAAAACAATCCGGGCGTGCCGACCGACCCAGTCTGGTCATTGCGCCAACCAGCCTGATGTTCAACTGGCAGGCGGAAGCAGCCCGATTTACACCTGAATTGCGTGTCCTGCTGTTACACGGCTTCGACCGCAAGCAATACTTTGAACAGATTAATGACTATGATCTGGTATTGACGACTTATCCGCTGCTGGCCAGAGACAAGGAATTCCTGATCGCTCAGCCTTTTCACCTGCTCATTCTGGATGAAGCGCATGCCATTAAAAATCCGAAAGCGCTTTCTACCCAAATCGTGCACCAGATTCAGGCCCGCCATCGTCTCGCATTAACCGGTACGCCGATGGAAAACCATCTCGGCGAACTATGGTCGCTGTTCCATTTTCTGCTGCCAGGCTTGCTGGGCAGCGCCGAAGCCTTCAAACGGCAGTTCCGCACCCCTATCGAAAAACACGAAGATAACCAGCGCAGCGTCGCGCTCGCGCAGCGTGTCAAACCATTCATGTTGCGCCGCACCAAAGTTCAGGTTGTTACCGAGCTCCCGGCTAAAACCGACATAATTCGCAGCTGCGAATTAGTTGGCGCCCAACGCGACCTTTACGAATCCGTTCGTGCAGTTATGCAGGACAAGATTCGCCGTGAAATCGATGCAAAAGGCTTTAAGAAAAGCCAGATCGTCATTCTCGATGCTTTATTGAAATTGCGACAGGTTTGTTGCGACCCCCGCTTGCTCAAGCTGCCAGCGGCCCGCAAAGTGCATCAGTCTGCCAAGCTTGACATGCTGACTTCCCTGCTGCCGGATATGATAGAAGAAGGCAGGCGCATTCTGTTATTCTCGCAATTCACATCAATGCTGGATTTGATTGAGCCGGAGCTGAACGACCTTAAAATTCCCTTTGTTCGTCTCACCGGCGATACCCAGGATCGCGCCACACCGGTCAAGCAATTCCAGAATGGCGATGTCCCCTTATTCCTGATCAGTCTTAAGGCTGGCGGCGTCGGGCTGAATTTAACCACCGCGGATACGGTAATCCATTATGACCCTTGGTGGAATCCGGCTGTCGAAGATCAGGCAACCGGGCGGGCGCACCGCATCGGGCAATTGAATCCGGTATTTGCGTATAAATTAACTACCCTGGGAACGGTAGAAGAGAAAATCATCAAGATGCAGGAAAAGAAGCGCGCATTAGCACAGGGTATACTGGGTGATGCGGCGATAGGTGTCGGCGCATTCAGTCCTGATGAACTCATCAGCCTGTTTGAACCACTGCAATAAAGCCGCACAGTACGTTTTATGCATTACAAATTTCCATAAACCACTCTGACCGCATCTGCTGATGCAGGATGCGGTCATAAAAAAAGCCGAGCTAAACTCGGCTTTTTTTATGTCTCTGAGAATTATTCAGCTGTATCTTCAACCATTTCTGCGTCAGCCGGACGATCAACCAGTTCGATTAACGCCATAGGTGCATTGTCACCATTACGGAAACCAAATTTGAGAATACGCAGGTAACCGCCGTTGCGTGCAGCAAAACGCGGACCCAATTCATCAAAAAGCTTGACTACCATTTCACGATCACGCAAACGACTAAAGGCCAGACGGCGATTAGCCAAGCTAGGCTTTTTGCCGAGAGTGATCATCGGTTCAGCAACGCGACGTAATTCCTTGGCTTTAGGCAACGTGGTCTTAATGACCTCGTGACGCAACAGCGCATTAGTCAGGTTACGTAACAAAGCAGCACGGTGACTGCTAGTACGATTTAATTTACGATTGGCGAGACGGTGACGCATCGTTATATTCCTTCTACTTAATTATGGCTTCTCAAGCCCAACTGGAGGCCAGTTTTCGAGTTTCATACCCAAGCTGAGTCCTTTAGAAGCCAGCACATCTTTAATTTCATTCAATGATTTGCGCCCTAAATTAGGGGTTTTCAGCAATTCATTTTCGCTACGCTGAATTAAATCACCGATATAGAAAATGTTTTCAGCTTTCAGGCAATTCGCTGAACGGACAGTCAATTCCAAGTCATCAACCGGACGCAGCAACATAGGGTCAACTTGCGGCGCTTTTGGTGATTCGGCTGCAACAGGCGTGCCTTTCAGATCGGCAAACAGCGCTAACTGCTCAACCAATACACGTGCAGCATAACGCACAGCTTCTTCCGGATCTATCGTGCCGTTAGTTTCAACGTCAAGAATCAGTTTGTCCAGATCGGTACGCTGTTCAACACGAGCGCTCTCAACCGAATAAGCAACCCGTCGTACCGGACTAAACGAAGAATCAACCTTGATCGCCCCCAGAGTCTGGGTATCGTCAGCCTGACGACGTACCGACACCGGCTGGTAGCCACGGCCTTGCTGAACCTTGATCTCCATGTCGATCTTGCCACCTTTGGTAAGGTGCGCAATGACATGCTCAGGATTTACGATTTCAACATCGTGACCAACTTCAATATCACCGGCGGTCACTACACCTTCAGTAGCCTTGCTCAATTTGAGCGTAACTTCGCTACGATCATTCAACTTTAATGCAATACCCTTGAGGTTGAGAAGAATATCAACCACGTCTTCCTGCACGCCTTCCAGCGTTGAATATTCATGCAATACGCCACTGATACTGACTTCAGTAGGTGCCGCACCGGGCATGGACGACAACAGGATACGACGTAAGGAGTTACCTAGTGTATGGCCATAACCACGCTCGAACGGCTCCATAATGACACGAGCACGAAGCGGTGACACAGTTTCAACGTCAATGATGCGTGGCTTCAATAAATCCGCAGTACTGCTTTGCATAAATGGTTTCCCTCTTAAATGCGTCGGGATTACTTGGAATACAATTCAACAACGAGATGCTCGTTGATCGTTGCAGGCAACTCAGCGCGTTGTGGACGAGCCTTATAAGTACCCTTCATATCTTTTGCGCTAACCTCAACCCACTCCGGAAAGCCGCGCTGTTCAGCAGCTGCCAAAGCAGCTTTGATACGCAATTGCTGTTTCGATTTCTCGGAAACTTCAACTACATCACCAGGCTTAACCACGTAAGACGGGATGTTGACACGCTTGCCATTAACCAGAATGCTGTTATGGCGCACAACCTGACGGGATTCAGCACGCGAAGCGCCAAAACCCATACGGAATGCAACCGTATCCAAACGACTTTCCAACAGTTGCAGCAGATTTTCACCGGTAACACCACGCTGGCGATCTGCTTCTTTGTACATATCACGGAACTGGCGCTCTAATACGCCGTACGTACGGCGCAGTTTCTGTTTCTCACGCAGTTGCACGCCATAGTCAGACAGGCGAGTGTTTTTCTTTTGCCCATGCTGACCTGGTGGATAGCTGCGACGCTCAATTGCACATTTATCGGTGAAACACTTTTCACCCTTCAAAAACAGTTTCTCGCCTTCACGACGGCACTGGCGGCATTTTGGATCTAGATTTCTGGCCACTTTAAAACTCCTGCTTAGATACGACGTTTCTTAGGCGGACGGCAACCGTTGTGCGGCACTGGCGTCACGTCAGAAATGCTGGTGATTTTAAATCCAGCGTTATTTAATGCGCGAACCGCAGATTCGCGACCAGGACCTGGTCCCTTGATACGAACTTCCAGATTCTTGACACCACATTCCTGTGCCAGCTTGCCTGCATTCTCAGCAGCAATCTGTGCAGCAAAAGGCGTGCTTTTGCGGGAACCCTTAAAACCAGCACCGCCTGAAGTTGCCCAGGATAAGGCATTACCTTGACGGTCAGTAATGGTGACGATGGTGTTATTAAAAGAAGCATGGATATGAGCGATGCCTTCCGCCACATTCTTCTTAACTTTTTTACGAACTCTGATATTAGCCTTAGCCATAACTTATCTATCCTTTATTTCGTCGCACGAACGGCTTTTTTCGGGCCTTTACGTGTACGTGCATTGGTACGTGTACGCTGGCCACGCAAAGGTAAGCCACGACGATGACGCAGACCACGATAGCAACCCATATCCATCAAACGTTTGATGTTCATCGTAACTTCGCGACGCAGATCGCCTTCTACCGTGTGCTTAGATACGCCTTCACGGAGTTTTTCCATATCCGCGTCAGTCAGATCCTTAATCTTTGTAGTTGTATTTACACCCGCATTCGCACAAATCATGCGTGCCGTGGTGCGACCGATGCCATAGATAGCGGTTAACGCTATTTCAGCATGTTGGTGGTTCGGGATGTTTACCCCAGCAATACGGGCCATCTACTTACTCCGGATTCAAAACGTTAAATTTTAACATGTAACACATAATCAAGACAATTAACCTTGACGTTGCTTGTGACGTGGATCTTCACAGATCACACGAACCACACCCTTGCGGCGCACAATCTTGCACTTACGGCAGATTTTTTTTACAGACGCCTGTACTCTCATGAGGAACTCCTTTTTATTACCGTATTAGACGGAAAAATGACTTACTTGGCGCGGAAAGTAATCCGCGCCTTAGTCAAATCATACGGCGTTAGTTCAACCGTGACCTTATCACCGGGCAATATACGTATATAGTGCATACGCATCTTTCCAGAAATATGACCTAATACAACATGACCATTTTCCAGTTTTACCCTGAACGTCGCATTTGGCAAAGTTTCTAGAACTTCGCCTTGCATTTGGATGGTATCTTCTTTTGACATACTATTGAGCCACCATCCGCTTATCGTGAAACAAAACCGCCGCCCTTGAAATTAGCTTTCTTGAGCAAACCTTCATACTGATGCGACATGATGTAAGCCTGTACTTGCGCCATAAAATCCATCGTAACCACAACAATAATCAACAATGAAGTGCCGCCAAAATAGAAAGGCACATTCCACTTAACAATCAAAAATTCTGGTAACAAACAGACCAAGGTTATGTAAATTGCCCCTACCAAGGTCAACCGCCCCATGATCTTGTCTATATAACGGGCTGTTTGTTCACCCGGTCGAATCCCTGGAACAAAGGCGCCACTCTTTTTCAAATTGTCAGCCGTTTCTTTCGGATTAAATACTAAAGCAGTATAGAAAAAACAAAAGAATATAATCGCCGTCGCGTACAACATCACATATATAGGCTGACCAGGCGACAAAGCAGTACCCACATCCTTTAGCCAGCTCATGCTGTCATGACTGCCAAACCAGCCAGCCAAAGTCGCCGGAAACAGAATAATGCTGGATGCAAATATGGGCGGTATTACGCCAGCCATATTGAGCTTCAAAGGCAAATGAGAGCTTTGACCACCGTATACCTTATTGCCGACCTGCCGCTTGGCGTAATTAACCAGAATCTTTCTCTGACCCCGCTCTACAAAGACCACCAGGGCGGTTACCAAAATCACCGCAACAAACAGCATCAGCACCAATGGTATGGAAAAGGCTCCGGTACGCGTCAATTCCAGCGTGCCGCCGATCGCATGAGGCAAACCGGCAACAATACCTGCAAAAATAATCATCGAAATACCGTTACCGATACCACGCTCAGTGATCTGCTCACCTAGCCACATCAGGAACATCGTTCCTGCCACCAGTGTCATTACTGCAGTAATCCGGAATATAATGCCAGGGTCAACTACCAGACCAGGCTGCGCTTCAAGTGCGATAGCAATGCCAAGCGCCTGAAAAAATGCAAGCCCTACTGTTCCATAACGTGTATATTGCGTTATCTTTCGACGCCCCGAATCACCCTCCTTTTTCAGAGCTTCAAGCTGAGGAGAAACCACCGTGAGTAACTGCATGATAATAGATGCAGAAATATACGGCATAATTCCCAAAGCAAAAACGGTAAATCGCGATAATGCGCCGCCGGAAAACATATTGAACATACCCAATATGCCGCCTTGCTGTGAACGGAACAGCTGCTCCAGTGCAACGGGATCAATACCCGGTACCGGAATATGCGCACCAATACGATAAACCACCAGCGCACCGATCAAAAACAGCAAACGTCGCTTCAGATCGCCAAACTTGTCGGCGCCGCCGACTTTTGTCTTGTTCGCAGCCAAGATTTAATCCAGGAAACTTCCGCCAGCAGCTTCAATGGCGGCACGCGCAGCTTTGGTAGCAGTCAAGCCCTGCAGCTTGACTGCACGCTTAATCTCACCATTCAGCACAATCTTTGCCGTTTTAGCTCTAGCGGAAATAACACCAGCCTGTTTCAAAACCAGAATATCGATCTGATCTACTGGAAGCTTATCAATAACAGACAATAAAACCTCAGCAGTATCACCTGCAGTCAAAGACACAAATCCGCGCTTAGGCAAGCGGCGTTGTATAGGCATCTGACCACCCTCGAAACCAACCTTGTGAAAACCGCCTGCGCGTGATTTCTGACCTTTATGGCCACGACCAGCCGTTTTTCCCAAGCCACTGCCGATGCCACGACCTACGCGGCGACGCGCCTTGTTACTTCCTGCGCCGGGTTGAAGATTATTTAATTCCATTTAGCCCTCGCACTTAACGAGATAATATACTTTATTGATCATACCGCGATTTGAAGGCGTATCCAGCACTTCAACGGTATGATTCAAACGACGCAAGCCAAGACCTTGCACGCATGCGCGGTGTGATTGCTTGGTTCCAATGACACTCTTGACGAGAGTCACTTTAACAGTTTTAGTAGTAGCAGTCATCGCTTACTCCATGATTTCCGCAACAGATTTACCGCGTTTGGCAGCAATTTCTGATGGGGAATTGATTTGCATCAAACCATTAATGGTTGCGCGAACCACATTATAAGGATTGGTCGAACCAATACATTTAGCAAGAATGTTATGCACGCCCATCACTTCGAACACGGCACGCATTGGACCGCCTGCAATAATTCCGGTACCTTCTGAAGCCGGTTGCATATAGACAACTGCCGCACCATGTTTGCCAATTACCGCATGATGCAAAGTGCCATTTTTAAGGTTGACCTTTTGCAGCTTGCGGCGCGCCTCGTCCATAGCTTTCTGAACCGCAACAGGCACTTCGCGAGACTTGCCCTTGCCCATACCTATTCCGCCGTCGCCATCGCCAACTACTGTCAGCGCTGCAAAGCCTAAAATGCGTCCACCTTTGACAACCTTGGTAACGCGGTTAACCGCGACCATCTTTTCACGTAAGCCGTCAGCGCTCTCTTGGTTTGTTTCAATTTTTGCCATCATTCACCTCAATTAGAAGCTCAGACCGTTTTCACGAGCTGCGTCTGCCAAAGCCTTAACCCGACCATGGTAACGAAAGCCGGAACGATCGAAAGCAACTTCAGCGATACCTAATTGCTTCGCCTTGTCTGCAATTCTTTTACCAACCAAAACTGCCGCACTTAGATTGCCGCCGTTAGGCAGCTCTTTACGCACATCAGCTTCAACAGTAGAAGCACTTGCCAGCACCTTACCACCACTAGCATCGATAATTTGTGCATAAATATTACAGTTCGAGCGGTACACCACGAGACGAGTGGCTTTTTGATCTGCAATGCGAGCACGGGTTTTGCGTGCTCTGCGCAGACGCGCAGTATTCTTGTCCATGAGTCAGCCTTTACTTATTTTTTCTTGGTTTCTTTGATAACAACCACTTCGTCAGAATAACGCACACCCTTACCTTTGTACGGTTCAGGTTTACGATAAGCACGCACGTCAGCAGCCACTTGTCCAACTTTTTGACGATCCAAACCCTTGATCAGGATTTCAGTCTGAGTAGGCGTTTCAACTTTAATACCATCAGGCATCTTATGCGCAACAGGATGCGAAAAACCCAACGTAAGGTTTAAAGTATCTCCGGCTGCTTGCGCACGGTAACCAACGCCAACAAGCAATAATTTCTTCTCAAAACCTTTAGTAACGCCTTGAACCATATTTGCTAGTAACGCACGCATCGTTCCTGACATCGCATTTGCACGGATCGAATCATCAACTGGCGAAAAAACCAAAACGTCGCCTTCCTGTGCAATTACAACATTAGCATTAGCTGCTTGCGTTAACACGCCCAAAGGACCTTTTACAGCAATCACATTACTAGACAGTGTGATTTCAACACCAGCCGGCACGGCAACTGGATTTTTAGCTACACGAGACATTGCATTTCCTCATCAAGCTACGATGCACAAGACTTCACCACCCACGCCATTGGCGCGAGCTTTGCGATCAGTCATTACACCACCAGAGGTGGATATAATGGCGATACCTAGTCCGTTCATCACTTTTGGAAGTTCCTGGCTGCCTTTATAAATGCGCAAACCTGGGCGACTTACCCGCTCGATTTTCTCTATAACGGGTCGACCTGCATAATATTTGAGACTGATATGCAACTCAGGCTTGCCTTCATTTTCGCCAATGGCAAAATCTTCAACATAACCTTCATCTTTTAACACTTTTGCAATAGCCACTTTGACTTTAGAGCTAGGCATTACCACAGCAGATTTCTCTACACTTTGGGCATTACGGATACGCGTTAGCATATCTGCAATTGGATCACTCATACTCATTCGATACTCTCCCGCTTACCAGCTGGCCTTAACCATGCCTGGAACTTCACCACGCATTGCATGTTCGCGCAGCTTAATGCGCCCCAAACCAAATTTTCTGTAAACTCCACGCGGACGACCAGTTAACTCACACCGGTTTCGCAAGCGAACCGGGCTAGCATCTCGTGGTAATTTTTGCAGCTTGAGACGAGCGTCAGCCCGAGCCTCATCCGACAGTTTTTGATTACCAATAATCTCGATCAATTCAGCACGCTTTGCGGCGAATTTTTCTACCGTGGCGCGACGTTTCTTATCGCGGTTAATCAAAGCAAGTTTTGCCATGATGCCCTCAGTTCTTAAACGGAAACTTGAATGCGGCCAACAAAGCACGCGCTTCAACATCAGTTTTAGCAGTTGTAGTAATGGTAATGTTCATACCGCGCAATGCATCAATTTTATCGTATTCGATTTCTGGGAATATGATCTGCTCGCGCACACCCATATTATAATTTCCACGCCCATCAAACGACTTACCCGACAAACCGCGAAAATCACGAATACGAGGAATTGCCACCGTTACCAGACGATCCAGAAACTCATACATCTGTTCACGACGCAAAGTAACCATGCAGCCTACAGGATAGTCATCGCGAATCTTGAAACCCGCAATCGATTTGCGTGATTTGGTAACAACCGGTTTTTGACCTGCAATTTTTTGCATGTCACCAACAGCGTGCTCCATCACTTTTTTGTCGGCAACAGCTTCACCAACACCCATATTAAGCGTGATTTTTTCAATGCAAGGCACTTCCATAACGGATTTATATCCAAACTGTTTGATCAAGTCCGGCATTACCGTCGTTTTATAAAAATCTTGTAAGCGAGCCATTTGCACCCCTTAAATATCAACGACTTCGTTGGTCGATTTGTAGACGCGCACTTTGCGACCATCTTCCAGAACCTTGAAACCAACTCGATCAGCGCGCTGGGTAGCCGCATTAAACAAAGCCACGTTCGAGATCTGGATTGGCATTTCCTTTACCACCACACCACCAGCATCACCCTTAACGGGATTGGGCTTAACATGTTTCTTAACAGTATTAACACCCTCGACCATCAGACGATTGTCTTCACGCACAGCCAAAACCGTACCGCGCTTGCCTTTATCTTTACCGGTGGTAACGATAACGCTATCACCCTTACGAATCTTGTTCACGTAGCCCCCTTACAGAACTTCTGGCGCAAGCGAGACTATTTTCATAAATCTCTCTGTACGCAACTCACGAGTTACCGGGCCAAATATACGGGTACCGATAGGCTCGAGCTTGTTATTAAGCAATACTGCCGCATTGCCATCAAATTTAACCAGAGATCCATCAGGACGACGCACACCTTTTGCCGTACGCACAACCACCGCATTATAAACATCACCTTTTTTAACACGACCGCGAGGCGCGGCGTCTTTAATAGTGACCTTGATAATGTCGCCTATGCTAGCGTAACGACGCTTTGAGCCACCCAAAACCTTAATGCACATTACAGAACGCGCACCAGTATTGTCGGCCACATCAAGCCTTGACTGCATTTGTATCATTTAACTCTCCAACTTAACCCGCCGAGCCAGGTTTCCCTGCCTAGACAGCTAGTTTTGGACCCGTACGGGAAGATTGCTGTTACCAGCAGGACGAAAGCAAAAAAGTATAACAGCACTTAATTAAAAGTGCAAGATATTATACTGCGCGAGCTTTCGTAATTAATTTAGCAACACGCCATGTTTTGGTTTTGGCAATTGGCTTGCATTCTTCAATAAGAACGAGATCGCCCTCATTAAATTCGTTATTCTGGTCGTGCGCATGATACTTCTTCGAACGACGAATAACCTTTCCAATTACAGGATGCTTCACTTTACGCTCAACCAAAACAGTGACAGTCTTATCCATTTTGTCACTAACAATACGGCCAGTTAGGCTACGGACAACTTTGTTTTCAGCTTCGCTCATTTGCTCACCGCTTTCAATTCATTTTCACGCAGCACTGTATGAACTCTAGCAATGCTTTTACGTAACTTGCCTAATTCGCTTGTCTTGTTGGTTTGCTGCGTAGCAACCTGCATACGCAGGCTGAACTGAGCTCGCAACAGTTCAATTAGCTCTTGTTTAATCTCTGCCGTGGATTTAGCACGCAATTCGCTCGCCTTCATCTTAGCTACCTATCATTCTAGTTACAAAAGCGGTTTGAATCGGCAATTTTGCTGCAGCAAGACGGAAAGCCTCTCGCGCCAAAACCTCATCAACACCATCCATTTCGTAAAGCATTTTACCCGGCTGAATTTCAGCAACATAGTACTCGGGATTACCTTTACCATTACCCATACGAACTTCCGCTGGCTTTTCCGAGATTGGCTTATCCGGGAATACACGAATCCAGATACGACCACCACGCTTGATATGACGAGTCATCGCACGACGCGCAGCTTCGATCTGACGCGCTGTCAAGCGACCACGACCGATGGCTTTTAATCCAAAATCACCAAAACTAACTTTGTTTCCACGGGTTGCAATACCAGTATTGCGACCTTTTTGTTCCTTACGGTATTTTCTTCTAGCTGGCTGTAGCATGTTTAGCTCCTGGCTTTCTTACCCGTTTTTCAGGCTCGGCTGGCGCAGCGGTAGGCTGCTCACCCTTTGCCAATGCGTCTCCTTTGTAGACCCAAACCTTAACCCCGATAATCCCGTAGGTAGTCTTAGCCTCAAAGAAACCATAATCGATGTCAGCACGCAAGGTATGCAAAGGCACACGACCTTCACGATACCATTCCGTCCGAGCAATTTCTGCTCCGTTCAGACGACCCGAGCTCATGATTTTTATACCTTGCGCGCCCAAACGCATCGCATTCTGCATCGCACGTTTCATCGCACGACGGAACATGATACGTTTTTCCAACTGACCGGCGATATTGGCAGCAATTAATTGCGCATCAATTTCCGGTTTGCGAACTTCCTCGATGTTGACATGCACAGGTACGGCCATCATCTTTTGCAATTGAGATTTCAAAACCTCAATATCTTCGCCTTTTTTGCCAATCACCACGCCCGGACGAGCACTATGAATAGTGATACGAGCATTCTTAGCTGGGCGTTCAATCACAATTTTACTAACCGAAGCATTAGCCAATTTCTTCTTAAGAAATTCACGAACCTTGATATCTTCATTAAGCGTAGCTGCAAAGTCATGGTTATTTGCAAACCATTTCGAACTCCAGTTGCGCGTGACACAAAGACGGAAACCTATCGGATGTATTTTCTGTCCCATTACCGTTCCTTATTCGTCGCCGACTGTCACAGCAATATGACAAGTCTGTTTAATAATACGATTACCGCGACCTTTAGCACGGGCCATAAATCGCTTCATAGAAGGACCTTCGTCTACAGTGATGGTAGCGACTTTCAATTCATCGATGTCAGCACCGTCATTATGCTCAGCATTGGCTATCGCAGACTCTAGCACTTTCTTGATCACCGCAGCACCCTTTTTAGGGCTGAAAGCCAGAATATTCAGCGCCTGATCCACTGGCAGCCCGCGGATCTGGTCAGCGACCAAACGCCCCTTCTGAGCTGACAAGTGCGTACCACGTAATACAGCAGAAACTCTCATCATGGGCTCCTATTTCTTAGCTTTCTTGTCAGCCGCGTGACCTTTAAAGGTACGGGTCAACGAAAATTCGCCCAATTTATGACCAACCATATTCTCGGAAACGAAAACCGGGATATGCTGTTTACCATTGTGAACAGCTATAGTCAGGCCAATAAAATCCGGCAAAACAGTAGAACGACGCGACCAAGTTTTAATCGGACGTTTATCATTACTAGCACGTGCTGCGTCCACCTTTTTTTGAAGGTGATCGTCAACAAACGGGCCTTTTTTAATCGAACGTGGCATAACTCTTACCCTTTAACGTTGATGACGACGACGCACAATCATGCTGCTAGTGCGCTTATTACGGCGTGTACGGAAACCCTTGGCTGGTACGCCCCATGGACTTACAGGGTGGCGACCTGCTGCAGTTTTACCTTCACCACCACCATGCGGGTGATCTACCGGGTTCATTACCACACCGCGAACTGTCGGGCGGATGCCGCGCCAACGAGTTGCACCGGCTTTACCGATCGAGCGCAGCGAATGCTCTTCGTTGCCCACTTCGCCAATCGTTGCACGACAGTCGACATGAACTTTACGAATTTCGCCGGAACGCAGACGTAACTGAGCGTATGCGCCTTCACGCGCCAGCAATTGCACTGAAGTGCCAGCAGAGCGAGCAATTTGAGCACCCTTACCCGGCATCATCTCAACGCAATGAACCGTGCTACCTACCGGTATGTTGCGAAGCGGCAATGCGTTGCCTGTCTTGATCGGCGCATCGGAGCCATTCATTACCTGCATACCGGCAACAACACCTTTTGGCGCAATAATGTACCGACGTTCACCATCCGCGTAGCATAGCAATGCGAGATTTGCGGAACGATTAGGGTCGTACTCAAGACGCTCGACCTTAGCCGGCACACCATCTTTGTTGCGCCGGAAATCAACTATGCGGTAATGCTGCTTATGCCCACCACCCATATGACGGGTAGTGATATGACCGTTATTATTACGGCCAGCGGTTTTGCTTTTGCTTTCAACCAAAGCCGCTACCGGCTTACCTTTGTGCAAACCCGGCGTGACAACCTTGACTACGGCGCGACGACCAGGGGACGTTGGTTTAACTTTAATCAGTGCCATGCTCTACTCCTACTGGCCAGCCGCGAAATTGATCTCTTGCCCAGGTTTCAGGCAAACAAAGGCTTTTTTCCAATCGCTACGGCGACCCATAAAACGACCAAAGCGCTTTTGCTTACCTTTAACATTTGCAATCTGAACGCTATTAACTTCCACCTTGAACAACAGCTCCACTGCAGCCTTGATTTCAGGCTTGGTAGCATCCGGCGTTACACGGAAGATAACCTGCTCATGCTTGTCCGCAACGTAAGTGCTCTTTTCAGAGATTTGCGGAGCCAAGATGATTTGAAGCAGGCGCGCATCATTATATTTTGCTGTACTCATGCCAACATCTCCTCAACCATCTTGACCGCTGCGCTGGTCATCAGCACACGACCATAACGAACCATGCTTACGGGATCAATATGGCGCGGCTCAACGATCAATACATTTGGTAAATTACGCGACGACATCCAGAGATTATCATCCAGATTATCCGTAACGATCATGACACGATCCGAAAAACCCATGCCTTTTAGCTTATTGGCCAGCAACTTGGTTTTTGGCGCATCAACCACTAAAGAATCAACTACCGATAACCGACCTTCGCTAACCAGTTTCGAGAAGATCGAAGCCAGACCAGCACGATACATTTTACGGTTAACTTTTTGCGAGAAATTCTCATCAGGGCTGTTAGGAAATGCACGACCACCGCCACGCCAGATCGGGCTTGAAGTCATACCTGAACGAGCACGGCCGGTACCTTTTTGACGCCATGGTTTCTTGGTACTGTGCTTGACCATTTCGCGGTCTTTTTGCGCGCGATTGCCGCTACGCGCATTGGCCATATAAGCCGTAACCACCTGATGCACCAAGGCTTCGTTAAATTCGCGACCAAACAATGCGTCGGACGCAACAAGACTGCTAGCATCCTGACCCTGTTCGTTAATAATTTTGAGTTCCATTATGCACCTACCTTCACGCTTGGACGCACAACCACATGACCACCTTTAGAGCCCGGAACCGCACCCTTGACCAGAATCAATTGACGCTCCGTATCAATGCGGACCACCTCAAGCTTCTGCACAGTGCGCTGCACCGCGCCCAACTGACCAGCCATACGCTTGCCAGGGAACACACGACCAGGATCCTGAGCCTGACCAATGGAACCAGGGGTATTATGCGAACGCGAGTTACCGTGGCTAGCACGATTCGAGGAAAAGTGATGGCGCTTGATTACGCCAGAGAAACCCTTACCCTGGGTCGTTCCGGTAACATCAACCAGTTGGCCAGCCTGGAATATTTCAACACTGATTACACTACCGGCTGCCAGCGATGCCAAATCGGCAGACGCAAGGCGAAACTCCTTTTGAATCTCGCCTGCTTCAACACCAGCTTTCGCCAGATGCCCTGCAGCTGATTTATTCACACGTGAAGCACGACGCGCCCCAAAAGCAACCTGAACCGCTGAATAACCATCAGTTTCAGGCGTCTTAACTTGAGTAACGCGGTTGTTTGACACATCCAGCACTGTGACAGGGATAGTACTTCCATCCTCGGCAAAGAGACGGGTCATGCCAATCTTACGACCGACGAGTCCTAAACTCATTTTTCTTTCCTTAACAAAAAGGCGCTGATTTCAATTGACCAGCATTTTTATCCCCAAGAAAACCGTCTTGGCGCGGTAAAACTTAAACCTTGATTTCAACCTCGACACCAGCCGGCAAATCCAGCTTCATCAAAGCATCCACAGTTTTGTCTGTAGGATCGATAATATCCATCAAACGCAAATGGGTACGAATTTCGAATTGGTCACGCGACGTCTTGTTGACGTGTGGCGAGCGCAGCACATCAAAGCGCTCGATCGATGTAGGCAGAGGGACTGGACCTTTAACAACAGCGCCTGTGCGCTTAGCCGTTTCCACAATCTCAAGTGCGGATTGATCTATCAGACGATAATCGAACGCCTTGAGACGAATACGAATTTTTTGGTTTTTCATCACAATACCTTAAAGAGCGGAGCATCAAATACGAAAGGGCGGAATTATACCGCCCTTTCAGGTTTATGGCAAGTACATCTTACTCAATAATTTTGGCAACCACACCTGCACCAACGGTACGGCCACCTTCGCGAATCGCGAAACGCAGGCCGTCTTCCATAGCGATAGGCGCAATCAGCGCTACCGTTACCGAGACGTTGTCGCCTGGCATTACCATTTCAGTGCCTGCCGGCAGTTCAACCGCACCGGTTACGTCGGTGGTACGGAAGTAGAACTGTGGGCGATAGCCGTTGAAGAACGGGGTATGACGACCGCCTTCATCCTTGGACAGCACGTAGATTTCTGCGCTGAATTTGGTGTGCGGCTTGATCGAACCCGGCTTGGCCAGCACTTGACCGCGCTCGACTTCTTCACGCTTGGTGCCGCGCAGCAGTACGCCGACGTTGTCGCCTGCCTGACCCTGATCGAGCAGCTTGCGGAACATTTCGACGCCGGTACAGGTGGTTTTGAGGGTTGGCTTGAGGCCGACGATTTCAACTTCTTCGCCGACTTTGACAATGCCGCGTTCGATACGACCAGTCACAACGGTACCACGACCGGAGATGGAGAATACGTCTTCTACCGGCATCAGGAAGGTGCCGTCGATTGCGCGCTCAGGATCTGGAATGTAGCTGTCCAGTGCGTCTGCCAGACGGAAGATGGAGGGTTCGCCGATTTCGGACTGGTCGCCTTCGAGGGCTTTCAGTGCGGAGCCGGTGATGATCGGAGTATCGTCACCCGGGAAGTCGTATTTGCTGAGCAGTTCACGAATTTCCATTTCAACCAGCTCGAGCAGTTCTGCGTCGTCCACCATGTCCGCCTTGTTCATGTAGACGATAATGTAAGGCACGCCTACCTGGCGCGCCAGCAGGATGTGCTCACGTGTTTGCGGCATCGGGCCGTCAGCTGCGGATACCACCAGAATGGCGCCGTCCATTTGCGCTGCGCCGGTGATCATGTTCTTGACATAGTCGGCGTGGCCTGGGCAGTCCACGTGGGCGTAGTGGCGCTTTTCGGTTTCGTATTCAACGTGGGCGGTGTTGATGGTAATACCGCGCGCCTTTTCTTCCGGCGCAGAGTCAATGTCTGCGTAGTTCCTTGCTTCGCCACCAAATTTCTTCGACAAAATGGTGGTGATCGCTGCGGTTAACGTGGTCTTGCCGTGGTCAACGTGGCCAATCGTGCCTACGTTTACGTGCGGCTTGGTCCGTTCAAACTTGCCTTTTGCCATGATGTATATCCTTTAAATTCTGACGTTATTTTTTGTTGATAATAGCTTCAGCCACGTTCTTAGGTGCTTCGGAATAGTGTTTGAATTCCATGCTGTATGTAGCGCGCCCCTGACTCATCGAGCGCAGCGTCGTGGAATAACCAAACATCTCTGCCAAAGGCACTTCACATTTAATGACTTTCCCACTAGGAGTATCATCCATACCCTGAATCATGCCGCGACGAGACGAAAGATCACCCATCACATCACCCATGTAGTCTTCCGGCGTCTCCACTTCTACGGCCATCATAGGCTCAAGCAGAACCGGACTCGCTTTGCGCATACCGTCTTTGAAACCCATGGAAGCGGCCATTTTGAACGCATTTTCGTTCGAGTCCACATCGTGATATGAACCGTCAAACAAGGTAACCTTCACGTCGACAACCGGGAAGCCTGCCAGCACGCCGTTCGGCAATGTCTCACGCAAACCTTTTTCAACTGCTGGGATAAATTCGCGAGGAACCGTACCGCCCTTAATCGCATCGACGAATTCAAAGCCCTTGCCAGTCTCGTTGGGCTCCATCTTGAGCCACACGTGACCGTACTGACCCTTACCACCGGACTGCTTGACGAATTTACCTTCGACCTCAACAGGTTTCCTGATAGCTTCTCGATATGCAACCTGAGGCGCACCAACGTTAGCTTCAACACCGAATTCGCGGCGCATCCGGTCAACCAGAATCTCAAGGTGCAATTCGCCCATACCGGAAATAATGGTTTGGCCGGATTCTTCATCAGTACGCACTCGGAATGAAGGATCTTCTTGTGCAAGACGATTCAGCGCCATACCCATCTTTTCCTGGTCAGCCTTGGTTTTAGGTTCTACCGCGACGTGAATAACCGGCTCAGGGAATATCATGCGTTCAAGAATAATCGTCTTATTCAGATCGCACAAAGTGTCGCCGGTGGTCGCTTCTTTCAAGCCCACTGCTGCAGCGATATCGCCAGCGCGAACCTCCTTGATTTCAGCGCGCTGGTTCGCATGCATCTGCAGAATGCGGCCAATACGTTCTTTTTTGCCTTTAATCGGGTTATAAATGGTATCACCCGAATTCATCGTGCCTGAATATACGCGGAAGAAAATCAGCTGACCGACAAATGGATCGGTCATGATCTTGAATGCCAATGCAGCAAATGGCTCGCTATCTTCCGCTTTGCGTTCACCAGCACTGCCGTCTTCCAACTCGCCCTTTACAGCCGGAATGTCCATTGGCGATGGCAAGTAATCGATAACCGCATCCAGCATTGCCTGAACACCCTTGTTCTTGAACGCAGAACCACACAACATAGGCATGATTTCACTTGCAATAGTTCGAGCACGCAACGCCGTCTTGATTTCTGCAGCGGACAAATCCCCCTCTTCGAGGTATTTGTTCATCAACTCTTCGGTAGCCTCCGCCGCGGCTTCAACCATCTTCTCACGCCAAGAGGCGCATTCAGCCTGCATATCAGCAGGAATGTCGCGCTCTTCAAACTTCATGCCCTGAGTGGAATCGTCCCAGTAAATTGCTTTCATCTTTACCAGATCAACCACACCTTCGAACTTATCTTCAGAACCGATAGGCAATTGTATAGGCACAACGTTTGCCTTAAGCCGTGTACGCATCTGATCGTACACTTTAAGGAAATTCGCGCCGGTACGATCCATCTTGTTCACAAATGCGAGACGCGGTACACCGTATTTGTTTGCCTGACGCCAAACAGTTTCGGACTGCGGCTGAACGCCACCCACCGCACAGTAAACCATGCACGCGCCGTCCAGCACTCGCATGGAGCGCTCAACCTCGATAGTAAAGTCAACGTGGCCCGGGGTATCGATAATATTGATATGATGCTCTGGATAGTTATTCTCCATCCCCTTCCAGAAACAAGTGGTAGCCGCAGAAGTAATGGTAATACCCCGCTCCTGTTCCTGCTCCATCCAGTCCATGGTCGCAGCACCGTCATGCACTTCGCCAATTTTATGGGAAACACCGGTGTAATACAGGATGCGTTCTGTAGTCGTAGTTTTACCAGCGTCAATATGTGCGCTGATACCAATATTACGGTAACGTTCAATAGGAGTTTTGCGTGCCACTTTATTTACTACCCAGTTAGTGCTGGCGCGAATGCGCCAGTCTATTGATTGATATTAGAAACGGAAATGCGAGAATGCCTTGTTTGCTTCGGCCATGCGATGCACTTCGTCACGTTTTTTCATTGCGCCGCCACGCCCTTCAGCCGCATCCATCAATTCGCCCGCCAAACGAATGCCCATGGATTTCTCGCCACGCTTACGCGCAGCTTCTTTCAACCAGCGCATAGCCAGTGCAGAACGTCGAGTTGGACGAACCTCCACCGGCACCTGGTAGTTAGCACCACCTACACGACGGCTTTTTACCTCAACTACCGGACGCACATTGCTTAAAGCAAGTGTAAAAATTTCAATCGGATCCTTACCTGTTTTTTGGCCAATCTGTTCAAACGCACCATAAATAATGCGCTCGGCAACCGACTTCTTACCGCTTGACATCAATACATTAACGAACTTAGCGACATCCTGGCTTCCAAACTTTGGATCCGGCAACACATCGCGTTTAGGAACTTCTCTACGTCTTGGCATAATTACCTCTCTAATGCTGCTTAATGCAGGGTTACGGCGCGCGTCGCGCTTTTACCGCAACTCAACACCAATTAAAAGCCAAAATTAGGCTTTCTTAGGCCGTTTAGCACCGTACTTGGAACGGCTCTGTTTACGATCTTTAACACCAGCCGTATCCAGACTACCGCGAACGGTATGATAACGAACACCTGGCAAATCCTTGACACGACCACCGCGAATTAACACGACCGAGTGCTCTTGCAGGTTGTGACCTTCACCACCGATATAACTACTCACCTCAAAACCATTGGTTAACCGTACACGCGCCACTTTACGCAATGCCGAGTTTGGTTTTTTAGGTGTAGTGGTGTAAACACGCGTACATACACCACGCTTTTGAGGACAAGCCTCAAGCGCTGGCACTTTACTATTCACGCGCTTTGCGGCGCGCGGTTTACGCACCAGCTGATTGATTGTAGGCATACTATCTCGTTTCCCAATTTAATTTTGCGCATAGCTCTGAATTAAGAGCCACTTAATACTGCGTGATGGCGCATTCACCATCACATAAACACTAACAATTACCGACAGAATCCAAAGTCGGTAAAAAAGACGATGGATTTTATAGGCTTACTGATACAGTGTCAAGCAGACTGCTCACTATCTACTGCTTCCGGTGCTTCAAAAATGTCCGATTCAGTTGCCATATCGAGACCCAGTTTTTGCATCCTGCGTGTATTGTGATAAGCCAATCCTGTACCTGCCGGGATTAACCGACCAACAATGACGTTTTCTTTCAAGCCGCGCAGTTCGTCTTTCTTGCCCATGATTGCAGCTTCCGTCAACACCCGCGTCGTCTCCTGGAATGATGCCGCCGATATGAACGAATCCGTCGACAGAGAAGCTTTGGTAATACCGAGAAGCACATAATCAAAGGTTGCGGGCTCTTTCCCTTCGGCCAGCACTCGTTCATTTTCGATCAGCAACTCTGCACGCTCGACCTGCTCGCCTTGTATGAACTTGGTATCGCCTGCATCGACCACACTAACACGGCGAAGCATTTGGCGTACGATAACCTCAATGTGCTTATCGTTAATCTTCACACCCTGCAAACGGTAAACGTCTTGGACTTCATCAGTAATATATCGCGACAGCGCCTCAACACCTTTCAGTGCAAGTATATCGTGCGGATCCACTGGACCGTCCACGATCATTTCACCTTTATTCACTACCTGACCATCGTGTGCAGTTACGTGTTTCTCTTTTGGAATCAGATACTCGTGCGCCATTCCATCCAGGTCGGTAATCACCAGGCGCTGCTTGCCTTTGGTATCCTTGCCGAACGAAACCGTTCCCGTGACTGGTGCCAGCACACCGGCATCTTTCGGTGAACGCGCCTCGAACAACTCCGCCACACGCGGCAAACCGCCGGTAATATCGCGAGTCTTGGACGACTCTTGGGGAATACGCGCAAGTACTTCACCGACACCCACTTCCTGACCATCCTTGACCGTGATAATGGAACCGATCTGGAAAGTAATATTAACCGGCATTTGAGTGGCTGCAACCTTGATTTCCATGCCGTTTTCATCCAGCAGCTTGACCTGAGGCCGCAAGCCTTTGCTTGCGGCACCCACGCGACGCTTCGGATCGATAACCACCAGAGTCGACAAACCGGTCACATCATCGATTTGTTTGGCAACGGTAGCACCTTCTTCAACGTTCTCGAAGCGGACACGACCTGCGTACTCGGTGATGATAGGGCGCGTATGCGGATCCCACATCGCCATCACCTGACCAGCCTTGATCTTGTCGCCATCCTTAACCGTCAAGGTAGCGCCGTAAGGCACTTTGTGCCGCTCACGCTCACGACCGTTGTCACCGATGATGATAATCTCGCCGCTACGCGCAATCGCAATCGCTTCGCCCTTGGCGCTGGTCACATAACGCATCGCAGTACTATAGGTTGCAACGCCGGCTGATTTCGATTCAAGCTGACTTGCAGCAGCCGAACGCGATGCAGCACCACCGATGTGGAAGGTGCGCATGGTGAGCTGAGTACCCGGCTCACCGATGGATTGCGCTGCGATTACACCGACGGCCTCACCCACATTAACCAGATAGCCGCGACCCAAATCGCGTCCATAGCATTTTGCGCACAAGCCGTAGCGGGTGTCACAGGTCAAGGCAGTTCTGACTTTGACTTCATCGATATCCAGCGCTTCGATTTTCTCGACCATATTCTCGTCAAGCATGACGCCTGCTTCAATAACGGTTTCGCCGGTTTCAGGGTGAATCAGATCCAGCGCAGTAACACGCCCCAACACGCGCTCGCGCAACGGCTCGATAACTTCACCACCTTCGACCAGGGCTTTTAGCACCAGGCCTTCACGCGTTCCGCAATCATCTTCAATCACTACCAGATCCTGGGTCACGTCGACCAGACGCCGGGTCAGATAACCGGAGTTAGCCGTTTTCAATGCCGTATCAGCCAGGCCTTTACGCGCACCGTGAGTCGAAATGAAGTACTGCAGAACGTTCAAACCTTCGCGGAAATTCGCAGTGATCGGTGTTTCAATGATGGAACCGTCAGGTTTTGCCATCAGACCACGCATACCTGCCAGCTGACGAATCTGGGCAGCGGAACCCCGTGCGCCGGAATCCGCCATCATATAGATAGCGTTAAAGGATTCCTGCGTGGTTGCGACTCCGTCGCGCGTGACAACAGGTTCGCTACCAAGCTGTGTCATCATCGCTTTCGCTACCTGATCGCCTGCGCGACCCCAGATGTCAACAACCTTGTTATAACGCTCGCCTTGTGTAACCAGACCTGATGTGTACTGCGCCTCGATTTCCTGCACTTCTTTCTCGGAAGCGCTGATGATGTCGTGTTTTTGTGTAGGCACCAGCATGTCGTCCACGCAAATCGACATACCGCCGCGGGTAGCGTACGTGAAACCGGTGTACATCAGCTTGTCTGCCAGAATAACCGTTTCGCGCAAACCGCAACGACGGAAGCTCACGTTAATCAGCTTGGAAATTTCTTTCTTCTTCAATATCTTGTTGACGTGGGTAAACGACAAGCCGATAGGCAGAATCTCGGACAGCAGTGCACGACCGACAGTGGTTTCGTAGCGGGTCAATTTCTCCGCACGTTCGCCCTGCTCGTCGTAATAAGCTTCCTTGATCCGCACAGTCACTTTTGCATTCAGCTCAGCTTGGCGCGATTCATAAGCACGTGACACTTCGTCCACGTCGGCAAACATCATGCCTTCGCCCACTGCGTTCACTTTTTCGCGGGTCATGTAATACAAGCCAAGCACAATATCCTGCGACGGCACAATAATCGGCTCGCCGTTTGCCGGCGACAGCACGTTGTTGGATGCCAGCATCAACGTCCGCGCTTCCATTTGCGCTTCCAGTGATAACGGTACGTGCACTGCCATCTGGTCGCCGTCGAAGTCGGCGTTAAATGCCGCACAAACAAGAGGATGCAACTGGATCGCCTTGCCTTCGATCAGGATAGGCTCAAACGCCTGGATACCCAGGCGATGCAGGGTCGGCGCACGGTTCAGCATAACCGGATGTTCACGGATGACGTCTTCCAGAATATCCCAGACCACCGGCTCTTCCGTTTCCACCATACGCTTCGCTGCTTTGATCGTCGTTGCCAGACCCATGACTTCAAGCTTGTGGAAAATGAACGGCTTGAACAGCTCAAGCGCCATCTTCTTAGGCAAGCCGCACTGATGCAAGCGCAACTGCGGGCCCACAACGATAACGGAACGCCCCGAATAATCGACACGCTTGCCCAGCAAGTTCTGACGGAAACGACCGCCCTTGCCTTTGATCATATCAGCCAGGGATTTAAGCGGACGCTTGTTCGCGCCGGTCATAGCCTTGCCGCGACGACCGTTGTCCAATAACGAATCAACCGCTTCCTGCAGCATGCGCTTTTCATTACGCACGATGATTTCTGGCGCTTTCAGTTCTAGCAAACGCTTCAGACGGTTGTTACGGTTAATCACACGGCGATACAAATCATTCAGATCCGATGTCGCAAAACGACCGCCGTCCAAAGGTACCAGAGGACGCAATTCCGGCGGCAATACTGGCAACACTTCCAGCACCATCCATTCAGGTTTGATACCGGATTTCTGGAATGCTTCGATCACCTTCAGGCGCTTGGCCAGCTTCTTGATCTTGGTATCGGAACCCGTCTTTGCCATATCGGCACGAATGGTTTCCACCTCGGTCACGATATCGATACTCTTCAGCAGCTCGCGCACGCCTTCCGCACCCATACTGGCCTTGAATTCATCACCGTATTCTTCGACCTTGGCGAGGTAATCATCCTCAGTCAGCAATTGTGAACGATTCAATGGCGTCATACCTGGGTCGGTCACCACATATGCCTCGAAATACAGTACGCGTTCAATATCGCGCAATGTCATATCCAGCACCATACCCAAACGCGAAGGCAACGACTTGAGGAACCAGATGTGCGCGACCGGGCTGGCCAGCTCAATATGGCCCATGCGTTCACGGCGCACCTTCGACAAGGTTACTTCTACACCACATTTTTCGCAGATTACGCCACGGTGCTTCAGGCGCTTGTACTTGCCGCACAAGCATTCGTAGTCTTTCACCGGACCAAATATCTTGGCACAGAACAAACCATCGCGCTCCGGTTTAAAGGTGCGATAGTTGATGGTCTCCGGCTTTTTGACTTCGCCATAAGACCAGGTACGGATTTTCTCCGGCGACGCAAGACCAATCTTGATCGCGTCAAATTCTTCTTCTTGAGTGACTTGTTTAAATAAGTCGAGCAATGCTTTCATAGTTCTCTCCAATGAGGCGCGAGCAACAGAGGGGCGCGCCAATCACCCCTCATCGCATCAATAACGCTCGAGATCAATATCAATTGCCAAGGAACGGATTTCTTTCACCAACACGTTGAAAGACTCTGGCATACCTGCATCAATCTTATGCTCACCCTTAACGATGTTCTCATAGACCTTGGTACGACCATTCACGTCATCAGACTTAACTGTCAACATTTCCTGCAGGATGTACGACGCGCCATAGGCTTCCAGCGCCCAGACTTCCATCTCACCGAAACGCTGACCACCGAACTGCGCTTTACCGCCCAATGGCTGCTGCGTGACCAGACTGTAAGGTCCGGTAGACCGCGCATGCATCTTGTCGTCCACCAGGTGATGCAGTTTCAGTACGTGCATGTAGCCGACCGTGACTTTACGGTCAAACGCTTCGCCCGTACGGCCGTCAAACAGGGTGATCTGTCCGCTGCGCGGCAAACCGGCCAACTCCAGCATAGATTTGATCTCTTCCTCTGCCGCGCCGTCGAATACCGGTGTTGCGAATGGTACGCCTTGCCGCAGGTTCCGCGCCAATTCGATCACTTCATCATCGCTGAAACTGGCGATATCTTCCTGCTTGCCGGTCGAGTTATAGATCTTGGTCAGGAATTCGCGCACTTCCGACACATGTTTCTGTGCCTGCAACATTTCGTCTATCTTTTTGCCCAGACCCTTTGCGGCCCAACCCAGATGGGTTTCCAATATCTGACCGACGTTCATACGCGAAGGTACGCCCAGCGGATTCAACACGATATCCATAGGGGTACCATCTGCAGTGAAAGGCATATCTTCGATTGGCACGATCTTGGATACCACACCCTTGTTACCGTGACGACCGGCCATTTTGTCACCCGGCTGCAAGCGACGCTTGACCGCAACATAGACCTTGACCATTTTTTGCACGCCTGGCTGCAATTCGTCGCCCGCAGTCAATTTTTTCTTTTTCTCTTCGAACATGGCGTCAAATTCCAGACGCTTCTGATCGAGACTGTCCTTTAGCGACTCCATCTGACGACTGGATTCGTCATCGGCCAGGCGGATGTCAAACCAGTCGTGACGGTTATTGCTATCCAGATAGTCCTGCGTAACCACACTGTCTTTGGCCAGCTTTTTCGGACCGCCTTTGGCAACTTTATTCAGCACCAGACGCTGCAAGCGAGCAAACGTATCGTTCTCAACGATACGCATACGATCGGCCATATCCTTCTTGTATTCGGCCAATTGATCTTCAATGATCTGCTTGGCGCGTGCATCGCGTTCGATACCCTCACGGGTGAACACCTGAACATCAATCACCGTGCCGGCCATACCTGAGGGTACGCGCAACGAGGTATCCTTAACATCCGAGGCTTTTTCACCGAAGATGGCACGCAGCAGTTTTTCTTCCGGCGTCAGCTGGGTTTCGCCTTTCGGCGTCACTTTACCCACTAGCACATCGCCCGCTTCGACTTCCGCGCCTATGTAGCAGATACCCGAATCATCCAGGCGACCTAACATGCGCTCGGACAGATTGGAAATATCGCGGGTAATCTCTTCCGCACCGAGCTTGGTATCGCGGGCGACAACTGTCAGTTCTTCGATATGAATCGAAGTATAGCGGTCATCGGCAACGACTTTCTCCGAAATCAGAATCGAATCCTCGAAGTTGAAACCGTTCCACGGCATGAACGCAACCAGCAGGTTCTGGCCAAGTGCCAATTCACCCATGTCGGTAGATGCGCCGTCAGCGATCACATCGCCGCGTGCAAGCCTGTCGCCGACTTTTACCAGGGGACGCTGGTTAATATTGGTGTTCTGGTTGGAACGCGTATATTTAATCAGCGTGTAGATGTCAACGCCAACTTCACCTACCTTGGTTTCATCGTCATTGACGCGAACCACGACACGGCCTGCATCGACATAATCCACCACACCGCCGCGACGCGCTTGCACGGTAGTGCCCGAGTCCACTGCCGCAGTACGCTCAATACCGGTACCTACCAATGATTTTTCAGCGCGCAAGCATGGAACAGCCTGACGTTGCATATTCGAACCCATCAGTGCGCGGTTCGCATCGTCGTGCTCCAGGAACGGGATTAATGATGCCGCTACCGAAACGATCTGGGAAGGCGCCACGTCCATGTATTCAATGCGTTCCGGGCTGGCCAGTTCGAATTCGTTCTTGAAGCGGCAAGACACGATCTCGCTGGTGAAACGACCTTCGCCATCCAGCTCGGCGTTAGCCTGTGCAATGACATATTTGCTTTCTTCGATTGCCGACAGGTATTCGATCTTGTCGGTAACCTTGCCCGCTTCCACTTTGCGGTATGGCGTTTCCAGAAAGCCGTATTTATTGGTTTGCGCAAACAAGGCCAGAGAGTTGATCAGACCGATGTTCGGACCTTCCGGTGTTTCAATCGGGCAAACCCGTCCATAGTGGGTAGGATGTACGTCACGCACCTCAAAACCGGCACGTTCGCGCGTCAAGCCGCCAGGACCCAAGGCCGATACACGACGCTTGTGCGTGATCTCGGACAATGGATTGGTCTGATCCATAAACTGCGACAGCTGGCTGGAACCAAAGAATTCCTTGATCGCTGCCGAAACCGGTTTCGCATTGATCAAATCGTGCGGCATCAGATTTTCTGATTCCGCTTGCGACAGACGCTCCTTGACCGCACGCTCGACACGCACCAATCCGGCACGAAATTGATTCTCGGCCAATTCACCCACGCTGCGAACACGCCGGTTACCCAGGTGATCGATATCGTCAATCTCGCCGCGGCCGTTACGCAACTCAACCAGAATCTTGATAACGGAAACAATGTCCTCAGTCGACAGTACAGCCGAACCTTCCAGCTCATCGCGTCCGATACGACGATTGAATTTCATGCGGCCCACAGCCGACAAATCGTAACGCTCTTCACTGAAGAACAAGCCAGCAAACAGTGCTTCAACCGATTCCTCCGTAGGCGGCTCGCCCGGACGCATCATTCGATAGATTGCAACGCGTGCAGCATATTGATCCGGCGTATCGTCCGTGCGCAAGGTAGCGGATATGTAGGCACCCTGATCCAGGTCGTTGACATACAGCGTATTGAGCTGCTCAACCTTGGCATCCACCAGCTTGGCCAGCAATGTTTCGGTTATTTCATCGTTTGCATTGGCAATGACTTCGCCGGTAGCAGTATCGATGACAGTCTTCGCCAATACTCGGCCCATCAGAAAATCTTCTGGCACAGCAATCTGCGTCAACCCCGATTCCTGCATCAGGCGAATATGCTTGACAGTAATGCGCTTGTCTTTTGGCACAATAACTGCGCCTGTCTTGTCGACAATATCAAAACGGGCGATCTCGCCACGCATACGATCAGGCACCAATTCGAAACGAATTACTTTCTCATTCAGCTGGAACGAATCGGTGGTAAAAAATTCGGACAGAATCTGCTCATTACTGTAACCCAGCGATTTCAGCAGGGTACTGACCGGCATTTTTCGACGACGGTCGATACGGAAATAGAGGTAGTCTTTTGCATCGAATTCAAAATCCAGCCAGGAGCCCCGATAAGGAATGATACGGGCAGAGAACAACAGTTTTCCGGAGCTGTGCGTTTTACCGCGGTCATGCTCAAAAAAGACGCCAGGCGAGCGATGCAATTGGGAAACGATAACACGTTCCGTGCCATTGATAATAAATGAACCGGTAGGTGTCATCAGGGGCATCTCACCCATATACACTTCCTGCTCTTTGACTTCTTTCACAGTCGGCTTGGATGCCTCACGATCCATAATCGTCAAGCGAACTTTTGCACGCAAAGGCGAAGCATAGGTCAGACCACGTTGCTGACATTCCACCATGTCGAATGCTGGTTCTCCCAGCACATAGCTAACGAAATCAAGCTTGGCATTACCAGAGTGGCTGGCAATGGGAAATATTGACGAAAATGCTGCCTGCAAACCTTCATTTGCACGATTCTCAGGCGCGACATCTTCCTGTAAAAAAGCACGAAACGAATCGATTTGTGTTGCCAACAAGAAAGGCACCTGGAGAATGTTTGCACGTTTTGCAAAACTTTTACGGATGCGTTTTTTCTCGGTGAAAGAATAGCTCATGGAATCTCCTAGAGGGACCTGCGCAGAAGACAAAAGACAACGGACAGCTGAATGTTGCACCGCTGTCTTATGTTTTCTGCATTACCCGAGCCAGGCCCAGGTAATGACAGAAAGGCAAACTTACTTAATTTCGCAAGTTGCGCCAGCTTCAACCAATTGCTTTTGAATTGATTCAGCTTCGGCTTTAGCAACACCTTCTTTAACTGCTTTCGGTGCGCCGTCAACCAGATCTTTAGCTTCTTTCAAGCCCAGACCGGTAATGGTGCGAACAACCTTAATGGTGTTGACTTTGTTATCGCCAGCGCCCGTCAGGATCACGTCAAATTCGGTTTTTTCTTCAACAGCAGCACCAGCTCCGCCAGCAGCTGGAGCAGCAGCGACAGCGACAGCAGCGGCTGCAGAAACGCCAAATTTCTCTTCCATTTCCTTGATCAGTTCAGACAGATCAAGCACGGTCATGTTAGCAATAGCATCTAAAATATCAGCTTTGGATAAAGCCATAGTAATTCTCCTGATTGAAAAGTAAAAATATCACAACACAATTAACGTGCTGTCGGGTTTATGCTGCCTGCTTATCGCGGACTGCAGCCAAACCACGCACAAACTTGGTCGGAACTTCATTAAGCGTACGCACAAATTTTGCAACGGGGGCTTGCATGGTGCCCATCAGTTTCGCCAGCAACTCATCGCGGCTAGGCATATTGGCCAAGTTCGCGACGTCTTTTGCATTCATCACGAAATTAGGCATTGCGCCCGCCTTGATCACCAACTTGTCGTTGGTTTTGGCGAAATCAGCAAGCACTTTGGCCGCTGCGACTGGATCCTTGGAAATACCATAAAGCAAGGGACCAACCAATTGCTCAGTCAGGCCTTCAAAGGCAGTTCCGGCTACAGCGCGACGAACCAATGTGTTTTTCAACACACGCAGATACACCCCGTTAGCACGCGCCTTTGCGCGCAAGCCAGTCATGCCCACAACTTCCATGCCACGGTATTCGGCGACAACGATAGTTTGTGCGCCAACCAGCTCTTCAGCCAACTCAGCTACAACTGCTTTCTTTTCCTCTAGATTCAGACTCAAGGTCTTACCTCCTTCTATTAACACCGAATGTCACCAGGGGAGAAACCCCGGTAACGCCCGAGAGTCGGCGACCTTTCATCAGGAGTACCATTGCTATGCAAAAGCTTATCCTGTTTCAGGGAACGCCATCTGCGTTGGGAGTGAAATTCCCGGCAATTGCCGGGAACAACAGATTAAATTTGGCAACCAGAATGAATCACCAAACCCCAACGGTCTTTGACAACCTGCCGATACCGAAATATCAACAGCCCAAAGTGCTTTTTGCCTATAGGCCAAATCGTCTTTCGAGCGACATTGACTTATTGAGCGATACTATTACCATCAATCCGAATACCCACACCCATAGTGCTTGATACCGATATTTTTTTCATGTACACACCCTTGGCAGTAGTAGGTCGCGCTTTATTCAAAGCATCCACCAATGCGGCAAGGTTTTCGCGCAGTGCATCAGCGTCAAACGATGCACGGCCGATAGTACATTGCACGATGCCGCCTTTGTCTGTACGGTATTGCACCTGACCTGCGCGCGCATTCTTAACTGCGTTGGCCACGTCCGGAGTAACCGTACCCACCTTAGGGTTAGGCATCAAACCGCGAGGACCGAGTACCTGACCCAGCTGTCCGACAACGCGCATCGCATCCGGACTGGCAATAACCACATCAAAATCCATGCGACCGCCTTTAATTTCAGCTGCCAGATCGTCAAAACCGACAATATCCGCACCAGCTTCCAATGCGGCTTTTGCAGCCTCGCCCTGTGCAAACACCGCAACGCGTACGGTCTTGCCGGTACCCCGCGGCAGCACTACTGAACCACGAACCAATTGATCGGATTTACGTGCATCGATACCCAGATTGACAGCAACGTCAACTGACTCGTCAAATTTTGCAGTCGCAGTTTCCTTAATCAAATTCAACGCATCGTTTACAGCGTATAATTTGGTACGATCAATTTTTGCGCTGATCGCTTGTTGGCGCTTAGACAGTTTAGCCATTTATGCACCCTCCACTTCAATACCCATACTGCGTGCACTGCCGGCAATGGTCTTAACTGCCGCATCCATATCCGCAGCAGTCAAGTCAGGCATTTTCGCTTTGGCAATATCTTCTGCTTGAGCGCGCGTTAATTTGCCCACCTTGTCGGTATGCGGCTTAGGACTGCCTTTTTGTATACCAGCAGCCTTCTTGATCAGAATGGTCGCAGGCGGCGTCTTCATCACAAACGTGAAGCTCTTGTCTGCATATGCAGTAATTACTACCGGAATTGGCAAACCAGGCTCCAGACCTTGGGTTTGGGCATTAAATGCCTTACAAAATTCCATGATATTCAGACCGCGCTGACCTAACGCAGGGCCAATGGGGGGGCTGGGGTTTGCTTTACCAGCCGGGACTTGCAGCTTAACGTAGCCAACGATTTTCTTTGCCACTAGAGTTTCTCCTTAAAATGGGTAATAACGGATCTCGCGAAAAATACTCACCGACCCTCCCCGTGAATTACAGGATGCACGCCATCGGGTTTGCCTTCCTGCTACAACATCAGGTTTTTTCCACCTGACCAAAATCCAATTCAACCGGCGTTGCGCGACCGAAAATAAGCACGGACACCCGCAACTTGCTCTTATCGTAATTAACTTCTTCTACATTACCGTTGAAATCGTTAAATGGACCATCGATTACACGTACCGATTCACCCACTTCAAACAGTATCTTGGGCCGAGGTTTCTCGACACCTTCTTGAATTTGATGCAGAATCGCATCAACTTCTTTTGTGCTTATCGGGGTAGGCTTCATTGCCGTACCACCTACGAATCCCGTTACTTTTGGCGTATCTTTAATCAAATGCCATGTCTCGTCATTCATTTCCATTTCGACCAGCACATAGCCCGGAAAGAATTTGCGCTCGGATATGGACTTTTGCCCACCCTTCATTTCAATAACTTCTTCTACAGGCACCAGAATCTGACCGAACTTATCCTGCATGCCCGCACGTTCGATGCGCTCCAGCAGGGTGCGCTGAACCGTTTTTTCGAAGCCAGAATAGGCGTGCACTACATACCAGCGTTTACTCATGTATCACTCCGCCCCATCAGCAATTTAACAGCCCATAACAAACCCGCATCAACAAACCACAGGAACAATGCCATTACTACGACGAATACAAACACGATACCGGTTGTCTGCATTGTTTCCTTACGAGTCGGCCATACCACTTTACGCGCTTCAGTCACCGAATCCTGCGAAAAAGCAAAGAAACTTTGACCCAGCTGGGTATACCAAAGTATAGCTATTGCAGCAATTACACCGCCCAGCACCACAGCCAACCGGATTACAGCAGCACTCTCTGAGAAATAATAAAAGCCGGCCATGCCCGCAATTACCATCAGCGCAGCAGCCAGCAATTTGATTTTTTCGGTCATCTGAACCCTGTGAGACTTACTTTTAACAGCAAGACGGTCACACTCCCGTTAAATTTGGCAGGCCAGGAGGGCCTCGAACCCCCAACCCTCGGTTTTGGAGACCGATACTCTGCCAATTGAGCTACTGGCCTATTAAAAAACATATCGGGCTTGCTTGCAAGAGACCTCGCCTCTCGCAAGCAACCCCGAACATTGCTTCAATTACTCAATAATTTTGGCAACCACACCTGCACCAACGGTACGGCCACCTTCGCGAATCGCGAAACGCAGGCCGTCTTCCATAGCGATAGGCGCAATCAGCGCTACCGTTACCGAGACGTTGTCGCCTGGCATTACCATTTCAGTGCCTGCCGGCAGTTCAACCGCACCGGTTACGTCGGTGGTACGGAAGTAGAACTGTGGGCGATAGCCGTTGAAGAACGGGGTATGACGACCGCCTTCATCCTTGGACAGCACGTAGATTTCTGCGCTGAATTTGGTGTGCGGCTTGATCGAACCCGGCTTGGCCAGCACTTGACCGCGCTCGACTTCTTCACGCTTGGTGCCGCGCAGCAGTACGCCGACGTTGTCGCCTGCCTGACCCTGATCGAGCAGCTTGCGGAACATTTCGACGCCGGTACAGGTGGTTTTGAGGGTTGGCTTGAGGCCGACGATTTCAACTTCTTCGCCGACTTTGACAATGCCGCGTTCGATACGACCAGTCACAACGGTACCACGACCGGAGATGGAGAATACGTCTTCTACCGGCATCAGGAAGGTGCCGTCGATTGCGCGCTCAGGATCTGGAATGTAGCTGTCCAGTGCGTCTGCCAGACGGAAGATGGAGGGTTCGCCGATTTCGGACTGGTCGCCTTCGAGGGCTTTCAGTGCGGAGCCGGTGATGATCGGAGTATCGTCACCCGGGAAGTCGTATTTGCTGAGCAGTTCACGAATTTCCATTTCAACCAGCTCGAGCAGTTCTGCGTCGTCCACCATGTCCGCCTTGTTCATGTAGACGATAATGTAAGGCACGCCTACCTGGCGCGCCAGCAGGATGTGCTCACGTGTTTGCGGCATCGGGCCGTCAGCTGCGGATACCACCAGAATGGCGCCGTCCATTTGCGCTGCGCCGGTGATCATGTTCTTGACATAGTCGGCGTGGCCTGGGCAGTCCACGTGGGCGTAGTGGCGCTTTTCGGTTTCGTATTCAACGTGGGCGGTGTTGATGGTAATACCGCGCGCCTTTTCTTCCGGCGCAGAGTCAATGTCTGCGTAGTTCCTTGCTTCGCCACCAAATTTCTTCGACAAAATGGTGGTGATCGCTGCGGTTAACGTGGTCTTGCCGTGGTCAACGTGGCCAATCGTGCCTACGTTTACGTGCGGCTTGGTCCGTTCAAACTTGCCTTTTGCCATGATGTATATCCTCTCAGCCAAACGATGACTACAAAATATCAATAATTGGTGCCCATGACGTGGATTGAACACGTGGCCTCTCCCTTACCAAGGGAGTGCTCTACCACTGAGCTACATGGGCGTACAACTTACTTTAACTACCAAACTACCAAAGCCCATTAGAGCAAAGTAACTGGAGCGGGTGAAGGGAATCGAACCCTCGTCATAAGTTTGGAAAACTTCTGCTCTACCATTGAGCTACACCCGCAAACACTTGCCGAATGATGCTTTCAGGACCAGAGCGAATGCGCAATCCATAACATCATACACAACCCAAATTCTGGTGGAGGGGGAAGGATTCGAACCTTCGAAGGCAGAGCCGTCAGATTTACAGTCTGATCCCTTTGACCGCTCGGGAACCCCTCCAAAACAAGCCAAACATTATCTTATATGGCTTGAATTTTGTCAAACATTAAATCGAAAATGCATCACATCACCATCGCGAACAATATACTCCTTGCCCTCAAGTCGCATTTTCCCAGCTTCTTTTGCGCCTTGCTCACCCTTGCACGCTACAAAATCATCATAACCGATAACTTCGGCACGAATAAATCCGCGCTCAAAGTCGGTATGAATGACGCCAGCCGCCTGGGGCGCGGTACTGCCTTTATGAATAGTCCAGGCGCGCACTTCCTTTACGCCGGCAGTAAAATAGGTTTCCAGACCAAGCAAACTATATGCTGCCTGAATCAAACGATTCAATCCAGGTTCAGTCTGCCCCAGATCCGCAAGAAAAATGGCCTTATCGGCCTCATCCATATCGACCATTTCTGCTTCCAGCGCGGCGCACACCACTACTACCGGCGCACCCTCCGCAGCAGCAAAGGTGCGCACGCGGTCGAGCAGCGGGTTATTTTCAAATCCATTGTCATCGACGTTGGCTGTGTACAGCACAGGTTTCGCCGTCAGCAGACACAGCGGTTTGAGCAAATCCCGCTGATCGCTATCCAGATTCATCGCATACACAGGCTTTCCGGTATCCAGATGAGCGCGTACCAAATCGATCAGCGCCACCATTTTCACCGCTTCCTTGTCACCCGAACGCGCAGTTTTCTGATAACGCGTCAACGCCTTTTCCAGCGTCGCCAGATCCGCAAGCGCCAGCTCGGTCTGTATCGTTTCTATATCCGCAATCGGATCAACCTTGCCCGCCACGTGCACCACGTTATCATCCTGGAAGCAGCGCACAACGTGCGTGATCGCGTCAGTCTCACGGATATTCGCCAGAAACTGATTACCCAGGCCTTCACCCTTGGAAGCACCCGCAACCAGCCCCGCAATATCCACAAACTCAACAATAGCCGGCAATGTTCGCTCCGGCTTGACGATTTGCGCCAAGACCTCCATGCGCGGATCCGGCACTTCAACTACACCGGTATTGGGCTCAATTGTGCAGAAGGGATAATTCTCCGCTGCAATGCCGGCGCGCGTCAGCGCATTGAACAAGGTAGATTTCCCGACGTTGGGCAAGCCAACTATGCCGCATTTAAGACTCATAATTATTACGCTTTAGTGTGCAGTTTAAGCATCGCGGCTGCAAAATCACCGCGCAATATCTCTGGCAATACACCCAGACTCTGTATTATGACTGACTCGATCAAGTCAGCCTCATCGGTTCGAGGCGGATTAAGCACGTAGTTTGCCACTTCGTTTTTTTGGCCGGGATGACCGATACCCAAACGCAGCCGCCAGAATTGCGGCGAACCCAACTGCGCCGCAATATCTTTCAAACCATTATGCCCACCATGCCCGCCCCCTTGCTTTAATCGGGCCACACCCGGGGGCAAATCCAGTTCATCGTGAACAACCAGAATTTCATCAGGTACGATTTTATAAAATCGCGCCAGCGCTGCAACCGATTTGCCACTCAGATTCATGAAAGTTTGCGGCATCAGAAGATTGATTTCCGCTGCATTCATACCGCGACCCGCCACACCAAAAAAACGGGACTCCGGCTTCAACACCACGCGCAAATTTTCAGCACATTGTGTTAACCACCAGAATCCCGCATTGTGACGCGTCCGGGCATAATCACGCCCCGGGTTACCCAAACCCACTATAAGCCGTATCGCCGTCATGGGCCGGGATGATTACTCGGCCGCTTCTTCCGCGACAACACCGCGTGGTACGACAATGGTTGCCACAGCAGGATTTTCACCCTTGTGAGCAGCAACAGCTTCCACACCAGCAGGCAATTTCAATTCGGAAACGTGAATGGAATGGCCGGCGGCAAGGTCAGACAAGTCCACTTCAATGAATTCAGGCAGATTATCGACCAAGCAGGACACATCGAGTTCGGTCATGATGTGGCTAACGTTACCACCCGACAATTTAACACCTGGCGCCACATCGGCATTGATGAAATGCAACGGCACGCTGACATGAATCTTATGGGTTTTATCTACGCGCTGAAAATCGACGTGCTGAACTTCGACGCGGAATGGGTGCATGATAAAATCACGCAACAGCACGGCTTCCTTGACGCCATCCAGATTCATGGTCAGCACGGACGCATGAAACGACTCGCGCTTCAACGCGTAATAAAGCGCGTTATGATCCACTTCGATATTGACTGCCGGCTTATCACCACCATAGATAACACCTGGGGTCTTGCCACTACGACGCAGGCGGCGGCTCGCACCCTTACCCTGTACGTCACGTTTTTGAGCGATTACTTCCATTTTCTACTCCAGTTAAAAAGGCTGCGACAACTTTGAAGCAACCCAAGGTTAATTCATCCCCGCGACCAGGCGATGAACACATGATGGATGCTTGCGCATCCACCGAAAAATCACTCCATGAACAAAGAGCTGACCGAGTCTTCGTTACTGATCCGACGCATGGTCTCGGCCAACAGCTCCGCTACCGACAATTGACGTATGCGCGGACTGGCTTTCGCATCCTCTCGCAGTGGAATCGTATCGGTCACAACCAGCTCGTCCAACGCCGATTGATTGATGCGCTGCACGGCCGTACCCGATAACACCGGATGCGTGCAGTAAGCCAGCACCCGCTTCGCTCCGCGATCTTTTAACGCCTGAGCAGCTTCGCACAGCGTGTTTGCGGTATCAACCATGTCGTCCATGATGATACAGGTACGCCCTTCAACATCACCGATGATATTCATCACCTTCGCCACATTTGGCTTGGGGCGACGTTTGTCGATAATCGCCAGATCCGATTCCAGTCGTTTTGCCAGCGCGCGTGCGCGCACTACACCGCCTACGTCCGGCGACACCACAATCAGATCGGGATAGGACTGTTTCCACACATCACCCAGCAGGATAGGCGACGCATAAATATTATCTACAGGGATATCAAAAAAGCCCTGAATCTGGTCCGCGTGCAAATCCATCGTCAGCAAACGATCGATACCTGCACCGGTCAGCATGTTCGCCACCACCTTGGCAGTGATCGCAACCCGCGCCGAACGCGGACGGCGATCCTGGCGTGCGTAGCCGAAATACGGGATAGCGGCCGTAATGCGGCCCGCCGATGCCCGGCGCAATGCATCGACCATCACCATGATTTCCATCAGGCTATCGTTGGTCGGCACGCAAGTCGATTGCAACACGAACACGTCTTTGCCACGCACATGCTCCAGTAACTCAACCATCACTTCGCCATCCGAGAAGCGTGCTACCGTTGCGCGCCCTAGATGGATATTCAGATGACGCACCACATCCTCGGCCAATCTCGGATTAGCATTCCCGGTAAACACCATCAAGCTATCGTAGGCCACAACTCACCCCGCAAAACCTTAAGTACAGAAGACGAACTTTAACTCAAGGACAAAAAATAAAAGCGTGTAACGACACATTACACGCTTTTATTTTATCACTATAAGTCACTACACATTTGGCAGGGGAGGCAGGGATCGAACCTGCGAATGTCGGAATCAAAATCCGATGCCTTACCACTTGGCGACTCCCCTGTTGTTACTTGCGCAACGCAAGCCTGCAAACCGGCTTACTTCGCTAAATCATAAAGCGGATGCCTGTCCATGCCGCGCGCTACAAACCCGCGCATATTCCCGGGCAGCAATGCATATACTTTCTGTGCCTGCATCTCGTCGGCAAACTCTGCGAAAACGCACGCTCCCGACCCAGTCATCCGCGCTGGCGCATACTGGTTTAACCAAGCCAAATACTCTGCCACTACCGGATACTCCAAACACGCTACAGCTTGCAAATCATTTCGTGTCAGGCCCAACAATTGTGCAGCCTCGGAAAAGTCCGTTATTCTGATGCTTTTACTGTCTCTTGTCAATTGCTGATGTGCAAAAATCTTTGGTGTGGACACATGCACAGGCGGGACAAGCACCAAATACCAGGCGGGACTGAGCGTCACGGCCTGCAGCTGCTCACCGATGCCTTGGGCAAATGCGCTTTGCCCGAACACGAATACCGGTACATCGGCGCCCAGCTGCAAAGCCAGCGTCTGCAAACGCTCGCGCGGCCAGTTTAATCGCCACAGCCGATTCAATCCCAGCAGCACACTTGCCGCATCCGAACTGCCTCCGCCCAGACCGCCGCCCATCGGCAAGCGCTTATCCAGGCTTATCTCCACACCAAGCGACACAGCCGCGGTCTGCTGCAACAAGCGCGCAGCACGCACACACAGATCCTGTTCTTCCGGTACGCCGGCCAACGGGTGTACGCGCACGATACGCTCATCATGACGCAAACGCAGGTGCACAATATCGCCATAATCAACAAAACGAAAAACTGTTTCGAGCAAATGATAACCGTCCGACCGGCGACCGATGACATGCAGAAACAAATTCAGCTTGGCCGGTGCGGGGCAATTGATTTCGTTCATTCCAGCCCTGCCAGCTTCCAGTCGCCGATCGCCAGACGCACTTCTACACCTCGCCCGACAAGAGTCAATTTATTAGGCAGATTCACGCCGCCTACTTGCTGCCAACGGCTGTAAGTCACCACCCAGCCCGCCTGAGTCAAACGCGTAATACCATGTTCAGCATCCTGCTGCACTTGATAGGTCTGGTCCGGCGCCGCATGGCCTACGATCCAGTAAGCAAGATTTTCCAGTGGCAACTGCCAACCCAATAAGCGCTCAGTCAAATCCGCGACATTTTGCGCACGATGCGTTTTTTGCTCACTATCGACCAGCGTCACTCCATCGGCGTCACGGGTAAGCGCAGTTAAAGTTTGCCCCAATGGCGTAGACAGGGTCAGGTTATCGATCTCTGGACGGTGCCGCCAGTGTATCGCAGCGGAAGAGCTATCATTCCGGTAACGCACAGCCATGCGCCCATCCAGCTCGAACCGTTCCTGCACGGCCTGATTCAGGCCCGGCACAGCGATCCGGGGCGGCGCGCTCGCGCATCCCGTCAAAACCGACGCAACCAGCATTAACCACCAGCGCATCATCAACTACTTGAATTTCGCCATCACATCAAGCAGCGCCTGATTGTTCGGGCTGCTCGTCAACGCAGTCTGCCATAATTTGCGTGCCTCGTCACGCTTGCCTTGCGCCCACAACACCTCACCCAGATGCGCAGCGATTTCGGGATCGGGACGCGCACTGAATGCGCGGTGCAAATACTCCACGGCAATGTCCAATTTACCCAGACGGTATTGCGCCCATCCCATGCTATCAAGTATAAAAGGATCATTCGGTGCAAGCTTAAGCGCCTGTTCCAATAACGCCACCGCCTCGGGCAGTCTTATATTATGATCAGCCAGGGTATACCCTAATGCATTCAGCGCTTGCGCGTGTTCGGGCTGCAACTTCAGCAGATGGCGCAAATCCTTCTCCATCACATCCAGATGATTCAAACGCTCGGCGGCCATGGCATGATCATACAGCAGCTCGATCGAATCCGGGCGAGTTGCCAGCGCTTCGCCCAGCAATTCATAGACCCCCGCATCGTCTTTGGCTTCACGCAGCAAGTCGGCCTCGGCCTGAATCAGGCGCACGCGATCAGCATCATTATCGACCTTGATTGCATGCAGGTAAGTACGCGCTGCCGCCAGTCTGCCCTGTTTTGCAAGCAGTTTGGCGTATTTTGCCTGCGCGATTAAATATTGCGGGCCTTTGGGCACAGCCTGATACCAGGATGCGGCCTCGTCATTCCGTCCTCGCGCTTCCGCAACCTGCCCCAGATAAATCTGCACCGCGCTCGAATCGACATAGTTCAATTTCAGCGCCGACCTGAAGGCCGCGTCAGCCGCGTCCAGATCATTCATCTGCAATGAAATCAAACCTATTGCCAACTGCATCTCCGGACTGTCCGGCACCACTTTTGCCAATATGCGGAATTGGTCACGCGCTTCCGGCAAACGATTCTGATTCAGCAAAGCGCGCGCGTAACCCAACCGCAATTCCTTGGCATCGGGGTAGCGCTTGAGATAATCCTGAGCGTAGGTATTACCATCGAATTTACCATCCCGGCTCAATATCTCCAGGCGCAATAACGCTGCCGCTTCCCAATCCGGCTTGAGCTTGTGCAGCACATCCAGTTCAGCCAACGCCAAATCAAATTTCCCGGCGCGGGCGGCAGCCTGAGCCAATACCAGATGCGCCTCGGGCAAATCAGGATAAGGCTGCGCCAGCTCCTGCACCAGCGCCAGCCCGGCAGTCTTGTCCGGCTGAGCACCCAGCATCGCTCCCAGATGGATGAATGCCGCACCCGCATTCTCGCGATTAGCGGCCAGCAATTGCTGCAAATAAGGTTTGGCGTCGGCCAATTTGCCGCCCCCTAACAATATCGAGGCCGCCGTCTGGCGTGCACTAACCGATTGCGGCTCCAGATCCAGCCATAATTTCGAAGCCGATTCCGCTGCTTTGGCTTGACGTGCGTATAACGCAATCTCGGTTGCACGTTTGGCAATACGCGGATCGCGCGTAGTTTTAGCCAGATCCAGATAGGCTTCGCTCGCCAGCGCCAGATCGCCGCGCTGCCCCGCAATCTCGGCAACCAGGAATTGATACAATATCTGGTTGGTAAGCACTTGCTTGGGTAGTTTTTCTTCTTCGGCAACCGCCTTCGACGTTGGCGTTGCTGCCATAACCGGCGTCAGCGCTGACAAGGTGGCACTTAACACTATGATGTAAAAAGCAGACAGACGCATTTCGTTATTCCAGGTTAATTTATCGATTAGAAGCCGGTAAAGAGCTATAGGTTCATTTCACTACGAGGATATCCGGTAATAGCGATGTCCATGCATTCGCAATAAATTGTGCGATGTCTGGTAATCCGGATAAATCCGCATCAACTCTTGCCAGAAACTGGCCGAATGATTCATATGCCTTAAATGCGCCAGCTCATGCGCCAGCACGTAATCTATTTCTGCAGTGGATGCCTGAATCAAACGCCAATTCAAACGTATCACACCCTCCCGCGTGCAACTGCCCCAACGAGTGCGCGCACTGGACAGCTTAAGCCGACTTGGCTGCCGTGACAGCAGCGGCACGAACTGCGCGAACCGCGCCTGAAAATACCCCAGAGCCACACTTTGATACCAAGCCGGCACGACAGTTCCCAAGTCTGCCAGTTGTGGCGCATACAAAACCCTATCCTTAAGCGACACTGCCGGAATGTGAGCACCCACTTCAAGCGCAACCTCTTCACCCAGATACAAAAGCTTCATCCCATCCCGCCAGTACGGGCCAACTGACTCCGGCACAACATGCCTTGCCAGCTTCTCCGCAATCCAGGATGCCTTATCCAGCACAAAACGCTCAATATGAAACAGCGGCAAAGCCCACGGCGCATGCACGACCAGCCCCTGCCTATTCACAGTCAGCGCCAGAGTCGTCCGTGCCGTACTGCGTTTCAGATTATATTGCCGACTGGTTCCATGCAATACAATTTGACGCAATTCACTGCTTCGCTGAAGCTTGCGCATACCTGGGCAAATGCGTCATTTCCGACTCTATCCAAGACTGCACTCGCTGATTGAGCGCATCGGGCTTCATGCCGGCAGGGTCAATCACCGGACCTATGCTTACTGTAATCAATCCCGGGCGTTTCAAAAATGCATTCTTCGACCATAATTCTCCGGCGTTATGCGCGACCGGCACGACCAGCGAACCGGCATGAGTCGCCAGCCATGCGCCGCCAATGCCATATTTACCTACCTGACCGGAAACAACCCGTGTACCTTCGGGAAAAATCAGCACGCCCAAGCCATCGGCCAGCCGCTGTTTACCCTGCTCGGCAATCTGCTTTAACGCAGCACGCCCGTCGCCGCGATTAATGGCGATCGGCGCCAGCATCGCCATACCCCAGCCAAAAAACGGGATACGCAGCAATTCACGCTTCAGCACGACAGCCATCGGCGGCAATAATATGGGCAAGGCTATGGTTTCCCATGCAGACTGATGTTTCGCCATAACAATCGCCGGCACGGCAGGCAAATTCTCCATACCCAGCACCTGATAACGTATGCCGCACACCCAGCGCGCCAGCCAGACTACCGCCCGGTTCCAGCCGGTAATGACACGATAGCGGGTGAATAACGGAAAAGGAAATGTCAGCAGCGCAAAAAATGCAAATATGACCGTAAGTATCGACTGCAACAACAAAAACACCACGGAACGCAACACCACCATTACTTCAGCACCTCATCCACTGCACCCGCCAGATCGGCAACGATTCTCGTACCCTCGGGCAAATCGCCTGCTGCCCGCGTTTTCTCGCCTTTACCTGTCAGCACCAGAATGGGCGCCGCCCCTACTGCAGCGGCCGCTTGCAAATCGCGCAGGCTGTCGCCCACGGCCGGCACGGCGATCAATGACATGTCGAAGCGTTCGGCGATTTCCAGATACATGCCGGCTTGCGGCTTGCGGCAAGCGCATTTGGCGTCGGCGGCATGCGGGCAATAAAATACCGCGTCGATGCGGCCGCCCACAGTGGCTGCCGCTTTATGCATTTTCGCATGGATCGCATTCAGCATCGCCATATCGAACAAGCCGCGTCCCACCCCCGACTGATTCGTCGCTACCACGACACGATAGCCCGCCTGATTGAGCCGCGCTATTGCTTCCAGACTGCCAGCAATTGGCTTCCACTCGTCGGGGCTTTTGATAAAGTGATCGGAGTCCAGATTAATGACGCCGTCACGGTCCAGAATAATAAGTTTCATGCGTTAAGTATAACCCAGAAAATCGGCACGGTTCTAAACCGATAACCGGCCAATCGCCTGGATACGCGCGGCACGGATATTCAAACCGATCTTCTCCGCCTCAGCGGTAGCCGCCACAATGCCTGCAGTATCAATTTGCTGTGCGGCACACAAAGCGGCTTGCAGATAATCGGCAGCAGGGTACGCCACCGTCTCGTAGCCGGGGCGTCCCCGCGCATCGGACACACAAGCCTGCAGTAATTCGGTGAAACGCTGCGGACGACGGAATGCATCAGTGGCTTCAAATATCCTGATAACGGTCTCTGCACGCAATTGCCGGGCACGGTGAATATCGCCATGATAGCGCGCAGCAATCACTGCCAGATCACGGCAGTCATTGGGCACGCGCAAACGCACGCACAGCTGCTTCACCAGCGTCACGCTGCGCGCCTCATGTCCGTGATGGCGCGGCCACAATGCCGGCGGCGTGGTGCCTTTGCCGAGATCATGAGTCAGCGCGGCAAAACGTACCGGCAAACTGAAGCCCTGACTGGCGGCGTAATCCACCACCATCATCACATGTATGCCGGTATCGATCTCAGGGTGATGCTGCGGGGGTTGCGGCACGCCGAACAAGCAATCGATCTCGGGCATGATCCGCGCCAATGCCCCGCATTCGCGCAGCGTAGCGAACATGCGCGACGGATGCGCTTCCATCAAGCCCCGCGCCAACTCCTGCCATACCCGTTCCGGCACCAGATGATCGACTTCGCCAGCCGCGACCATTTGCCGCATCAAGCCCATGGTTTCCGGCGCGATCGTGAATTCGGCAAACCGCGCCATGAACCGGGCGGCGCGCAGTATGCGCACCGGGTCTTCGGCAAACGCGGCACTGACATGACGAAACACGCGCGCCGCAAGATCGGCCTGACCATGATAGGGATCGACCAGCTCGCCGGTGACCGTTTGGGCAATGGCGTTCACGGTAAAATCGCGGCGCGCCAGATCCTGCTCCAGGGTCACATCGGGATCGGCATGGACCACAAAGCCCTTGTATCCCGGTGCGGTTTTGCGTTCGGTGCGCGCCAGCGCATATTCTTCACGCGTACGGGGATGCAGAAAAACGGGAAAGTCCTTGCCGACGGGCAGAAACCCCTGTGCCACCATCTGCTCAGGGGTGGCGCCGACAACGACGTAATCGCGATCCTTGACCGGCAATCCGAGCAGACTATCCCGGATTGCGCCGCCGACCGCGAACACTTCCATGCTCGAATTACCTGCCGGCGTGGTGCCGGAACTCGGTATACCGGCCACGCGGCGTTGCGCCGCTCAAGTATTCCGGTGCGATAGCTTCGAGTGCCGCAGGTTGTAGCTTGGGTGGTGCAGGATGCTGGTGATCGCAGACGTTATCCACCTGCATCGCATAATAATTGTCACGGGTCATCAGTTTCCTGCCGGGCATCAATTCCAGCGCCCAGGCTTGCAGATAAGACAGCTTGGCGCACAGCGGAATAATGCGCGGATTTTTGCCCACCGCCTGCGCAACAAACGCGACCAGTTCCCGCAACGTATAGACCTTGGGCCCGCAGACATCATAAGTTGCGCCGAAAGCCGCGGAATTGTCCAGCGCATCAACGAAGGCCCTGGCCACATCATCCACCCATACCGGCTGGAAACGTGCACCGGCATTGGCAAGCGGAAGCACAGGCAACTTGACCAGACCGGCAAACATCGACAAGAAGCTGTCACCACGGCCGAAAATCACCGAAGGACGGAAGATAGTGGTGTACATGCCATAACCATGAACGAATTTGGGGCCATCCAGATACCAGCGCTCATTCTCCGAATTGGGCATGGCGGATTCGCGCATCAATGCCTCACCCACCCCCTTGGAACGCTGGTATGCGCTGCGCGAAGTCGGGTCTGCGCCCAGCGCGCTCATGTGCAACACGCGCTGAATACCATTTGCAGCGCAGGCATGCAGCACCTTGCGCGGTAATTCGACATGATTTTCATGGAAATCGCCACGACGTGCAGAAGGTTTGTCAACGCGGCCATGACGGATTTCGTGCAACACCCCGACCAGATTGATTACCGCATCCATCCCTTCAAACTGGCGATTAAGCTCGACCTGATCATGAATATCCGCTTCCACGACTTCCACCGTCGGCAGCACCGTGAGCGCTTTCGCCCGATCGCGGTTGCGCGTCAGCACACGCACCTGACGGCCTTGCGCAGCCAGCATTTGAACAATAACCGAGCCCACAAAACCATTGCCGCCCAACACACAGATACGATTGAATTTCATGCTTGATCCCAATGTTAAATCCAACAAAGCACACACTGAAATCAACGATTTCGTGCCGCCAATAATCAACTTTGAATTTTAACCTAAAAACGCCAGGTTAAGGGGACCTCTAAAAATTCATTTATCAAGGGGATGAGACGGAAGCGTAAAGAACGCCGAAGCGAGACCTGCCGGGCGGAAAGCCACTGCATGGACACACCAAACCACACATACGGCCGGATGAATTTTCAGTGAAATTCCTGGAGCGAGCCGTAAAAGCAATCGTCCGGCAAAGGCTGACCGCGTTTGATCTGATGGTCGCTGAATTGCGATAACCGCTGCTGCGCCATCTTGGCACAACCGCCGTTGGCATCGAGGATGGGTGAATCGCCGGCCAGCACTCTGTTTATTTCCTCGAAGCGCGCGCTGGTCTCGCTGATAAAATAATTGAAACGCCGCACCACCCGCTTATCCATACGCATCACGCCACGATACAATCCCTGCGGCAGGCGGCACCAGCGCAAACCCTGATCGGCCCGAGCCAGCACGCGCACTGCCACTCTGGCCTGTTTCTGCGGAAGCGAAAAATGCCGGCTGATCAGGATCACAATTTCCTGTTCGCCGGCACGCAGCAATTGCCCCGGCGTTGCCAATAGATGCTCGCCCACATGCGCATCCATCGCCCATTCGGAGACGGTATGCGCCAGCATCGGCCAATCCAGCCACAGCCGCTCATGCGCCGGGACAAAATGATGATGTGCCACGACGTCGGCGAACAGATGACTGAAATAGCCCACCGCCAGTGCACGTTCCGCGTCGTTCTGCGCCAGCTGCAGCATGCGTGTCGCATCCTGCCAGTTATGCGTCTGCTCGAACGCCTGCGTCCCTACCGCCCGGCCCACCAGCGCCAGATCAGGCAGGCATGCCCCGGCCATGACCAGTTTCGGGTAACGCGACACCGCGCGGCGCAATTCGCCATCCAGCAATGGCACGCCCCATAATAGCCATTGTGCAAAATAGACATGGGTATACAGCCCCCAGGCGTTGGCATCGTGCGATTGCAACAGCAGCGGCGTACACCAGAATAGATAGCGAATCAGCTTTTTCATGCAATCAGACTATCGCGCGATTACGACAGATTGATGATTAACTGATGAATATTCGATGAAAACGATGCTTGCATGGCATCTGATATAATTGGCAGATTATCATCACACGAAAACCATTATGTCTGCCCTGATCTGCGGTTCGCTCGCATTTGACTCCATCATGGTATTCCATGACCATTTCAAAAATCACATCCTGCCGGAAAAAATCCACATGCTGAACGTGTCATTTCTCGTCCCGGAAATGCGCCGCGAATTCGGCGGCTGCGCAGGCAACATCGCTTACAACCTCAAGCTGCTCGGCGGCAATCCGCAGATCATGGCGACATGCGGCGCCGATTTCGCTCCGTATGCCGCCCATCTGGACAAACTGGAAATCAGCCGCAAACATATTCGCAGCGTGGATGACAGTTTCACCGCGCAAGCCTTTATCACCACGGATTTATCCGACAACCAGATCACCGCCTTTCACCCGGGCGCGATGAACTTCTCGCATTTCAATCACGTCGATCAGGCCAGCGACATCACCATCGGCATTGTTGCACCCGACGGACGTAACGGCATGCTGCAACATGCCCGCGAATTTCATGCAGCAGGCACCCCATTTATTTTTGATCCCGGTCAGGGCATGCCGATGTTCGACGGCAATGATTTAATGGAATTTGTCGCGCTGGCAGACTATGTCACCCTCAATGATTACGAAGCCGAACTGTTGCAGAATCGCACCGGCAAGACCCTGCCCGAACTGGCGCAGCAAGTGCGTGCGCTGATAGTCACCTGTGGCGAGCTGGGTTCCCAGATTTACACCGGCGGACAGATTTTCGACATTCCTTGCGCCCGCGCCAGCGCAGTCCTCGACCCCACCGGTTGCGGCGATGCTTACCGTGCCGGCTTGTTGCATGGCATAAGCAATGGCATGGATTGGCCCACTACCGGCCGACTGGCCTCACTGATGGGCGCGATCAAGATCGCGCATCGCGGCGGCCAGAATCACGCGCCCAGCCAGGGCGAAATCAAGAAACTGTTCAAAACCGAATTTGGGTACGAGTTGGACTAGCGAGCTGAACTAACAGACGACATCCGCATCTATTGCCTTACCAGTTCATTCAACGGGAGAGCATCATGAATATCAATAAGCCTTTAGCGCTGGCCATGCTCGCAACATTTGCGCTGAGCGGATGCGCCAGCGGACTCGGCAGTGCCGATTATGACCGCAGTCAGGCCCGAACTGTACAGGAAGTCCAGACCGGCGTAGTGGTCGCGGTCCGCACCGTCAAGATCGAAGGTACCAAGTCCCCCGTCGGCACCTTGGGCGGTGCGGCGGTTGGCGGCATTGCAGGCAGCGAGGTGGGCGGCGGCAGGGGCCAGATCGCCGGCGCCGTCATTGGCGCGGTACTCGGCGGCGTAGCCGGTTCCACTGTCGAAGAAAATGTGACGTCGCAAACAGGCCTGGAAATCACGGTCAGACTCGATTCCGGCCGTACCATCGCCATCACCCAGGGCGCCGACCAGCAGTTCCGCGCAGGCGACCGGGTACGTGTACTCAGTGGCGGCGGCACTACCCGCGTTACCTACTGAAACGGCAACACCGGCAGGATGAGTGTGCGGCCATTCATCCTGTCGCGATTCGCATGACCTACTGATCCGCTTTCTTGGGCAATTTCACGCCCAACTGTTTTAATTTGCGATACAGATGCGTGCGCTCGACGCCGGCCTGTTCCGCCAACCGGCTCATATTGCCAGCCGTCTGTTCAATCAGGCGTTCAAAATAATGACGTTCGAAGAGATCGCGTGCTTCGCGCAGCGGCAAACTCATCGCCACGTTCATGCTGGCCAACCAATTGTTCTGCACCTCCGCACCTGCCGCAGCCGGTTCGGAAACTTCATCAGTCGGGCCGGATTGCTCGATGGGCCGGGCAATGACTTCATCGTACGCCGTATCGCTGGCCTTCGATGTCACAGACAGCTTTGCCGGCTCGTGCTTCAGACTGTTAGCCACCGTTTCCAGCAGCTTCTTCAGCGCGATAGGTTTTTCCAGAAAACCTACCGCGCCGATACGCGTAGCCTCCACCGCAGTATCAATGGTGCCGTGCCCTGACATCATCACCACCGGCATGCTCAGCTCCCCGGCTGCCGCCCATGCCTTGAGCAGGCTAATGCCATCCATGTCCGGCATCCAGATGTCCAGCAACACCAGATCAGGGCGCGTATGCTGCCGGTACTCGCGGGCCATTGCAGCGTTTTCTGCAAGCGCGACATCATAGCCTTCATCCGCCAGGATTTCAGATAACAGTTCGCGTATCCCCATTTCATCGTCAACAACCAAAATCTGTCCACTCATGCCACTTGCTCCACTTGTCCTGCCTTGTCCGCAGCGGGTAAACGAATACATACAGCCACCCCCCCTTCGGGGCGATTTTCCATGCGAATAACGCCGTGATGCTCCTCGATAATTTTCTTCACAATCGCCAGACCCAGCCCGGTCCCCTTGGGCTTGGTCGTGGCATAGGGTTCAAACAAACGCTCCAGTACATGCTCGGGCAAGCCCGAACCATTATCAGTGATAATCAGCTGCACGTCATGATCCGCCACACGCGTGCCGATGCCGATATAGGGCTGAGCGGTATCGATCAGCGCATCCTGTGCGTTCTGCAACAGATTATGGATAATCTGCCGCAACAGCTTCGCATCGCCCATCACCAGCGGCAAATGCTCCGCCAGATCCAGATGAATGGCAGCATCATGCCCATACAAATCCAGTACTTCGCCGACCAGCGCATTCAGGTTCACCGGCAGCAATTGTGCACGCGGGGTCTTGGCATACTCGGCAAAAGCATTCACCATCTCCTTCATCGCCGATACCTGATTGACTATGGTCTGCGTCGAGCGACGCAACGTGGCCGCATCGGCAGTATTGAGCTTGTCCGCGAACTTATGCTCTATGCGTTCTGCCGAAAGCTGGATCGGCGTCAGCGGATTCTTGATCTCGTGCGCCAGCCGCCGCGCCACTTCCCCCCACGCTGCATCGCGCTGCGCGCGTACCAGATAAGTGATATCGTCGAACACCAGTATGTAGCCGCTGTCGATGCCGCTCGGCAGACGCGTGCCGCGCGCCAGCAAAATCCGCTTGTCATGATTGCCGCGATACTCGATTTGCTGCTGCCAGTCCGCATCCGGCTGCGCCTGGAACTGCGACGCGATGGCATGGGAAAAATCAGCCAGCTGCGGCGCGTGGCTCGGCCACTGATACGGCTGCATGCCGCGCAAAGCAGCAGCATTTACCCCAAGTATCTGAGCGGCGGCAGGATTGATGCTGCGCACGCGCAACTGCTCGTCCAGCGCCACTACCCCCGAAGTCAGATTACCCAGTATGGTTTCCAGATAGGCATGGGATTTTTCGATCTGCGCACGACTGTCCTCTGCCGCCGAACGCGCTTCCGACAGCTGACGGGTCATGCGGTTAAACGATTGCGTCAGCATGCCCAGCTCGTCGCGGCTGTTCACCGGATGCATCTGGCTGAAATCGCCTTTGGCAACGGCACGCGTACCCTTGGCCAGCGCGCGTAGCGGCGCAGCCATCTGTTCGCTGATCAGGAAAGCCAGCGCGACCGTCGCCAGCAGCGCCAATACCATCGCCAGCGTCAGCGTCAGTCCATAAAGACGTTTCAGTCCCAGCCGCGACAATGACAGTTCCTGATAATCCTGATAAGCCAGACGCACGGCCTCTGCATCGTCGGCCAGTTTTTTCGGCACCGGCTGCAACAACTGCAACACCCGGATATTTTCGGTAAACGACAATAAATTCACCGGCACGACCACACGTATATACAACCCGCGATCACCAACATTTTCTATCCGCGCATAAGTTTGCTGTTGCCGCACTTGCAACAGTATGCTGTTGTCCGGGGCCGAGGGCGCAAGCCCGGACCGCTCGTTACCGGCGAACGAAATCAGCTTGCCGCGTTCAGTAAACAAGGTCGCTTCCTGGATACTGTATTGTTCGCGTAACGCATTAAGCTCAATGGAATGCACACTGGCCGGCGTTTCCGCCAGCCGCTGCGCCATGGAATCCGCTTTGACGGTCAGTTCGCGCTGCAGGTTATCCAGCGCTGCCTGCCCCAGATTCAGGCCGCTGCCCAGTGCGGTATCGACGCGCACGTCGAACCAGGACTCGATACTCTTGGACAGGAACTGCACCGATACCGCATATACCACTGCACCTGGTAACAATGCCATCAGACCGAACACCAGCATCAGCCGTATGGTGAGCTTGGTGCCGAACACGCCCGCACGCATTTTGCGACGCAGCTGCACGATCTGGTAACCCACCAGCACCACCATCGCCACCACCAGCGAGCCGGTCGCCACCAGCAACAGCGGGAAATTGTGCGCGAACAGATCAGTATTGGCACTGGCACTGGAAAGCAAATAAACCAGTCCGGCACCAACAATGAAACTGAGTAAAACCAGGTATTTCACGGGTTCATCATCCACACCAGAGGAGCGGATTCCAGATCCCATCTGCCGGTCGCTATCGCATTGATCTGCAAGGGTTTCGGCAACTGGGAAGTATCCAGCCGCATGCTTAATGTCGCTTCGTAGCTTTCATGCTTGCCCAGCTGGTCGCGCGCAATGACCGGCCAGGCGTTGATTTCGCCCAGGATCGTCAGCGCATCTTCCAGCTTGTCGACGCTGCGCGCGTGCACATTCACGCCGGAAACCAGATACTGCCGCAACAGCGCATTGTAGGACAGGCGCGTCACGCGGGTGATATTCGCAAGATCTTCATTCCACCAATACCAGCGCGGCCGTTTGAACTCGAATTTGGTGATGAAATAAAGGGACACGCCTTTTTTGATCGCTTCTTCCAGCGTCGGTCCCAGCGTCACATTCATCTGTGCGTACAGATAATAGGTATCTTCGACCTGTTTCAGTTCGGCCGATTTGATCTGTATTCCCTCGCTGGCCGCGAAAATGGGCGCACTTACACCCATCCACATGAACATCACCAGCCAGAATTTAAATTTTTTCAAGTAAGGCATAGAAGAAACCATCGTGATTATCGTTCGGCAACAATTGTCCCGGCGTCACCCACTCCCCATCCAGCTGCAATTGTCGCGCATCTGCATGCGCTGCTACAAATCTATCTATTTGCTGCTGATTTTCCTCGGGGAAAATCGAACAAGTCACATAGAGCAATTTACCACCCGTTGCCAAACATCGCCAGAGCGCTGGCAAAATTACCGCCTGCTGTACGGCGAATTGGGCAATATCATCCGGACGGCGCAACCATTTGATATCCGGATGGCGACGCACCACACCGGATGCCGAACACGGCACATCGGCCAATATGCGATCGTAAGCCACACCATCCCACCACGACGCCGGATCCCCGGCATCGCCGAGCTTGAGCTGCGCCTCCAATCCCAGCCGCGCCAGATTCTCGCCCACCCGTTGCAAACGTGCGGCGTCGCTATCCAGCGCAGTCAGATCGACTGCGGCCAGCTCCAGGATATGACCGGTCTTCCCCCCCGGGGCGGCACAGGCATCCAGCACGCGCTGACCGTCATGCACATCGAGTAGTGTCGCTGCCAATTGCGCACCGGCATCCTGTACCGACACCCGGCCGTCGGCGAACCCGGGCAACGCAGTGACCGCGACCGGCTGCGCCAGCTGCACAGCCCACTCTCCTGTCCGGCGCGCTGCAATGCCTTCGTCCTGCAGCCATTCCAGATAAGCCGCTGCGTTGCCATGCTGCGCGTTGACTCGCAATGTCATCGGCGGATGCTGGTTGCCCGCGACCAAAGCCGCCTGCCAATGCTGCGGGTAGGCCGCACTCACTTTATCGATCCACCATTGCGGATAATTCCAGCGTGCTACCGGCTGCGCCATGACCGTTGCTGTCAATGCATCCGCCTGCCGCAAATAATTGCGCAATACGGCGTTGGTCAGTCCTCGCGCCCACGGCTGTATGGCCGCCGCGGCTTCCACGGCTTCATTCACCACCATGTGCGTCGCATCGGGTCTGACCCGCACCTGGCGCAGCGCCACCACCAGCATAGTCGCGATCACCCGGTCCGTCAGCGGCTTGGTCAGCAGCGCATCGCGCATTGCCGCCAGTTCGCCGTATTCGCGCAAGCTGGCGTAACACATGTCCTGTACCGTTGCCCGCCCCGGCGCGGGCTGGTCGGCCAATACCCGGTTCAGATTCTGGCCTTTGTGTATCACCGCATCGACTGCAATGGCCGCACGCTTGAAGAGCTGGCGCAAAGGCGGCTGCAAATGGGTTTGAGTCATCGAGTTTTACCTATAAATTGATTATCAGCCGCGCCAGGCCGAGCACGCCGAAGGACGCCACCAGCAGACCGGCGACGAGCCGCACCGACGGCTGACGGGTCAAATGCTGCAAACGCTGCGCAAGCAGGCCCATCGCCAGCAGATTGGGCAAGGTCCCCAGGCCGAACGCCAGCATCAGCAATGCGCCATGTCCGGCACTGCCGGTAGCCAATGCCGAGATCAGCACCGAATACACCAGCCCGCACGGCAGCCAGCCCCATACCATCCCCACCAGCAGCGCCTGCACCGGATTACGCACCGGCATGAAACGCTTCATCAGCGGTTGCAATCTTTTCCAGATACCGCCGCCGAGATTCTCCAGTACCAGCACGGCACGCGACAGGCCCGCCAGATACAGCCCCAGCAGGATCAGCATGACGTTGGCGAACACGTACAGCCCGCGCGACACCGGAAGAAAACCGTTCAACAACAAGGTACTTGCACCCACCGCACCTGCGATCGCACCGGCCAGCGCATAACTCAGCAGACGCCCGCCGTTATAGCCCAGCAGCATCGGCAGACTGGGTTTGGCATTCGGCGTCGCAAACGACAAGGCGGTCACGATGCCACCGCACATGCCCACACAATGCACGCCGCCCAGCAAGCCCACCAGAAACACCGACAAAATACTTAATTCAGGCATCTATTTATCCTGCACATGCAGACGCGCCCGTCCTGCCAGCCACACCAGCACCAGCACCGGCAGTCCCAGCAACGCAGTTCCCGTAAAGAAATCGGCGTAACCGTAAGCATCGACAAAATCGCCGGAGAACCCGGCAATGAACTTGGGCAACAGCAGCATCACCGAACTGAACAAGGCATATTGCGTCGCCGAATACGCACTGTTGGTCAACCCCGACAAATAGGCGACAAAGGCGCTGGAAGCGATACCGGCGGAAAGATTGTCCGCCGACACGGTAAACACCAGCGCCGAGACGTCATGACCCTGTCCGGCCAGCCAGACGAACAGCAGATTGGTTGCCGCAGACAGCACTGCGCCCAGGAACAGGGTGCGCATCACCCCCATCCTTGCCGTCAGCACGCCGCCAAGGCCTGCGCCGGCTATGGTCATGATGACGCCGAACACCTTGGACACCGTAGCCACTTCATCCTTGGAATACCCCATGTCCACGTAGAACGGATTACTCATCACGCCCATCACCACGTCCGAGATCCGGTAAATCGCAATCAGCGCCAGTATCAATGCCGCCTGCCAGCCGAAACGACGCACAAAATCCATGAACGGACTCAGCACCGCGGTATAGAGCCATGCCGCCGCCGTCAGCAATTTGCCGCTGAGACCCTTGCCGGCCAGCCAGGCATGCACCTCGCTCGCTTCCTGTTGTGCGACGGGATTGGGTGCCAGTTCCGGTTCGCGTATGGTCAATGTCGCCAATATCCCTACTGCCATGCACACCGCCATCACCAGATAAGCGACGTGCCAGGGATTGAAATCATAAGCGTCCGGCGTGGTATCCACCGCTGACGCGATCCACAATACGCCGGCGCCCGCGGTGATCATCGCAATACGATAACCCGCCTGATAGGTGGCCGCCATCGCGCCCTGCTTTTCCTGCGTCACCGCCTCGATGCGATATGCATCCATGGCAATATCCTGAGTTGCGGACGCAAATGCGACTGCCAGCGCAAACAGGATGGTCGGCTGCAGATCAACGGCAGGATCGGTATTCGCCATCCCCAGCAGCGCTAGCACAATGACGATTTGCGACAACAGCAGCCAGGCCCGGCGCCGCCCCAGCCATCGGGTAAGCAGCGGTAGCGACATGCGGTCCACCAGCGGCGACCACATCCACTTGAAACCGTAAGCCAGCCCGACCCATGATAAATGACCGATGGTGGCACGGTCTATCCCTGCCTCGCGCAGCCAGAACGACAGCGTGCCCAGCACCAGCAGCAACGGCAATCCGGAGGAAAACCCCAGGAACAGCATCCCCACCACACGGGGATGAGCATAAACCTTGAACGCGGCTAACCAAGGATGTGTCGGCATAATGTGCTCTTGAAATCAGATATGGAAATCGTAATCCACAATCAGCGGCGCATGATCGGAGAAACGCTCGGCTTTATAAACAGTTGCTGAAGTCGCCGTGGCGGCGAGGGTCGGCGTCGCCAGCTGATAATCGATGCGCCAGCCGACGTTCTTCGCCCAGGCCTGTCCCCGATTGCTCCACCAAGTATAGGCTTCGCCGGTCGCCTCGGGATACAGGGTACGATGCACATCCACCCATACCAGCTCGTCCAGCACTTGCGTCATCCACGCGCGTTCTTCCGGCAGGAAACCCGAATTCTTCTGATTGGATTTCCAGTTTTTCAGGTCGATTTCCTTGTGTGCGATATTCCAGTCGCCGCAGATCACCACCTCGCGTCCGCTCGCCCGCAACGCTGCGAGGTGCGGATAAAACCGCGCCAGGAAATCGAATTTCACCTGCTGGCGGTCTTCGCCGCTGGACCCGGACGGCAAATACAGCGAAATCACGCTCAGATTGCCGAAGCGCGCCTCCAGATAACGGCCTTCGGCATCGATATCGGCGATGCCGAGCCCGACGATAACCTCATCTGCCAGCCGTTTGCTGTAAATGCCGACACCGCTGTAACCTTTTTTGTCGGCATAATGGAAATAGCCGGTGTAGCCCTCAGGCGCCAGCATCTCGGAGCGCATATCCGCTTGCTGCGCCTTGAGTTCCTGCACGCAAACGCAGTCGGCGTCCTGACGCAGCATCCATTCAAAAAAGCCTTTGCTCGCTGCGGAGCGAATCCCGTTCAAATTGGCAGTTATAATACGCACTTTGCGATTCCAAAATTCAATATCATGTTCGATTTCAGACAACAGTTCCTGCGCTTTTCCATAGATCAAAACGTGCTGCGCTTCGGCGAATTCAAAACCAAAGCGGGCCGCATGAGTCCCTACTTCTTTAACGCCGGCCTGTTTGCCGACGGTTTGGCATTAAAGCAACTAGGCGAATTTTACGCTAAAGCCATCCTCGCTGCCGGAATAGAATTCGACGTGCTGTTCGGACCGGCCTACAAAGGCATCCCGCTGGCCGCCAGCACCGCGATCGCCCTCGCCGCTGAAGGCCGCAACACCCCCTACAGCTTCAATCGCAAGGAAGCCAAGGATCACGGCGAAGGTGGCAATATCGTCGGCGCGCCATTGCAGGGGCGCGTGCTCATTATCGACGATGTCATCTCCGCCGGCACATCGGTGCGCGAATCGGTCGAACTCATCCGCAGCCAGGGCGCGACCCCCGCCGGCGTGATCATCGCCATCGACCGCATGGAACGCGGCCAGGGGGAGCTGTCCGCAGTACAGGAAGTCCAACAGCAATACGGCATTCCGGTTTTTGCGATCGCCAATCTGAATGACCTGCTTGCCTATTTGCAAACCGATAAGAACATGGAACAATACGCGGCAGCGGTAGCACAATATCGCACCACCTACGGAGCCAATCCAGCATGACAGCCAACTATAACTATAAATGCAAACTATTACTCGGCACCGCTTTTATGCTGAGCGCCGCAACCCTCGCCCACGCGGAGATTTTCAAGTGGAAAGACGCGCAGGGCGTCACCCACTACGGTGATACCATGCCCCCGCAAGCCGCAGGGCGCGCGACCACTGAAATGAGCAAGCGCGGCATGGTCATCAAGCAGACGCCGGCCGCATTGACGCCGGAACAGCGCCTCAGCAATGAAGCCGAGCAGGCGCGCGCCGCCAAGGAAAAGCAACTCCAGACCGAACAGAAACGCCATGATGCAGCCTTGCTGAACACCTACACCACGCCCGCCGAAATCGATCTGGCACGGGACCGCAACCTCGAGCAATCCAAACTCGTTATCGATGGCACCCACTCGCGTCTGGCGCCGTTGCAGGCAAAACAAGCCAAATTAGTCCAGCAAGCCGGCGGCAAAATCCCGGTCAAAGGCCCGCTTGCTGCGGAATACACGGAAAATGCAAAACATATAGGTGATCTGGAATCCATCCTTGCGCAAAAAAACAAGGAAATGGCTGACATCCGCAGCCGGTTCGAAGCCGACAAGGCTCGCTTCATCGAACTGACCGGCAAAACGACCTACTAATCCCGTATTCAATTCATATACATATGCGATCCATCAAACTCCCTCTCCAGCTTATGACACTGAGTCTGCTTGCCTACAACACTGGAGCCAGTGCGGGCAATGTGAATGTCACCGGCCTATTCAAGGATCGCGCCATGGTCGTCATCGATTCGGGCAAACCTCGTGTCATGGCGGTAGGTGACAGCACGCAAGGCGTGCGCTTATTACGCGCCGACTCGCAATCGGCCATGTTCGAAATCGATGGCAAACGACGCGTATTGACGATGGGTGAATCTTATACAGGCAGCGGGGGTAGTGCCAAGCCTGTCGCTACACTCAATGCTGACGGGCGCGGGCAATTTTATTCAGTGGGCTCGATTAACGGCAGCAGTGTAAATTTCGTCGTGGACACAGGCGCGACGCTGGTCACCATTAGCACACAAGAAGCAGATCGTTTGGGAGTGAATTACCGCAAAGGACAACGCGGCGCAATTTACACCGCCAACGGCAGCATTGGCGCATATCATGTGATCTTCAACAATATCCGCATCGGTGGCATCAGCCTGAATATGGTGCCGGGCACCGTCGTGGAAGGCAATGGACTACCTATCGCACTGCTCGGCATGAGCTTTTTGAATCAAACCGACATACAGCGCAATGGCACGACGATGACGCTGACACAGCGTTATTAAGAAATCCCGTCAACCCAGCTTACGCAACAACACCTCATTCAACTGTTGCGGATTGGCCTTGCCCTTCATCGCCTTCATCGCCTGCCCGATCAGGTAACCGAACATTTTTTCCTTGCCCGCACGATACTCGGCCACCTGGTTCGGATTGGCCGCCAGCACCTGATCGACCATGACTTCGATCGCGCTGACATCTGAAACCTGCTTCAGGCCACGCGCGTCAATGATGGCATCCACCTCGCCTTCACCCTGCCACAGCGCTTCGAATACCTCCTTGGCCAGCTTGCCGGACAAGGTGCCGTCACCGATGCGACGGATCAGCGCCGCCAGTTGCACAACCGCGACCGGGCTTTGCGCAATATCCAGTTCATGCCGGTTCAGCGCTGCCGACAGCTCGCCCATGATCCAGTTGGCGCACAGCTTGGCTTCGCCGCCAACCGCTGCAACCAGCTGTTCAAAATACGTCGCCGTGGCCTTGCTGCTGGTAAGCACGCCGGCATCATAAGCGGGAATCGCATACTGGCTGACAAAACGCTCGCGCATCGCCACCGGCAATTCCGGCATCGCCGCGCGGGTACGCTCTATCCATTCCTCGGAAATCACCAGCGGCAACAAATCCGGATCGGGGAAATAGCGGTAATCATGTGCATCTTCCTTGCTGCGCATGGTACGCGTTTCGTCACGGTCCGGGTCGTACAGCCGGGTTTCCTGACGGATGATGCCGCCGTCTTCGTTGATCTCGATCTGGCGCCGTGCCTCGTATTCGATCGCGCGCTCGAGGAAACGGAACGAGTTGAGATTCTTGATCTCGCAGCGCGTACCCAGTTCACTGCTGCCTTTGGGACGCACAGAGACGTTGGCATCGCAGCGGAAGCTGCCTTCCTGCATGTTGCCGTCGCAAATCCCCAGCCATACCACCAGACTGTGCAGCGTTTTGGCATAAGCCACCGCTTCCGCCGAACCGCGCATGTCGGGCTCGGATACGATCTCCAGCAGCGGCGTACCGGCGCGATTCAGATCGATCCCGGTCATGCCATGGAAATCGCCGTGCATGGATTTGCCGGCATCCTCTTCCAGATGCGCGCGGGTGATGCGGATGGTCTTTTCGGTATCGCCGACCTGTATGGCCAGGCTACCACCCTCGACCACCGGCAGCTCCATCTGGCTGATCTGGTAGCCCTTGGGCAGATCCGGATAAAAATAATTCTTGCGCGCGAACACCGAACGCCGGCTGATGTGCGCATCGATGGCCAGCCCCAGCTGTATCGCCCGCTCTACTGCACCGCGGTTAAGTACTGGCAGCACGCCCGGCAACGCGATATCCACCGCACTGGCCTGAGTGTTGGGTGCAGCACCGAACGCTGTGCTGGCGCCGGAAAAGATTTTGGATCTGGTGGATAACTGTGTGTGGACTTCCAACCCGACGACGATTTCCCATTGCATGATGACTTGACCTTTGTGCTAACCGCCAGCTGTTGCGTGCTGGTAAATGATTTAGATGTTTTCGGGCATCCGTGTATGCCAGTCCGTCGCCAGCTGGTATTGATGCGCGACGCCCAGCATTCTGGCTTCGCTGAAATAATTGCCTATCAGCTGCAAGCCGACCGGACGTCCATTGCTGCCCAGGCCGCAAGGCACGGACATCCCCGGCAAGCCGGCCAGATTGACCGCAATGGTGTAAATGTCCGACAAATACATCGAAACAGGATCGTCCGCTTTCTCACCGAAATTGAATGCGGTGCTCGGCGCAGTCGGTCCCATGATGATGTCGCAGTGCTGGAAAGCCTCGTTGAAATCCTGCGCGATCAGGCGGCGGATCTTCTGCGCCTGCATGTAATAGGCATCGTAGTAACCGTGCGACAGCACATAAGTGCCGATCATGATGCGGCGCTTGACCTCGGTGCCAAAACCCTGCGCCCGCGATTTCTCGTACATGTCGGTCAGGTCGCCGTATTCGGGTGCACGATAGCCGTAACGCACGCCATCGAAACGCGACAGATTGGTCGATGCTTCCGCCGGTGCCAGCACGTAATACACGGGGATGGACAATTTGGTGTTGGGCAGCGAAACGTCGACCGTGGTCGCGCCCAGTTTGCGGTATTCATTTAGCGCCGCTTCCACTGTTGCGGCGACATCGGCGCTCAGGCCCTCGGCAAAATACTCGCGCGGCAACCCGATGCGCAAGCCGGCCAGCGGCTGATTCAGGTCGCGGGTATAGTCCTCGAGCGGACGCTCCAGACTGGTCGAATCGCGTTCGTCAAAGCCGGCCATCACGTTCATCAGCAACGCACAGTCTTCCGCCGATTTCGCCATCGGCCCGGCCTGATCCAGACTCGATGCAAATGCGATCATGCCGTAACGCGACACCACGCCGTAGGTCGGTTTCAAACCGGTAATACCGGTCAGCGCAGCCGGCTGGCGTATCGAACCGCCGGTATCGGTACCTGTCGCTGCCGGTGCCAGACGCGCCGCTACGGCAGCCGCCGAGCCTCCGGAAGAACCGCCGGGTACGGCCTGATGATCCCAGGGATTCTTTACCGCACCGTAGTAAGAGGTTTCATTGGATGAGCCCATCGCAAACTCATCCATGTTGGTCTTGCCCAGACTGACTGCACCGGCGGCTTTGAACTGGCTGATGACGTGCGCGTCGTAAGGCGCGATGAAATTCTCCAGCATTCTGGAACCGCAGGTAGTGCGCCAGCCATCGGCACAGAAAATATCCTTGTGCGCGACCGGTATGCCGGTCAGCGGCGCGGCATTGCCCGCAGCGATGCGCGCATCGGCAGCGCGGGCATCGGCCAGGCTGGCATCCGCGTTCAGCGTGACGAACGCATTGAGTGCCGGGTTCAGTGCGGCGATGCGATCCAGATAGGTCTGCGTCAATTCCACACTGGAAATCTTTTTTGCAGCGAGCAAAGCAGAGAGTTGGTTCAGACTGGCATTAATCATTTTATCATTCAATTACTTGCGGGACTAAATACAGGCCGCCCTCGACTTGCGGGGCAATGGCCTGGAACTTTTCGTGCTGATCGGTCTCTGTTACTACGTCTTCACGCAGGCGCTGGCTCAGGTCCTGTGCATGCGACATCGGTTCGACACCCGTGGTATCCACTGCCTGCATTTCGGCAATCAAACCAAAAATCCCGTTAAGCTGTTGTTGATAAGCGACTGCTTCGGCGTCGTTGACCGCAATGCGGGCAAGAGTGGCGACACGTTTTACATCTTGCAGAGTAAGTGACATAGTGCGTAAATCTTCACAGGAAACAAGCCTATTAGGGTATCATATTACGTTTATTCAAGGCTACTAACTACTAGGTGCCTGTCGGACTATATTCATGGTGCGCGACGAATTGCGCACAACGAATAAAACACGACGACCCTCTGGGTTAAATTAAGTCGATCAACCCTCACTTTAGCGAAAATTACTATCATGTTTGGATCATTACGCGGCTATTTTTCTACTGATTTGGCAATTGACCTGGGTACAGCCAATACGCTGATCTACGTTCGAGGCAAAGGCATCGTTCTGGACGAGCCGTCTGTTGTCGCGATCCGCCAGGACAGCAACAGCGCCAAGAAAACCATCCAGGCAGTCGGCCTGGAAGCCAAGCAGATGCTGGGACGCACGCCCGGCAACATCACCGCCATCCGCCCGATGAAGGACGGCGTGATCGCCGATTTCACCATCACCGAGCAGATGCTGAAGTATTTCATCAAGAAGATCCATGACACCCGCATGTTCCACCCCAGCCCGCGCATCATCATCTGCGTGCCCTGCGGCTCGACCCAGGTCGAACGCCGGGCGATTCGCGAATCCGCCATCGGCGCCGGCGCACGCCAGGTATATCTGATTGAAGAACCGATGGCCGCGGCAATCGGCGCGGACTTGCCCGTCGCCGAAGCGACCGGCTCCATGGTGGTCGACATCGGCGGCGGCACCACCGAAGTCGGCGTGATTTCGCTGGGCGGCATTGTCTACGCCAACTCGGTACGCGTGGGCGGCGACAAATTCGACGAAGCCATCATCAACTACATCCGCCGCAATTACGGCATGCTGATCGGCGAAGCGACTGCCGAAGCCATCAAGAAGGGCATCGGCTCCGCGTTCCCCGGTTCTGCCGTACAGGAAATGGAAGTCAAGGGCCGCAACCTCGCTGAAGGCATCCCGCGCAGCTTCACCATTTCCAGCAACGAGATCCTGGAAGCGCTCACCGACCCGCTCAACAGCATCGTCAGCGCCGTCAAATCGGCACTGGAGCAAACGCCGCCCGAACTCGGCGCCGACATTGCGGAAAAGGGCATGGTACTGACCGGCGGCGGCGCATTGCTGCGCGACCTGGACCGCTTGCTGATGGAAGAAACCGGTTTGCCTGTGATCGTCGCCGAAGACCCGCTCACTTGCGTGGTACGCGGATCGGGCCGGGCATTGGAAGAAATGGACAAACTTCACGGTGTATTTGCACAGGATTCCTGATCCATCATCATGTCCGCGCCTCACCCAAACCTGACCCTGTTCCCGCGCGGTTTGAGCGCAGGGGCACGGTTATTGATCTATGTGCTCATCAGCATCGCCGTCATCACAGCGGATACCCGCTTTCATGGCCTGGACCGGTTTCGCGCTGGCATCAATACCTTGCTCTATCCCTTGCAGACCCTGATCCAGACCCCCGGCCGGACTTATGACCGAGTCTCCGGTTTTTTTGTCAAACAAGCCCGATTGGAACGGGAAAATACCGCATTACGCCAAAACTTTATTCAATACAGCATTGCCATGCAGCGTTACCGTGACCTGGAACAGGAAAATCAGCGCCTGCGCACGCTCCTCGGCGCACAGCAACGCACTCCGCTGCATACCCAGCTGGCCGAAATCCTGGCCATTCCGCGCGACCCGTACCAGTTTCAGGTCACCGTCAATCGCGGCAGCCAGCAAGGCATAAAAGGCGGAGAAGCCGTCGTCGACGAAACCGGTTTATTAGGCCAGGTCACGCGCGTCTATCCTTTCAGCAGCGAGATCACATTGCTGACCAACAAGGATCAATCCGTCCCCGTCATCATCCAGCGCACCGGACAACGCGCAATCATGTTCGGCATGGGGATAGATGACAGCGTAGAGATTCGCTATCTGCCGCACAACACCGATGTGCGCACTGGCGATCTACTGGTGACATCCGGCATAGACGGTGTCTACCCGTCCGGCCTTGCTGTCGCCAAAGTCACCCAGATCGACCTTAGCGGCAGCCGTGCTTTTGCCCACATCGAATGCAAACCGCTTGCCGCAGTCGACCGCAACCGCCAGGTGCTGATCGTGGATGCGGCCATCCCTGCACCTGCCGCTCCGGCCGCAACTGCAAAACCTTTAGCGCCTAAACCGCCTGCACCGGCAGGAAAGCACTGACATGCAATTCGCCCATCCCAAAGGCCCGGCCATGCAGCTGTCCCATAGCGGTCCGGTCATTGCAGGCAGTCTGCTGGCAGCATTTGCATTCAACCTGCTGCCCTGGTCGGTTGACTGGTTATGGTTACGCCCGGATTTCCTGTTGCTGGTCACCTTGTATTGGGTTATCTACCAACCCGGTCGCATTGGCATGGGCACTGCCTGGTGGTTAGGGCTATTGGTGGATCTGACCGACGGCACCATACTCGGCCAGCATGCGCTCGCGTATACCATGAGCGTTTTCGTATTGCTGCTGTTGCAGCGGCGCATGTTCAATTTCCCGCCCTGGCAACAAGCTTCGCATATCATCGGTTTGCTGCTGATCGAACAAGCTGTCAGCGTGCTCATCGCCACCTTCGTCGGCGACACCTTCCATGCCCTGCAGTATTTTGCGACCATCTTCACCGGCGCGCTATGCTGGATACCTTTGTGGACCCTGCTCCATCACCTGCGCACTCCCGAAACCACTGAGGCGCAATGAATCGCCCGACAGAGATCAAACATTATCGGGCCGAGCTTGCCGGATTCAGACAGCGCATTGTCATTGCTGCCGGATTCGTCGTGTTACTGTTTCTGCTACTGCTGGCGCGTTTCGTCTATGTGCAGATCCTCGAGCACGACCGCTATTTTGCACTCGCCGAAAGCAACCGTATTTCCATCGTGCCCACCCCGCCCAACCGCGGCATCATTCTGGATCGCAATGGCCGGGTATTGGCCCATAATTACTCCGCCTATACGCTGGAACTGACGCCCAGTAAAATTACCGATCTGAAAGCCACCATTGATGAATTAGCCAAACTGGTGGAGATCACCCCGGCCAATCGCAAGCATTTCGCCAAGATCATGGCCGAGAGCCGCAACTTTCAAACGCTGCCGCTGCGCACCCGCCTGACCGACGAAGAAGTCGCCCGCATCGCCGCCAATCGCTACCGGTTACCCGGCGTGGAAGTCAAAGCCCGGCTATTCCGCCAGTATCCGCAAGGCGCTTCGGCTTCGCACCTGATCGGCTATATCGGACGCATTAATGATACCGACCTGCAAGAATTGCAGGACGATGGCCGCTACGACAATTATCGCGGCACCGACCACATCGGCAAAGTCGGTATCGAACAAAGCTATGAAACGCAACTCCACGGCACAACCGGCGCAGAGCAGGTGGAAACCGATGCAGGCGGCCACGCAGTGCGCATGCTCTCGCATACCAATCCGGTATCCGGCGACAATCTGGTGCTGTATCTCGACAGCAAATTGCAGGCAATTGCCGAACAGGCGTTTGGCAGCTATCGGGGCGCGCTCGTCGCACTCGACCCGAAAACCGGCGGCGTGCTGGCATTCGTCAGTCATCCTGAATTCGACCCCAACCTGTTTGTCGACGGCATCGACACCGCCAACTGGAATGCGCTCAACGACTCACCCGACCGGCCTTTGCTCAACCGCGCCTTGCGCGGTGCTTACCCGGAAGGCTCTACCATCAAGCCGTTCATGGCGCTGGCTGGTTTGCATTATGGCTTGCGTACGCCGGAAGACACCATTGTCGATCCCGGCTATTTTTCCTTGCCGGGCAGCAGCCACCGTTATCGCGACTGGAAACCAAGCGGCCACGGCATGGTCAATATGCACAATGCCATCGTGCAATCCTGCGACACTTATTTTTACCGGCTGGCCAACAATATGGGTATAGACCGTATGTATAGCTATTTATCCCAATTCGGTTTCGGCCGGAAAACCGGCATCGACATGGACGGCGAGCTGTCCGGCGTACTGCCGTCGCGGGCATGGAAAGCCAAACATTCCAGACAGCCGTGGTACCCGGGCGAGACGGTGATTGCAGGCATCGGTCAGGGTTACAATCTGGCTACGCCATTGCAACTGGCAGTCGCCACGGCAGCGCTTGCCAATGGCGGCACTACGCTGCGTCCGCAAATCGTGCAGGCCATTATCGACAGCCGCACCGGCCAGCGCAAAAACATCGCACCGCAGGTAGTCACCCACGTAGACATTCCGCCGGCGCAGCTGCAAACCATCGTCAATGCCATGATCGACGTTACCCGGCCAGGCGGCACGGCGTCATCTGCCTCTGCCGGTGCACCGTATCTGATCGCCGCCAAAACAGGTACGGCGCAGGTGGTCGGCATCCGTCAGAACGAGAAATATAACGCCAGCCGCATGCAGGCTGCACATCGCGATCATGCCGTATTCATCGCGTTCGCCCCTGCCGATGCGCCGAAAATCGCCATTGCGGTACTGGTGGAAAACGGCGGCCACGGCGGCACAGCAGCCGGCCCCATCGCCCGCGCGGTCATGGATTATTACTTGCTGGGCAAGCTGCCCAAAGCCATGGCGCCGGTGCCAGTCCCGGAAACCGGCGCAGGAGGTAATATCAATGCGGATTAAACGCTGGATACTCAGGATCGCGGCACATCTGGATTATCCGCTGCTGCTACTGCTGTTCTCGCTCATGCTGTTAAGTCTGTTCGTGCAATACAGCGCAGCGGGCGAAGACAATAGCCGTTTGCTGGCGCACGGCGTCAACATGCTGGTCGCGCTGGCAGTTATGGTCATGGTCGCCAATACGCCGCCGCAGTATCTGCTTGCGCTGGCGGTGCCGCTGTATACCATAGGTGTAGTACTGCTGGTCGGCGTCGCGCTGTTCGGGGATGTGGTCAACGGTTCGCGGCGCTGGCTGCACATCGGCGTAACACGCATTCAGCCTTCCGAAATCATGAAAATCGCCATGCCGCTGATGCTGGCCTGGTATTTCCATTACCACGAAGCCACCCTGCGCCTGAAAGATTACGGCATCGGCGCCATCCTGCTCGCGATCCCCGTCGCGCTGGTTGCACGCCAGCCCGATCTGGGCACCGCCTTACTGATTTCCGCGTCCGGCTTTTATGTGCTGTTCTTCGCCGGCCTGCCCTGGCGCATCATGGCGGGCATGGCTGTCGCCGCAGCGGCAAGCATGCCGGTACTCTGGCACTTCCTGCACGATTATCAAAAGAGACGGGTACTGACCTTGCTCGACCCCAGCCAGGATCCGCTCGGCGCGGGCTATCACATTATCCAGTCCACCATTGCCATCGGCTCCGGCGGCGGCTTCGGCAAGGGCTGGCTGAATGGCACCCAGAGCCATCTGGACTTCCTGCCCGAACACACCACCGACTTCGTGTTCGCCGTATTCGGTGAAGAATTTGGTTTATTGGGCAATATTCTGCTACTGTTACTCTACCTTGCCATCATCGCTCGCGGTCTGACCATCGCCGCCAGTGCGCCGACATTATTTGCAAGACTCATGGCAGGCAGTGTAACCTTGGCTTTTTTCACCTACGCCTTTGTCAACATGGGCATGGTCTCCGGCATCCTGCCAGTCGTAGGCATTCCCCTGCCAATGATGAGTTATGGGGGCACCGCTATGGTTATCGTGATGCTGGGTTTTGGTATCTTAATGAGCGTTAAAACTCACCGCAAACTGTTAAAATCATGAACCGACTACTCGCCTTGTTGATCCTTACCGCGCTTGCCGGCTGTGCCAGCACACCGCCCGCGTCCCCGACATCTCCGCCAGCACCGAACAAACCCCAACCGGCGCCCGATACCATCGCCAAGCACAAGTCCGGCGGCGGCTATTATCTGGATGACGGTCCCGGCGATAATCCGCCGGCCAATCTCGGCGAGATTCCTGATGCGATCCCCAAAATCGAGCCGCTGCACAAATACGCCAATCGGCCTTATGTCGCATTAGGCCACGAATACACGCCGGCCACCGCCTGCGCCCCCTATGAGGAAAAAGGCATGGCCTCGTGGTACGGCCGCCGCTTTAACGGCAAACGCACCGCGTCGGGCGAGCGTTACGACATGTACGCCATGACGGCCGCTCACCCTACTCTGCCTATCCCCAGTTATGCACGGGTAACTTCGCTGACCAACGGCAAATCGGTGATCGTGCGTATCAACGATCGCGGCCCTTTCCACAGCAGCCGTGTCATCGATTTATCCTATACCGCTGCCTATAAGCTCGGCATTGTGCAAGGCGGCAGCGGCAAAGTCGAAGTAACCGCCATCACGCCCGAAGAGATCAGCCGGGGCCGCGACGTTGAGCCAACCGCCACCGGCATATTTCTCCAGCTCGGCAGTTTCGGCAGCCGCGACAATGCGGAAAAACTGCTCGCTCAGGCCTCGACCAAGCTGAATAAAAGCAGTGCAGCGCTGGTGATCCTGAACAATACCGAGCGTTATCGCGTGGCATTGGGCCCGTACAATGACGACGATAGCGCCAAATCGGCAGCCCGCGAAATCGAAACCCGCATGAACTTAAAACCGGTTCGGGTTGTCCTTAAATAGTTATCGCGCCCCCCTCGACTTATACGTATACGTACAACATGAAATCATTTATCGCTTTTCTTTTGCTGTGTTTCAGCACTGTCACTTTCGCCGTCGACCTGCCCACCGCGCCACCGCCACAGCTTGCCGCCAAAGCCTGGCTGCTGATGGATGTGAACAGCGGCCAAATTCTGGCAGAGCATGATAGCGACCGCCGTATCGAACCCGCCTCGCTCACCAAACTGATGAGCGCGTATCTGACTTTTGCCGCGATCAGGCAAGGCCGCCTGAAGCTGACCGACGTCGTGCCGGTATCCGAAAAAGCATGGAAAACCGAAGGGTCACGCATGTTCATCGAGCCGAACAAACCGGTGACCGTCGACGAACTGCTGCACGGCATGATCATCCAGTCCGGCAACGATGCAACCATTGCCCTGGCAGAAGCCGTAGGCGGCAGTGAAGCCGGTTTCGTGGTCATGATGAATAAGCAAGCGCAACGGCTGGGCATGGCCCACACCCATTTCGTCACCGCAACCGGCTTGCCCGACCCGCAGCATTACACCACGGCACGCGACATGAGCCTGATCGCCACAGCCATCATTCGCGATTTCCCCGAATTCCATCCGCTCTATTCGATCAAGGAATATCGCTACAACAACATCACCCAGCCTAACCGCAATCGTCTGCTATGGAGCGACCCCACCGTCGACGGCATGAAAACCGGGCATACCGAAAGCGCCGGCTATTGCCTGATCACCTCCGCCCATCGCGGCGACCGCCGCCTGCTGTCAGTGGTACTCGGTGCCGCCTCGGACAACCTGCGCGCGGCAGAAAGCCAGCGCCTGCTCAATTACGGCTTTCAGTTCTACGATGGCGTCAAACTCTACGCCAAAGGCCAGACCGTTACCACGCTCAAAGTATGGAAAGGCCATAACGGCAACGTCAAGGCCGGCTTCACCCGCAATATCTATCTGAGCCTGCCGCGTGGCCGTAACAAGGACATCAAGACCACGCTCACCACACGGCAACCGTTGCTGGCGCCGCTCAGCATAGGCCAGCCAATCGGCACCCTGACAGTGAGCCTGGATAACAAGATACTCGCGCAATACCAGTTGCAATCACTGGAAAACATCAGCGTTGCCGGCATTTTCGGCCGCGCCTGGGACAGCCTGATGTTGCTATTCAAGTGAGCCGAACATGAATGAAATCAAACCCGAAGACAGCCTGATCGAATACCCCAGCGATTTCCCTATCAAGATCATGGGGGCGGCACATCCGGCATTTGAGCAAACCATCGTCGAGCTGGTGCTGCAACACGCGCCGGATTTCGATACCGGCACGGTGGAATGCCGTCCCAGCAAAGCGGGCAATTACCTCAGCATCACCTGCACCATCCGCGCCACTTCACGCGAGCAGCTCGACAACCTGTATCGGGCGCTGACCGCGCACGAAATGGTCAAAGTGGTACTGTAATTGTCCGGCAACATCCTCCTGCGTCAGCTCGGGCGCGTCGAATACGTACCCACCTGGCATGCCATGCAGGAATTCACCGCTCGACGCACCGCAAACAGCGCGGATGAAATCTGGCTGCTGGAACACCCGCCGGTGTATACGCTGGGCCAGGCCGGCAAGCCCGAACATCTATTGCGCGCCACCGACATTCCGCTGGTACACATCGATCGCGGCGGGCAAATCACCTATCACGGTCCCGGCCAGATCGTCGCCTACCTGCTGATCGACCTCAAACGCCGCGGTTACGGGGTTCGCGAGCTGGTAACGCGCATGGAACAAACTATCATCGACCTGCTCGCCACACACAACATCAGCGCACAACGCCTGACAAACGCCCCCGGCGTCTACGTCGATAACGCAAAAATCGCCGCGCTGGGGCTACGCATTAAACACGGATGCAGTTATCATGGACTTGCTCTCAATGTCGACATGGATTTACAGCCGTTCCGCAACATCAATCCGTGCGGCTATCAAGGCATGACCGTCACACAGACGCGAGATATGGGCGTGACCGCACCCATGCCGCAGCTAACCCTGTCGCTCAGCCAACATTTAATTCAGCACCTCACGCGCTAACCAACCGTACACAACATCATGGCCGACATCAAACTCCACAAGGGCGAAGCCAAAACCGCCCGCATCCCGATCAAGATCGTACCGCAGGAACGTCTGAAAATGCCGTCCTGGATACGCGCCAAATCGCCCAACTCGCCGGAAGTCGCTGCGCTCAAGGCTGTCTTGCGGGAACAGAAGCTGCACACCGTCTGCGAAGAAGCCTCCTGCCCCAATCTGGGTGAATGCTTCAAGCACGGCACTGCCACCTTCATGATACTCGGCGACCTGTGCACGCGGCGCTGCCCGTTCTGCGACGTCGGCCACGGCAAACCCCTGCCGCCCGACGCCGAAGAACCCGCCCACCTCGCCCACACCATCGCCGCGATGAAACTCAAATACGTCGTCATCACCAGCGTGGATCGGGACGACCTGCGCGACGGCGGCGCCCAGCACTTTGCCGACTGCATCACTGCGGTCCGCGCCGCATCGCCCGCAACCCGCATCGAAGTGCTGGTACCCGACTTCCGCGGCCGCCTCGACATCGCCCTCGACATCTTCGACAGCGCCCCGCCCGACGTCATGAACCACAACCTGGAAACCGTGCCACGCCTGTACAAAGCCGCACGTCCCGGCGCCGATTACGCCCACTCCTTGCAACTGCTCAGGGACTTCAAGGCACGCCACCCGCACATCCCCACCAAATCCGGCATCATGGTCGGGCTGGGCGAAACCGATGAAGAAGTGCTGGCAGTCATGCGCGACCTGCGCACCCACGACGTGGACATGCTCACGATAGGACAATACCTGCAACCGTCCGGACACCACATTGCACTGACCCGCTACGTCACGCCTGAGCAATTCGGTATTTTTGAGACTGAAGCAGTGGACATGGGATTCAAGCACGCCGCGTGCGGGCCTATGGTGCGCAGCAGCTATCATGCGGATCAGCAAGCGCAAGGTATTAGTGCCTGATGTTAATTCCATCGATAAATGCGACTGAACATAGTTATTCACTACTAATATTTGCGTGAACTTGAACTTCATCCATTTTCGTAGACATTTTTCAACTTCCGGTTTGTAACTGTTCGAACGCCATCGGGCTAAGCTGGTTTAAATAACTGTGCCTGCAGGTTCGATTGTAAAAACTTCGATGTATTCGAACTGAGGCACTTGCGAAAACTTATCGGGGCGGCTATGAATAACACCAGACCGATAAAAGTGGGTGCAAAAAATTTGTGGCTCTGAACAGCCTTGTCCTCACTGACAAATCAATGAATCAGCTATTCCAGCGTGACATCAAACGAGACGGTGCCACTTGCGCCAGGCGCAAGCGGCCCGGTGAATTCCCAGACGATAGTACCCTCTGCACCAACTGCAGGTTGCACAGCCACCGTGCAGGCAGTGAAATCAGGTGGCAGTGTGCCGCAAACAGCGCTGTTGAATGTGGTATATGCCGGTGTGGCATCGCGGATGCGCAACCCCTTGATGGCTTCGCTACCGGTGTTGGCATAGGCAATGGTATAGGTGATGTTTTCACCGGGCCGGGCAGCGGTTTTATCGACGCGCTTGGTGAGCATCAGCCCGGCGTCATTCCCGCCTGCCAGGGTCTGGTCGGTGCGGACAAGCGTCGCATCCAGAGAAGGGCTGGCATTGGTGTAGTTAAAAACGGCACTGAGATCATGGCTGTGCCGGGCACCGTAAGGCGCCGATGCGGGCACGAACACCTTGGCAAGCACGCAAATTTTTCCACTGGCAGTCACCGTCAACGGATTGGCTAGCAGCGCTTCGCCAGATGACAGTACGCCGTTGCAATCAGTGTCGCGGTAGAGCACCACGTTCCAGCCGCCGGTATCGGGCGCGGCGCTGGAGGCCGTATTAAAAGCCACTTCCCCGCCGCTGCCCGCAACAAAGGTATGCGGGTAGAACACCACCGTGCCCGGTAATGCTGAACGGGCACCATCGGTATCGAACCGGTTCACCGACACGTCAGCGAAATCCACGCCCTGGAAGCGGCGTCCGCCGGCAAACGAAAAGATAGTGGTATCCGCAGCGCGGTCATAACTGCCGCCGGTATCGCCTGCACTACCGCCGATGGAAAGATAGGCTACCGGGTTACGCTCCGTCACGTTGAGCGACTCTGCCCCGGCGTTGCCGGAAACCCATAGCACATAACCGCCGTCGCCATCCGTGGCGGTGCTGTCGAGCTGTATGCCGCCTGCATCCGCAAGCGTTATTGCCACCCCGGCAAGCGCTGCTTCAGTGCCATCTTTCACGCCGTTGTTGGGTGCGCCGCCGCCCACACCATCGTCACGGAACACCTTGCCGCTGATGCGGCTGCCAAAAAACAGACCGAAATTCTGCTCAGATATCTCCTCACCTGCCACCGTCAGCGCACGGATCATATCGGGTGCCTCGGTACCGATCCAGCCAGCTGGCGTGGCTGATGCGGTATCTGCCGTATCGGTGTTGTCGTCAATGATGACTTGATAGGACCCGGCTGGCACAGCGGTGAACGTGTAACTGCCCGTTGCTGCATCGACGGCAGCCACTTGCGTTGCCGCTCCGTCAACGGCTGATATCAGCTTGGCGTAGAGCGCAAGTGCAGGGCCGGTTTCCGGGGTTTCGCGCTGTGCATTATGGTTGGTGTCATGGTAAACATAACCCGAAATGGGACAAACCAGCGTAAGGCCGTCCACGGTCACGTCCATTTCGCCCATGCCGACGCCGAAGGCTTGCAGCACAGGAGCGACTACTTGAGTGGTCATGGTGTCGAGTACCGGTGCCATGGCTTCCTGCACAATCGGCGTCAGTGCAGACAAGGTCGCGGCGTCTGCGGCACCCGTGTCGGGGGAGAGACGCAAGCTCATGTTATTGGCAAGGTCGCTTGCCATGTTGGCCGCAAACCCGCTGCCAGTACCGGCGGTAAGGGTTTGCGGATAAGGTCCGGTAAAAAATAGCGTGCTGGGAGTCGTACTGCCATGGGCGTGGCTTTTCGCCTCGATATCGACGGTGGTGGAAGTGCCCGTCACGGTATCGGTTGTGGTCAGACTGCCGATGCGGGCGAAATCCAGGTCGGTATCCGGGTTGATCGTTGCCGCCCGATTGTAGAATACTGCGTCGCTTACCGTACCCAGATAAAGATCGGCAACACCAGGCGTAGCGGTTACCGTGACTGTATTGCGCAGTGCATCCACGCTGTCCACGATGCCGCTGCCGCGCGCCACTTCGGCATAGAATTCCAGACTGCTGAGCGTCACACTGGTCTCGCTCACGCCAGCCTGATTCAGTGCGGAAACGTCGGGGCTTAATGGCGCCAGATCTACCTCGAATTTGAAGCGCATGGCAGCGGAATGAAATGTGGTACCCGCCGGGCCGCAGCGCGCCACGGGCGGTTCGGTGACCTGAACCGATACGCGTACGACCTGCACCGCATCACCGACATCCAGCGCATCACCGGTGAGCGTGACCGGTTCACGCGCCGCCGAGATGCGGTCGTAGTTATAAAGCTGGACGATCCCCGTCACCAGATCCAGGCTGCCGAATTGCACGGCATCCAGCGCCTGCGCGTCCTGTCCCACATCCAGGAAATCCGCTGCCTGCACCGTACCGGCCACATCAGCGAACTGTGTCTTGAGGTTATCCAGACTCGCCGCAAGTGCGGCATTGCCTTCTTCGCGAGCGGCAGTCGCCATGGCGGAGAATATTTGCGACAGTGTGGCGTTGCCCGCCAGCGCATCTTCCCGACCAGCGACACCCATCTCCGCTGCCAGCGCATCCAGAAACATGCCCATGTTCGTGCCGCCTTGCGCCAGTGCATTCCAGTCCGCCACTGTCAGGTTCAGGTTCGAGCCGGTCAGCTGGCTGAATACCGCGTTCATTTCTGCGCTGCGACTGGAATCCACACTGGCCAGGCGTGGCCCGGCGGAAACACAGGCACCGCCCATACAAGCCGCTTGCGCTGTCACAGCACCAGCACCTAGTAAAATCAAAAATATCAAAAATTTTAACGCGCGCTGCATGATTATTCCCCAGGATGATTGTCAAAAATGCCGGCCAGCAGCGCCTCGTCAAACTTGAAGCGCAGCCGCATGTACACACCACGCTCGGTATAGTCGGATGCGGTGAGATCACGGTCAGAAAAACCGCGTACGTTGTAACCCACGGAAGCCCACAGATTTTTCGCCAGCAGATAGCCCACCTCGGCGCCTGCGCTATAACGGCGGCTGCCGAAATCGCCATTCACCAGCACGCCAGCGCCAAGCCCCATGTCCCATTTATCACTCAGTTCATGGGTCAGGCGTCCCGATAAAAGATGTGCAATGGCTCGGCTATCGAGGCCGTTCGATGTTTCGCTGGCCAGTTTCCCGGCATAGCGTCCGGACAGGGTAAGACGCCGGTTAGCCTGATAATTGGCATGCGTTGAAAAGATATGCACGGTGCGCCGGAATCCGTTGGTGCTGTCGTCTTCCTCGAATTTATGTTCATAGCGGGCAAGACCATTGAGGCGGCCATCTTCGACGTCACGCCAGGCAAGCCCCAATTGCAACCGGGAGCGGGTCTGGTCTGCCGCGCCTGCCGATTTGCCATGCACCAGGTTCAGCACATGTTTGCCGAGGAAAGCCCAACCATCGGATAACTTGTAGGCAATGCCCAATGTAGTCAACACAGCATTGGAAGCCTCGCCGGAACGCAGCTCCAAACGCGCTGTACCTTTCATATCCGGGCGCAGGGTATATTCCACTGCGCCTGTCGCCGCGAGCGATTCACCCTTGCCGCTGCCGGAAATGCTGGCCACCCGCTCGAAGCTGGTATCGAGCCGTACACCTTCAGCAATGCCCCAACGATTCCTGAGGCCGATAGCGGCTTCCGTCTCGCGTCCGGAGAATGCGTTGCGCGCCCGATATTCGCTGAAGGTGCGGCCATCCTGCATATAATCTGCGTCGAGGCCGATCACCGTGACGTTCTGCCGCTGATTGTCATTCAAGCCATAAGCGCCGTTGAGGGAATTGACAAACTCGTGCCTGGCATACAGCCGCCCGCGTCCGGCCAGACGGTATTCACCGCCGACCCCAAGCAGGCCGCCACGCCCCTGAATACTCTGTTCCGCCTCACCATAGACCGTCGCTTGAGGATAATCCGGCAACTGCGCCGACAGCTTGACTCGCGCAGTGGTCAGATTCAGCCCACCCACGCTGCCAGGCTGAGCCGGTGTCGTGGTTTCGCGCGCGTGACGCAAACCGGTTTCGAGTCGAACGCCGGGAATCAGCACCCGCTCCACACTGGCACGGATGCCGTCACGGCTGCCACCGGTCGCAACGTCTTCGGTATGGATGGCTTCCGCGCGCAAGCTGGTTTTCTCATCCAGTCGATAGCCCAGTTTCGCGCCTGATTCACCGCGCCCGCGTGAAAGTGATGCGGAAGGGTTGTCGAAACTCGCGTCGGTGCGCCCGCCCCAGATACGCGCCTTGAAATCACCGCCGTCATGAGTCAGCTCGACACGTCGGCCTTGCCCCGTTTCCCCGGCACGATCACTGGTTGCGACTTCGGCAATCAGCCTGGTTTTTTCCGCCAGCTGGAGGGTGGCATTGATACCGGTCAGCGCATAGGGGCTTTGCGGATTGCGGTCATCGGTGCGGGAAATACCGATTTCGGCGGATTCGCTTACACGCGCCTTGACCGCCACCCCGGTGGTCCAGAATGCCTCGCCGCCCTGCTCCGTCTCGTAAGTCACACGCACGAACACCGGATTGAGATTGGCATCGGTGCTCGGCACGGGTTGACGGAACAGGATGCGGCCGCTGAAAGGTTCAATGTCGTAATCGACGAAGCGCACTTGCGGCGTGCTTTGCAGCACCACCGATGGCTGGTTGCCGTCACGGGTAATGAGCTCCACCTGATCGCTGCCGATAACCACATCGCTGGTACCCAATAAATAGGGTCCTGACGTACCGTTACCCGGGAACTCCTGCACTACGCGACGGCTGCGATCATTGCTGGCGAAGCTGTCTACGGTAAAATTTTCCTGTTCCAGGTGATAACGCACCCCGGTCAAACTACGCTTGTAAGCAGCAAGGCTACGCGCCGGCGTCGCACCTGCCGTGGCAAAATCCCCGTAAAGCAGGAAAGACTTGCCCTTATCCACACGCAGGAATAATCGCCCGCTCGAACGTGCATCGAATCCCTTGGCTGAATCGTCCCCGTACACCGGATAATAGCGGTCAGGCTGAATGTCGCGGAACAGTCCCGTGCCGGTTTCCTTGTCGGAGTCGTAGGCCAGGGTCAACAGATAATCGCCTTTTACCTTGCCTTTGAGAAACAGCGCAGTACGTGCGCTGACCTGACGCTCCGCGCTACCTACGGCGAAATGGGCAATCTCCCGCTCGAAACCGTCGCCGGGGCCCGCCGGCTCCACCGCACCGGCACTCAAACGGCGCAGGTTGATGGCGCCTTCCACGACGCCGACTGCCAGCATGTCGCGCAACGCCGGAACAAAAGCGATACGCGCCTCCGTTTGCGTCTTGCCGCTAATGGCATACAACATACCGCTACGCGGTGTATCGGGCGGTACCAGCCGCAACACCGCGACGCCGCCCTCAATGAAAGTCTGCACGCCAGCTTCCGCCGGATTGAGATCAGCCACCAGCCAGCGACCGGCGCTCGCTTGCAGGGTTACCGGCGTACGAGCAGACACCGGCACACCCTGCGCGTCCAGCAGTTTCAGGCGCAATAGCGCCGGGCCGCGTCCGTCAGCAGGAATGCCTGCTGCAGGCATTTCCCATTCCAGCCGCGCCAGCTCGCCCGGCACGGTCAGCTGAATGCCGGCCGCCCCGCGCCGGTTGCCGAAATCGTCTTCCTGCACCAGTTCCAGCGTATTAATACCGGGGACCAACGGTACACCCACATATTCCGTTGCCTGCACGCCGCGCACCTTATCCATCACCCGCGTACCCACGCGCTCGGACGGCACGACGACACCGTTCACCCACAGCGTCAACCGTCCACCTGCTGCGCCCTTTACCCTCACCTTGACTTGGGGTGCCAGCAACACGATGCCGTCTGCCGGGTAAAGAAAGCCAGGCGCAGCATCCAACCCTGCCAGCAGGCCGGTCAAATCCGGCAAGGCTGCGGGTCTGGTCACAACATCTGCCAATTTTTTTATGGCCGTTTTGTCCTGCGGCATCCGCAAACGGATGGCCGTCAACACTTCCGGCGTGCAGCCCGCCACCGCGAAATCGGCGCGATGCAGTTCACCTGTCTTGAGATCGACAAACAGACTACCGGCATCGCCCGCGTTGCGTTGGCTGGTTTCCGCCAGTTTTGCACCGAATGGCAAAGAGGCGCGATCCGCTTTCAGGACATGCGTACGAGGCGTCAATCCATAGAAATTGTAGCGACCAGCGGCATCGGTACTGACGAAATCGCCATTCTCCAGATACAGGCGCACACCGGGAATGCCGGGTTCACCCGCGTCCGGCACACCGTTGCCGTTGCAGTCGGCGAACACCTTGCCGAGAACAAAACCGCGATCGTCGAATACGCCACCTTCCACTCGCACCTTGGCTGCCGCGACGTTGCTGGTTTTTGAAAATGGTGCCGCACTTACCGCCTGTGCCCGGTTTATGCCGTCGCCCTCCCGGGCTCCAGGCCCGATCTTGACGCGATAGCTTAGACGCACTTCGGCGCCATCGTTCAGCGTACCCAATGAAAACGCCAGCGCCGGCCCAACCCCGCCCGATGGATCGGCAATCGCTGACTTGTCGAGACGCGCACTGCCGCGTTCGTAACGGAAACCGCGCGGCAGGCTGTCATTTAGCGTCACACCGAACAGAGCTGAACCGCTGACATTTTTCACCCGCACGGTGTAATCAACGAATTCCGCAATTTCCGCCACCGAGCGGGAAACAGTCTTTTCCACCAGCAACCCATCGCCGGAAATATCGTCAATGGGCACGTCAATGTTCACCGCACCGGTAGCGAGATTGACCGGGAAATTGCCGCCGTAGGAACCGGAAATCTGGATTACCCGTCCCGGCGGCAGCAAGGCGGGCGGCAACTGCGACGGAAAGCCAAAGCCGGTGGGCGGCGTTATATCCAGACGGTAGGTGGATTGTGCCACCAGCGGGAAAGCATAGCGTCCATCCGCAGCCGTCACTACGGTACTGGGTGCGGGCGTCACGCCATCGGCCAGAAATACCCTGGCAGGACCACCGGCGTTGCCGCCGTTTCCATCGCCGGTTACGTCGATCAGGCGCACAGTCGCCCCGGTCACTGGCACGTTGGTACGACTGTCGAACAACACGCCAAAGGGATCGATCAGCACGGTGGACTCCAGCACTTCGTCGTTGCAGCCAGCGACACGTACCAGCAGACTATCGTCGCGCCGCACTTCCAGCACGCCGTTGCCGCTGACCGGCACGTAAGTCGCGGCATCCCGGGTTGGCACGCCGAACGATACACGGAACATGCCGCTGTTGGTTTCCGTTTCTTCCGCCACGAAAGTTTCGCTATCGCCGGTACGCGCAGCAGTGACGATGATGGATACTGTTTCCGAAGTCTGGCTGGTCCGGTTGCAGGATGCCAGATCCGCTTGCAGGTAGAGCGGCGCGCCCAGGGCGACTGCAGCAGACTGGGTGCTGAATCCGGCATCCGCAAAAGCGGCAAGCGCGGCAGGCTGATTCGGCAGCGTCAACACCACGGTATTGGAAGTGGCTGCAGCCGGGCGGCCATCGTAATCAGCTTCGGCAGTATTGCTGATGCGTTCATGGGCATTGTCATTGATCTGCACCGTCATGCGCAATTCTGCGGTCTGGCCTGGTGCAAGCGCAGGCAATCCCCAGGCGACGGCATCGGTAACAGCGTCCTCAGGCGGACGGCTGAAATAGGCATCGCGCGGGTCGCCCTGACGATGGTAAAGCGCCACACCCTGCCCGCTACCGACCACGTCTCGCAGCACGGTATTGACCGGTACCCTGTCGCGCAGCACGACATAACGCTTGGGTATGCCATCCACCGTAATCGGCATGCTGCCGGCCGGCAGATTTCCCTGATTGGTGGCAGTAATCGTAAACATGACTTCCTCCCCGCGCTGGGGCGTGAGATCGGATGCACGCTTGGCAAGTACCAGCACCGCGCCGTTAGCCACCGTAATCCGGTCGGTATTTTTGGCAGATACGCCCTGAGTAGTGCCGGTTGCCTGCAGGTAAACCCCAGTCACGTTGCCCTGCATTGCAGCGGATGACACTGTGCCGGTCAGCACCAGATCGGCAGATTGCCCCAGTTCCAGCAACAGCGTGCCACCCGCCGCCACTTCCGGCTCGCCGGATTCCGCCTGACCGTTGCCATTCAAGTCACGCACCAGCTTCAGGTGCGCTGCATTGAAGGCGTTGTCCGTCAGATTGCCGAATTCGAGACGGTAGTGAGTGGGGGTATTGCCGGTATTGGTCAAGCGGTGTGCCAGTTCGAAGCCCGAACCCGGTGCCCGCACCGTGTCACGGTCTGCTGCCAGCGTAACCCCTTCCACCGCCTGTACCACGATGCGCACGGTGTTGGACGTTGCCCTGGAATAGAGTCCCGTCGCATCATCGCGGTAACTGGCGGTAGCCTGATTTTCGATCAGGCTACCAGCCAGCGGCGCTGCCCATACGCTGCTGGCTGTTATGAACAGCACACAGGCAAGCAGCATATGGAACAGGGCGAATGGAATAGGCATATTGATTTAAAAATGCATAAGGAGAGAGACGAAAATTCCCCGGCGCGAACCCGCCACGCCGAGGGGAATCACTACGGGTTGATACGTACACCAAATGTCACCTCTGCGGCCTGCCCCGGCGTCAGGGTGCCAACAGCCGCCTGAATCGTGCCGCTGTTGCCGTCGCCTGGCGCTGTCACTGCGCCAGCCGTGGTTGCGGCAGGTATGTTTGCGCTATATGTGGTGTTTGCGGGTGTGGCATCGCTCACGGTGACAGCAGTCACATTTGCGATGCCGGCATTGATAGCCATGATGCGGTAGCGCACGCAGGCACCGGGGGGAGCGGCTACATCAACCGTGCCATATGCCGTGTCGGGTACGCCATCGCAGTCCGCATCCAGCGCCTGTGATTTCTCCAGACGCACCTGGCCGGCGATGACGGTCGTGCCATCCGTGGTAACCGCTGGCGGCGGTGCCACGACAGCGTTGATCGTGCCGCTAGACTTAGCCGTCAACGTGGCGGTATCCTGCGCACCCGGTGCGGCGCCGCCCGGTGCGAACACTTTCACGAACAGCGTGGCACTTTCGCCAGGCTGGAGACCGGCTTCCGTGCTGGCGCCGTTGCTGCCACCGGTCAAATCGGCGGCGGATGAGACCACCGGGTCAGTATCATCCAGCACGCCGTTGTTATTTTTGTCCCAGTACAGCGTGGAGCTGAAGCCCGCGCCGTCATCGGCAAGCGTGAAAGCAATGGCATTGCCTGCGCCATCCCCTTCGGTGACGTTGCCGTTGTTGGCCAAGGTATGGCTGTACACCACTGAGCCACCGGGATAAATCTGACCGCTGTTGTTGGGGGTGAGCGTCACGGCGCGCTGGGTGCTGACCTGCACTGCATCGTGCAAACGGTCACCGGCAGCAGACGTAGGTGACAAACTGCGGAAATAAATATCCACTGCACCCGGCGTATAGCCTGCCGGCACCGTCACATCAGCGTAAACCAGTTTGGCATCACCGCCCTTGATCGCACCGGTGTTGGTAATCACTGCACCGTTTGCATCGCGGAACACCACGCTCCAGCCTTCCGGCAGATTCAACGCAGCGAAAGTAGAATCGCTGCTTGCCGCAAGATCAAAGCTGTCAGCCACGCCGCTGTTATTGGCGACATACAGGGTAAAGCGGGAGGTGGTGCCGGGATCGGCGCTATTGGTAATCACCGCAGCCCCTTCCGGTCCGGCCCCGAATCCGGGTGCACCGGTACCGGCAGCGTTATTGCTGAGATCCACACTGTTGCCCACAATGACGGTGAGCTCATCGGTCACCGTGACTGTCTTGCTCGGGTCAGCCTGGGAGGTGGCGGTTTTCTGCACCGTATAGGCTCCGCCAGTGGCACCGGGCGGCAAGCTTGCCTTGAGCACCACGTTATAGTTCGCTCCGGCAGCAAGCGGCCCGGTATCGGGAATGCCGTTGCCATTGGTGTCGAGCATGGGGGTGACACTATCGCTCTGATACAGCGTGAAGGTAGTGCCTGCCGGGAAATTGCTGGTGCCTATACTGATGTCAAAGGTATCGGTGCCATTACCGGTATTAGCCAGCAAGTTGCCGAAACTTGCCGTGCCGCCTTGAGGGATGCTCGCTACGATGTCGCCTTGCATGGTCAGTGCTGCGGACTGGATAACGGTGAACTGCGCCGTATTGGTGCTGGAGGAAGCCACCGTGCCGGAGCCGTCGTTATAGCGGTAACTCGCAGTATTGGCCGTGGCAGCGTTGTTTCCGGGCGGCAAGCCACCGGCGATGTCGACCTGGAAAGTAAGCCGGCCTGTTGTACCCGGATCAACCTGGGCGATGGCTGCAGTCACCGTGTTCGTGGCACTGGCAAAATCGTACACAATGCCGCCCTGATTATCGGTTGTATCGGCATCGGTCAGCACCGTGCTGCCGGTATTGCTCCAGCGGCCGCTGCCCGCCACATAAGCCATACCGCTCGGCAGTGCATCCGTAATAGTGAGCTGAGTGGCAGGCAAATTGCCGGTGTTGGTATAGGTCAGGGTAATGGTGCGCGGGCCGCTGGGTGAGCCGCCTTTGGCCACATCAATCGCCTTGGTCACGCTCACCGCCGCGTTGGCGGTCACCGTCGTGGTATCCGTATTGGATGCCTTGGCCGTGGCATCAAATGCGCTTGCGGCGCTGACCACCAGACTGTTGGTGTTACCCGATGCTGCCGTGCCAGGCACGGTACCCACTGCTACGAAGTTGAAACTGCTGCCAGCCGTCAATGTGCCGGTGGCAGTAATAGGCGTCGCATCGTCGGCCACGCCATCGCCGTTGGCATCCGCATAGAACGTCACGTTCGACAACACAAAACTGCCGGTATTGGTAGCGGCAAGCCCGAAACTGTCCGGCCCGTTACCCGTGTTGGTGAGAGTATGCGGATAACTTGCCTGCCCGCCCGGTGTGGCGCTCCTGGCGCCGTTCGATATCAACGTCAGACTTGCCACCTGTTGCACGATGGTGGTGACGGTATTCGACGTGACCGTGCGCGTGGTCTGGGAATCGTCGGTATAAGTAGCCGACGCCTGGTTACCGATCTGCGTGCCGGCGGCAGGTGCGGCCCAGGCGGCGGTATGCCAGAACAGGGCAGTCAATGCCAGCAGCAAGACCAGAAACAGTTCGCGCTGACCCCAGACTGGCTGAGCGGCAAGGTTTGGTAAACGAGGCTGATTCATTTCACACCTCCCGCACCTTGCTCAGGTTGCGCCATGCGCATCCGTGCCGCCACCGTGGCTTGCGCGCCGGGCTTCAATTCACCCAGATTCCAGCGCAGGTAACGATATTCGGATGCCGGCACCGGACGGATTTCGCGCTTGCCATCGGGCAGTATTACCGTGCGCAGCAAAGGTGCGAGTTCAAACTTGCGCCCGTCCAGACTCGCCCACACGCGCTGCGGATTGGCGCTTGCCGGTATGTAGCTCAAGCTGTTCAATGGCACCGGTAGTACCGCCAGTACATTACGCACCGCCTGTTTACCCTGGTTGCGATAAACCGCGCGATATTCCAGCACGTCACCGGGTCTGGCTTCCCGTGCTTCAGTCAGGGTCTCCTTGCCGTTGCGGTCAAGCACAATACGTTGCGCCGTCAGTGCTACCTGCACATCGCCGCCCGCATCTGCCGCAGTGGCTGTCGACGGTAACGCCGCAACGCACAGGATGGCTGTCAACAACAATTCATGGTTTTTCATTTTTTACTCCTATTCATTACAACGCTACGAAAATGTTTCACTTTTATCATTTAAAATGCGTGACTTTCCCTGTTGCCAGCTCACCACACATCCTTGCGAAAAAATCAGACCGCCACTACATTCCGTTTAACAACAACATGTTTACTATTTTTACAGTAGTTTCATTTTTATCATATTGTCAACAAAAAAAATTATTTTGCCAGCAATCTTTCCACTTTATCAATCAGCTCCAGCGGGCTGAACGGCTTGACCAGATAGGCATCGGCACCTGCACGCTGCCCCTGTTCCAGATCGCTCTTCTGCCCCTTCGCACTCAGCATGAGCACCCGTGTGTTGCAAGTCTCCGGACTGGATTTGATGATCTCGCATACCTGAAATGTAGTAGTCGCGATCTGATCTGACAGTTCCCCGGTTTGACAGATGCAGCTGTCAGTTCAGATTCAGTTGTTCAATGTGGTGATTTTATCGTGCCATGCCTCCTTTCCGTCAATAAGTGTTTGCGTCGGAGTGCGGCCGCAGCACATCTTGCCCTGATGGGTGCGGTCATTGTTGTAATAAACCAGCCATTCATCCAGATCCGTTTGCAGCTCCGCGATTGACCGGTAAATCTTGCGCCGGAACGCGACCTGATAGAACTCCTGCAGGATGGTCTTGTGGAAGCGTTCACAGATGCCGTTGGTCTGCGGATGATTGGCTTTGGTCCTGGTATGCTCGATGTCATTCAAGGCCAGATAGAGCTGATAGTCATGGGATTCCGGTTTGCCGCAATATTCGGTGCCGCGATCCGTCAGGATGCGTATCATCCCCATGTTCTGCTCGGCGAAGAATGGCAGCACCCGGTCATTAAGCAGATCGGCTGCGGTGATCGGCATTTTGGTCGTGTAGAGTTTGGCCGCTGCCCACTTCGAATAGGTGTCAACGAAGGTCTGCTGGTAAATCCGGCCGACGCCTTTGAGGGTGCCCACATAGAACGTATCCTGGCTGCCGAGATAGCCTGGGTGAGCCGTTTCAATCTCGCCATGCGCCACATCGTCGTCCTGTTTCTTTTCCAGGGCGCCTACTTGCGCTTCGGTCAGCACCTCGCCCGTTTCAGCAACATGCCGTTCCAGTGCAGTCAGGCGCTTCTTGAACGATTCGAGATCACGCCGCAGCCAAACAGAGCGTACACCAGAGGGAGAAACAAAGATGCCGCGTTTGCGCAGCTCATTGGATACGCGCACCTGACCAAATGCCGGTTGTTCCAGGGCGAAGGCGGCAACCGCTAATTCTGTGGCCTCTTCAACCCGGTTCTTGTGGTTCGGCTTTCTGCGATTAGCATCGATCAGGGCGTCGACACCACCGTTTTCCATAGCCGACTGATAACGGTAGAAGGTATCGCGGGAAAAGCCCATCACCTTGCAGGCGCGGGACACATTACCGAGTTCAGCAGCCAGATTCAGCAGGCCAACCTTGTGTTTGATAACGTTTTGGTGAAAACTGTTCATGGGGTTACTCCTTGGCGCTTGCGCGCTTTGTTTGATAAAGATTCGCACCTATATCAAACCGGGTAACCTCACCTTTGGCAAGGCCATACTGTCAGATCAAGTCGGAACTACTACAAACCAGAGAATTGAAATTAGTCCGGTCATGAGAGCAGGTCAACTGGAACGTTACGCGCTGGATTTACAGCAGGCAGTCAGAGAACGCACCGCGCACGCAATGCGATCAGAAAAGCCAGACTGGGTACGCTGCTGCGCCTCGCAGCAGCGGCAGAACTGAAAGACGGCGACACCGGCATTCACATCATACGCATGGGATACTATGCGGCGCTGATCGCCAGCGCATACGGCATGAAACCGGATTATTGCGAAAACATGCTGTATGCCGCGCGCATGCACGATATCGGTAAAATCGGTATCCCCGATGCCATCCTGAAGAAACCCGGCCCACTCACGGAAAAAGAATGGGCCGTCATGAAAACCCACCCTGAAATCGGCGCGACGCTGCTCAACGACCATGATGTTCCGCTGTTTCAGCTAGCGGCGCAGATCGCGCTCGCCCACCATGAAAAATTCGATGGCAGCGGCTATCCGTCAGAGCTGGAAGGTAATGCAATCCCCCTGGGCGGACGCATTGTTGCCGCCGCAGATTTTTTCGACGCGCTAACTATGGATCGCTGCTATCGCCCCGCATTGCCGCTGGAAAAAGTGTTTGCCATGCTGCGCGAGGGTGCCGGCAATCATTTCGATCCTGATGTTGTGGAAGCTTTTTTCCGGGTAAAACACCAGATTCTCAATCTGCGCCAGCGTATCAATGCGAGCGAAAAGATCACCACGCTGCCATCCTGGACAGCCGCTGCCGATACTTCCAGCCGGAGACCATGATGCCCTTGCCTATTCACGAAATGTTCTTCATGTTTGCCGCGCTGCTGACAGGCGCTGCGCTGTTTGGCGCCATCGCTGCACGCATGGGTATTCCCTCAGTCATCGGCGAACTCGCCGCCGGCATCATACTCGGCCCCTCTCTGCTCGGCTGGGTAGAACCGATACCCACCCTCAAAGCACTTGCGGCAATCGGAATCACACTGCTGCTGTTTGAAGTCGGCATGGATACCGACCTGCGGCGCATGGCCCGGGCGGGCAGCAAACCCATCGTGGTCGCATCAGCGGGATTTCTTCTGCCCTTTATCCTGGGTTACGCCTGCGCCGCGTGGCTGTTCGGCTTGCCAACCACCACCAGCCTGTTCATCGGCGGCACGCTGACAGCCACCAGCATCGGCATTACTGTCCGCGTGCTGGCCGATCTCGGCCGCAAGGATTCCCCCGAGGCACAAATCGTCATCGCCGCGGCAGTACTGGACGATCTGTTCGGTGTCATCGCGCTGGCTTTTCTCTATCAGATTGCCGTTACCGGCAATGCCACGGCTTCCTCCCTGGCCGGGGTTGGCATCTACATCATCCTGTTCATGGTGCTCGCCCCGATTGCAGCAAAGCTGATCGCATGGGCAATCGAAGCACTCGATCGCCGCTCGGCGTCGCCCGGCATGCTGCTGATGCTGGTGGTGGGCCTGATCCTGACATTCAGTGCACTGGCACATGCTGTCGGTGCGCCCGAAATCATGGGTGGATTTGCCGCCGGACTGGCTCTGGGTCACGCTTTCCGGGTGCGCTTGCCGCGCCAGGTACCAGCGCTATTGCGCCTGCCGCTCAACCGTGCACTGGCGGAAAATCCCGAGCTGTCACGCCGTGTGGAAAAACAAATGCGGCCGCTGATTCATTTGTTCGCGCCTATATTTTTCGTGCTGGTGGGCGTCACCATGGATCTGCGCCAAATACCGTGGGAATCAACTTCCATGTGGGCGCTATTCGGCACGCTGCTGGCTGTCGCCATACTCGGCAAATGGCTGGCGGGTTTCGTCGTGGCGGAACCGCGTCTGCGGCAGCACGCTATTGGTATTTCACTCATTCCGCGCGGTGAAGTGGGGCTGATATTCGCCCAGCTGGGTGCCTCCTACGGCCTGCTGAACGGTGCCACTTATGCGGCGCTGCTACTGGTGATCATCCTCACTACGTTCCTGCCGCCATTTGCACTCAAGGCTTTCTATACCCGCTGGGGCGCCCAGCCTGCCCTGGCACAACAATCCAAATTACACTCAGGAGAATAACACCATGACCACCATCCCGGCTTCCGGCAAACTTAAACAAATCTGGCGCAAGCACCTTGCCGACATCGACCACGCAGCCGTACAGGGCCGGGTAGAAAAGGACGGCCGGCTCAGCTATCCGTTCATCTTCCTGATCGTTGTTTCCTGTGCCATTGCAACGCTTGGCCTGCTGCTCAACTCCACCGCCGTCATCATCGGGGCCATGCTGGTCGCGCCGATGATGGGCCCCATCGTGCTGCTCGGTTTTTCCATCGCGCATACCGACACCGCCATGGCGGCGCGCAGCGGCCTCGCCCTGTTGGCCGGCATCGCAGGTGCGCTGCTGATATCCATCGCTATCGTCAAAATCGCCCCCTTCATTCCGGCGCAGGCAGAAATCCTCTCTCGTACCAACCCCAATCTGTTTGACCTGCTGGTCGCCATCTTCTCCGGCCTCGCCGCCGGCTATGCTGTCATTCGCGGACAAGGCGGGGTTGCCGCCGGCGTGGCTATCGCCACTGCCCTCATGCCACCGCTTGCCGTCGTAGGATACGGCATTGCCACACTGAACCTCGCTATCTTCACCGGCGCGTCGCTGCTGTTTCTCACCAATCTGCTTGCAATCGCCTTCACGGTGGCCTTCATGGCACTGTGGTACGGGCTGGGCAAATTCAATGCCCCCAGGGAATTGCTGTGGAAAACCGTTGCTGCGGGAGTCGTGCTCGCGCTGCTATCCGTGCCGCTCGCCAGCACGTTGAATGACAGTGTGCACGAAACCTGGCGTTCCAAGCAAATTGAAGACGTGCTGCGCCAAAGCGCCAGTAAAAACAGTAGCACGCTGGAGAAACTGCAGGTGCATCAGGAGCTTGACACCACCATGGTACATGCCGTTCTGCTGACCAAACATTACGAACCGCAACTGGAAACCAGACTTCAGCACGCGCTGGAACAGCGGCTGACGCACCCGGTCAAACTGCGCCTCGACCAAATCGAGACCGCCGGGGAACAGCAAAATAAAATCACGGCACTTTTCCAGGCATCCACACAACCGGCAATACCGCATCCACTCGAACTGCTGCGCCTGTCGTTCCCTTTTCCCCTCGCCACGGCTGAAATCAACACGGACGAAAAGACCGCACATTTCCAAATCTCGCCTGACTACCACGGCGCATTACCGGCACTGCAAGAAATGGAAACCACCCTCATGCAAAAATTCCCGGGCTGGCAGATCGAAGTCATTCCGCCTGCAGTAGCCCTGCCTGCCATTTCATTTGCTGCGGGAGCATCGCTTATCTCGGCAGAAAACATCACCCTGCTGGAAACGTCTGCATGGGCGTTATTGCGATGGCATACACAGCAGGTCAATGTCACTGGCTTCGCCTCCCTGCATGAAAAAAGATCGCGCACTAAACAACTAGCCTCTGCAAGAGCTGAAGCAGTAAGCGAATTCCTGCGCGCCAAAGGTATTGACGCAATCAGCATGCAAACCTATCCGGTTCTTAAGCAATCCGGACTGGAACGGGAGAAAGGAAAAGCCCTTTTCCGGCAAGCGAAAATCAACCCTGTGCCGTTTTTACCTCATGATGCGCCTACTGAAGCAGATAAAGTCCAAGCCATTGAGCTAATTAGTCTGGAATTACCCATGAACAGGATGCGAGAAACATTGAAGGCGGAAAATTGATTACGAGAGATATTTGACGAATTTGGTACTTGCTCGCAGAATCCTTATGGACATCTGCTGCGCTTAAGCGCCTTTGCAAACAGCCTGCGCCATCACCATGCCCTTAATGATGAAAAGGTGAACCAGCTTAACTAGCACTGCGATCAACCATGAAATTAGCACTCTATTCCGATTTGCACCTGGAGTTCCTATTCCCTGGATGGGAACCGCCAGCACTTGATGTCGATGTGATCATACTTGCTGGCGATATCGACAAGCATGTGCGCGGGATCGAGTGGGCTGCTGCCACGTTTCCTGACAAGCCCGTTATTTATGTGGTTGGAAACCACGAATTTTACGATGCGGATATCGGGATAATCAGCGATATGCGGAAAACCGCAGCCCGGTTGGGTATTCATTTCCTCGAAAACGATGCCATTAAAATTGAGGGTGTACGTTTCCTTGGCACAACGCTCTGGTCAGACTTCGCCTTATACGGCAACAGCGGCGACGCCATGCGGGTTGCGCAGCGATACATCAATGACTATTCAGAAATTCGAAAACAAGGTGGGCTCATCGAGCCCGAGGATACCGCCGCCTTATACCACACAGCCGCAGCTTGGCTGGATGATGAACTGTCCAAACCATTCCATGGCAAAACGGTTGTCGTGACCCATTTCGCCCCTCACCGGGGCTGCGTAGCAGCGGAATTCGTGGGCGGTGCGCTGACCCCTTATTTTACGGCGGACATGGCACCATTGATGGCAAAGCACAAGATAGCCCTTTGGGCTTTCGGGCACACCCATGGCAATGTTGATTTTGAGTCTGAGCATGGCTGCCGAATCATCAGCAATCAGCGTGGCTATCCCAATGAATTCAGCAAGAGTGGCAATGGTTTCCGGGAAAATCTAGTCATTGATGTTTAAAAACCCACAATGAGAACTCACCAAAAGTTTGATGAGCGCAGCCAAGCAATACGTTAACTGCCTCGTCATTAATATAGAGCAGAAATAAACCAGTAGCGCTGATCAATATAAATTATTATTCAGTCGCCTAGAGCGATGTAAAATTTATTACGGTTAGTAGTGTAAATAGAGTAAAACAAAGCAATCCAGTTGCATTTATCGATAGAAATCGCACCTGATGTTAATTCCATCGATCTGGTTTAACCGGGATGCCGGAATTAGCGTCCTGCAAAGACCAATACAGGCTGCAGCTTCAATACCGGGCGGGCGCTGAGCACAGCTGCCGCAACACTTACCAATAGAACCATTGCAGCTCCCGCCAGTGGCGTGAACCACATAATCCGGAATGGATAGCCAGCCATCTCCGCGAGTCGCCCGACAATTCCACATAACCCAAGTCCCAACCCGGTTCCCACCAGAGCGGATAGTCCTGCTTGCGCAAAGATCATGGACAGCAGCATTTTGCGGGTCGCCCCCATGGCACTCAGTATCGCGTATTGCGGCAGATTCTCGGTCGTGAACATATAGAGCATCACGCCCGTCACGCCGAAACCCACTGACATGGCCAGGATGAGCATTGACGCAATGTCACCCACATCTTCGGAATTGATCAAAAACCAGTGCACGGTATCCGCCTTGAAATCAGCCGACGTGCGTGCCCGCAAACCTGTTCTTGCCTCGATGTGTGCAGCGAGGTCGCTTGGGGAGACTCCTTGCGCGGCAGTGACCAGCACAAACGTGATTTGCCGCCGCTCGGGCAAAAGGATGGCGAGAGCGCGATTAAGCGGGGTGTACAGCAGTGGCCGTGGCGGAAATCGGGGTAACGCTTCTGCCCGGCCCGCGATGCGCACCAAATGGTCATTGACGAGCAGTTCATCGCCTTGCTCCAGCTCACGCATCGGGACATCGAGGTGAGGCCTGCTGTGCGGCCACTGATCAGCGCTGAGCAGTGGCGTATCGAGTTTGCCGCTTGATCCCCCCGATGCGACAGCCACCGCATTCGGTGCGCGCAGTACGTTGTAACCTAAACCACCCCGCAGTGGAGGAGCACCGGCAAAGGTGGCATCGTCGAAGCCGATGACCTGAAACGACTGAAACCGACCATCCGGGAAACGCGCTTCCGCCGTACCGAGCACCAATGGCACGGCGGAGCGCACACCCTCCACGCTGCGAACCCGGTCAAGCGCCCACCAGGGCATGTTGGTTGTTTGCTCGACCGAATTCACCATCGGATCCATGACCCACACATCCGCAAACTGGTTTTCGGTGATCAGGGCGAAACCGCGTGTCATGAAACCGGAGAAATAGGACGATGCAAACGTGACGAGGAACGACGTGAATGCGATGCCAAAAACCAGCCCAGCGTACTTGGCGCGATCACCCAGGAGCATTCTTACCGCGATGTAGAGCATTTCGGTTCCTCTTTTGAACCAGCGGCAAGGCAGTTCAACCCATGGCCAGACGAGGAGTAAGCCGATGGCAATATTGCCACGCGCCACCCACCGCCAAGGGATTTGTAGAGTGCCACCAAATCAATCGCGAGTGCAGTATCGCTCCGAGTCAGCGCGTTCCGGGCCTGAGAAAGAATGTGCTCCATATCGAGAACATCGCGGAAGTCGGCCAAGCCGCCTATGTAGCGGGATCGGGCGAGATCGACGGCTCGCTGGTTTTCCATAACTGCATCGGCAAGGATTGCCCGCCGATTTTGTTCCTGTGTGTAGGTAACTATCGCATTCTCGACCTCTTCAAGTCCATTGAGTATCGCCTGACGGTAGGCAATAAATGCCTGTTGTTGTTGGGCATCGCGCACCTTGATCGTAGCAACAATCTGCCCGCCACGCAGTATCGGCCAGGTTATTGTCGGGCCGATCTTCCATAGCAGGCTGGCGCTGTTGAAGAAGTCCCCGGCTGAAACACTCGCCAGCCCGGCGGCTCCGTTCATGGAAAATCTGGGGTACATATCCGCTGTTGCAACACCCAAACGAGCTGTCGCCGCTGCCAGCCGGTATTCGGCACGCCGAATGTCCGGGCGTTGACGCAGCAAGTCCGACGGCAATCCCGGCGATAAATCAGGTCTGGCGACAGGGATCGGCCGGATTTCCGATAATTCAGCAATAAGCGTACCTGGCGATTTCCCCAGTAACACGCTCAGACGGTGTACCGCATTCTTGCGGACTGTTTCCAGCGCGGGAATTTGCGCTGCAAGGTGTTTGACTTGTGCAGCGGCGCGTGCGACATCAACACCGGTTGCCAATCCACCCGCATAACGTGCCTGCACGAGATTCAACATATCTTGCTGAGCGGCCAGGTCGGCACGCGCCACCAATATCTGCTGCTGAAACCCGCGAAATGCAATGTAGTTTCGTGCTACTTCGGCGAAAAGCGTAAGCGCGACGGCGCCACGATCATAGGTGGAAGAGTCGACTTCAGCTTGCGCTGCCTCGACAGATCGATGCCGGGCACCAAACAGGTCGAGTTCCCAACTCGCATCAAAACCGGCCTGGAAAAGATTTTCCGATTGCCCGGTTGGGGACTCGATTTGTCCATCCGAGTTGACCAGCACCGGAGCAGGTGCGTTGATGCTTTCTCGTTCACGCGCGTAGGAAGCCGTCGCGTTGACGGATGGCTGAAGCGATGCCGAGGCAACGCTTAGCCGCGCCCGCGTTTCACGCAGACGCGCCTGTGCAAGCCGTATATCCAGGCTGGATTGGCCCGCGCGCCGGATGAGGGAATCCAGTTCCCGATCATGAAAAACTGTCCACCAGGCCACTGCCGCTTGCGGTACCGAGGCGCTGCTTTCCGGCGCCTCGGTCCACCGTGCTGGAACATCAGGCGCCGACAGGCTGTTAACCGGGGGAGAGACCGCACAGCCTGCCAGGACGATACAGAGCAGACCCGATGCAATACGCCGGGGAAATACGGTCACGATGCATGCTCCGTTTGACGTACTGCACGCGCATCCGGATGTGGCGCTTGCGCCGGCTCAGCAGGCGATGTCTCAATATAAACATCCATCTGCTGGCCGATATAGACTGGCAATGCAGCGGGGGGAAAACTGTAGATGACCTGCAGAACACGCGTGTCGACTCGCTCTGCACCATTCCCGGTCAGCGAGGTCTTCGGGACGACATACGGCTCAATGCGTTCAAATTTCAACGGCACCTGCCGCTCCGGAGCACCTCGCACGAATGCGACAGCAGGAGAGCCTGGTTTAACCCGCAAGGCGTCGAACTCGTCAATATCGACACGCAGATAGAGCTGATCATCATTACCGAGCAACATAAGCGGTCTGGCAGGAACACCGCTTTGTGCGAACTCACCCGGCCGTATGTTGATTTGCAGTATCTTGCCGGGTATCAGTGCACGGATCGCGCGCCGATCGATCTCCAGCTTGATCTGCTCAATCCGGGCTTGCGCAAGTGCCAAGGCTGTCTCGGCGATCGCAACCGCAGAGTGGCGGTTATTCATGTCCTCCTTACTGATTGCCCGACTGTCAGGCACGTTTTCGGCAAGTTTGAGTTGATCCCGGGCTTGTATAAGCCTGGCCCCGGCCTCCTTCGCACTGGCGATTGCCGGGAGGCGCTGGGCTTGCAGGTCTCGGTCGTCGATCTTGAACAGCAGGTCACCAGCCCTCACACGATCACCCCATTTGACATAGATGGCCGTGACTATCCCCGAAACTCCCGTGCCGACCGCAACATTTCCGCTACTGGCTTCAACAATCCCGGCACCGGCTACATAGGTAGCAAAAGGCGCCTTCGGCCATTGAATGGCCGGGGATGGAGATTGCTTAGGCTGATTGTCTATGATGATCGCGACGATAATGATGAGTACACCGATCATGGCGAGAAGTGGCAGCATGTACCTTCGAATCATGAGGAAGCCTCCATGTGCGCTGTCTCGGTCACGTCGGTAATCATCCCGTCATCCATATGCGCAATACGGTCGGCGAACTCAAAAATACGGGAATCGTGGGTGACGACCAACACAGCCCGTTCCGGGGTTCTGGCTACGCGCCGCAGAATATCCATAACCTGATGCCCTGCCGCATGATCGAGATTACTCGTCGGCTCGTCGCAAATGATCACTTTCGGTTCGTGGACGAGTGCGCGGGCGATCGCCACTCGTTGTTTTTGACCGCCGCTAAGTTGCGCCGCCAATGCCTCCGCGCGTTCTCCGAGTCCAACACCCTCAAGGGTGGCGCCCGCCCGCGAAACCGCCGCTTTGCGCGTCATGCCATTGATAATGAGCGGCATCGCAACATTTTCGGCCGCAGTGAGTGTGGGCAGCAGGTTAAAACTCTGGAATACAAAGCCGACCGAGGTACCACGAAAATTCGCTCGCTCATCGGGCCCCATCTGTTGGAAATCGTGTCCGAGCAGGATACATTGCCCCGCGTCCTGATCCAGGATGCCTGCAATAATCGAGATCAGGGTCGTCTTTCCGCAGCCGGAGGGACCGGCAAGCATGAGCAACTCCCCGAAGCGGACATCCAGATCAACGCCCCTTAACGCCTGAACCTGTGCATCGTTCGTTCCGTAGGTTTTGATTAATCCCCGGCAGTGGATCGCGTTACCATGATTCAAATCCATACTAAATTCCCGCCAAACAAATATTATGACAGAATCAAATAAAGAGGCCGTTCTGGAAACCGGGAAAAATAAGGCAAACTAAGCCACATTCATTGCAGTGACAATGATGACCATCGGAATGTGTACACTGAGTTTCTTTATTGCTGCGACACCCGGTCTTCGAACTGGATATTAAACCGGTTTAACGCCGCTTTCCAATCGCGGATGTTGAGCAGTACCAAACAGAACAATTTCAGCAATGCCTCATCGCTGGAGAATGCCCCCGATTCTTGGTGAGCTTACGCAAACACATGTTCGCCGACTCAATGGCATTGGTGGTGCAGATTACTTTCCCGATCTCGGGTGGGTGGTCGAAGAACAGGATGAAGCGCGCCCAGTTACAGTGCCGGCGAATCCGCGTGCTGGTAAACTTGCCGGAGGCAACCTATTGCCTGCACAACTTATCCCGGCTTATTTGAAAAACTCCTGGGAAAATTCGACCGTGCTTTCCAGTTTTTCTCCTGCCGGTTTGACTGTTACCCTGAATTTCAGCGTATCCGGTGGTGTTATACGGAATTCCCCGATGTAATACAGCGCCGTGCCTTCTGCAATTTCGCGCATTTTGACCCGACTCAGCTGTTGAGACATGTTGACAACACTAACATCCAGCGTGGCTTTCACCGGCTGGCCTATACCACCCAGCGAACTGGATTTGAGAATTGAAATAGTCACCAGGCCGCGGGCCTTTCTACGGTCCATATTGTATGCCTTGGCAACTTTCGCTGCCAACTCGTCGGTGGGCATGGCGTTGTAATGTATTTCATAGGCGCCGAATTTCTGCGACTGCTCGGCCATAACGGGTGCAGCAGGCAATAAGCCGAGCAGCAGGCTGGCAATGAGTAAGCGCTTCATGATTATCCTCCGGGTAGTTGTTGTTGTAACTACCACTATAGTCAAAACCGGCAGTTATGCCAGTTTTTCAAAACGCCAGGCAACAAGGATCATCCCTGTATCGGGCAAGATACAGTTATCATGCGTATGAATATTTAATTCAATGCTGAGACAGCAAACCGTGCCTTTACTTCAATCACGATCAGCCCATCATCCACCGGACCTGCGCGAAAAGACGTTGCAGGCTAATACGGGCAAGAAAAACCTGGCTGATTAAACCGGCCGCAGGCAATGCACACTAAACAGCGCGTCGTCGTCCTGCCACGCCTGTACGCCGGCAAACCCGGATTGCGCTGCCAGCGTCTGGAATTCCTCGACGCTGAATTTGTAGGAGTTCTCGGTGTGAATACTCTCGCCGGGTTGGAATTCAAAACGGCAGCCGTTGATCCGGACACGTTGCGAGGCGGTGGCAACCAGATGCATTTCGACTCTGCCGAGCTTTTCGTTGTAGAAGGCTTCATGACGGAAGGCTTCGACATCGAAATCGGCATCGAGCTCGCGGTTGATGCGTTCAAGCAGATTCAGGTTGAATTTCGCCGTGACACCCTGATCATCGTTGTAGGCGGCATGCAGCAGTTCCGGGGATTTCTTGAGGTCGACACCAATGAGCAGCCGGCCGTCCGGCCCTAGTAGTCTGGCGATACTCCGAAGCAGCTCGCGCGCTTGAGCAGGATCGAAGTTGCCGATACTGGAGCCGGGGAAGAAGGCTGCCCGTTGTTGGGCATCGAACAAGTCCGGCAGTTCGAACGGTTTGGTGAAATCGGTACAGATCGCATGGACTTCCAGTCGCGGATGATCCTGGGCGATAGCGCCTGCCGCCATGCGCAGGTATTCACGGCAAATATCAACCGGTGCATAGGTCTGCGGCTGTATCGTTTCCAGCAACACGCGGATTTTGGTATCGCTGCCGCTTCCGAGCTCGACCAGTATGCCGTCGTTACCCAGCAGCCGGGCCATGTCTTCGCCATACCGCTGCAGCAGTCCGATTTCGGTACGCGTCGGATAGTATTCCGGCAATCGGGTGATGGCATCGAACAGCTGCGAACCCTGTTCATCATAGAAGAACTTGGGGACAGATATTTGGTTTTCCCGCTCAATCCGGCAATGACGTCCGCATGGAAATCATCCAGTGCGGGCTGCAAATCATGAAAATGAAAATTGTTGGTAACACTACGCATCACGCATCCTCCGCCAGTCGAAACCCCTGAAATTGCCAACGTTCGTGGGGATAGAAAAAATTCCGGTAACTGCCGCGAATATGATCGGCGGGGGTTATGCACGAGCCGCCCCGCAATACCATCTGGTTACACATGAATTTGCCGTTATATTCGCCGAGCGCACCCGCTGCCGGACGGAAACCCGGATAGGGCTGATACGGCGAAGCGGTATGTTCCCACACATCGCCATACATCTGCTGCAGGCCGTCTCCATCCGCTGCGACTGTCGGTTGCAGGTAGTTGCTGTCGGCCAGATTGCCTGCGACCGGGAGATTCCGCGCAGCGATTTCCCATTCCGCTTCGGTGGGCAAGCGCTTGCCGGCCCATGCGGCATAGGCTTCCGCTTCATAGTGGCTGACATGACAGACCGGTTCGTCGAGGCTCAACCTGCGCAGCCCGCCGAGGGTGAACTGCCACCATTCGCCATCGACTAACTCCCAATACATCGGACTAGAGCAGTGCAGGCGCTTCACCGCTGCCCAGCCGTCGGCAAGCCAGAAACGGGGTGTGCTGTATCCGCCGTCATCCATGAAGGCAAGATATTCGCCATTGGTCACGGGCCGTGAAGCCAGACGAAAGGGATACAGATAGGTGCGGTGGCGCGGCAATTCATTGTCGTAGGCAAAGCCGCCGCCTTCATGGCCGATCTCATGGAGGCCGCCGTGGAATTCGATCCAATGCAGTGGCGGCACCGATGCTTCCGCTATCCGGGGCAAGTCGCTGCGATAGCAGGGGCGCAGCGGGTTCGCGTGGAAATTCAACTTGATGTCGGTCAGCAACAATTCCTGGTGCTGCTGTTCGTGGTTGAGGCCGACCTCCAGGCGCTGCCGTACGCCCGGCCATATAGCCTCATCTGCGCCGGACAACAGCTGCTGCATGTGTTCGTCCACATGCGCCCGATAGCGATATATTTCTTCTACGCCCGGACGTGACAGGAATCCCCGCTCATGGCGCGGATGAAACTTGCCGATCTGCTCGTAATAGGAATTGAACAGATAACCGAACGCCGAATGAAACTCCGTGTAACCGGCAAGATATTCCTTGAGCAGGAAAGTTTCGAAAAACCAGCTGACATGCGCCAGATGCCACTTGGCCGGACTGGCTTCCGGGCATGTCTGGATCACGTAATCTTCGGGAGATAGCGGCATACACAGCGCTTCGCTGCGCCGGCGCACGCCCAGATAAGTGTCCATCCAAAGACTGCGCTGATTATCCGCGAGTGCCAAGGCTGCATGAGGGAAAGTCATAACACTTCCTTTGCCGGCGTGCGTTCAAAATCCGTTGACAGCGACATCACAATAAATTGCAGGCTGAACAACGACACGATGTAGGCTAAAATCGTAGTTGATTAGGCCGCGCTTGTAAAGTTTGGCAGGAGGGATAATGAGCACCCAGACCGCATTTTCCAATGACACATGGCCAAGCCTGCCGCTCGAGGATTGGAGCGAAACCTGTACGACCTTGCAGCTGTGGACGCAGATCGTCGGCAAGATCCGGCTGGTGCAAAGCCCGTGGCTCAATCACTCCTGGCACGTCACGCTGTATTTGACCGCCAGAGGCCTGACCACGATGCCCATTGCGCACGGCACCCGAACTTTCCAGATCGATTTCGACTTTGTCGCGCATCAGTTGACGATACAGGTGAGCGATAGCGGCACAGGCGGTTTTGCGCTCGAGCCGCAGTCGGTGCAGGCGTTTTATAAGCGTTTGATGAAGGAAATGGACAGGCTGATGCTGCATGTGCGCATTAACACAACGCCGAACGAAGTCATCGACCCGATTCCGTTCGATCAGGATCGAGACACACTGCGCCTACGATCAGGAATATGCCGCCCGGTTCTGGCGCATACTGGTTCAGACCGAACGGGTTTTCAAGCAGTTTCGCGCCCGCTTTATCGGCAAATGCAGTCCGGTGCATTTTTTCTGGGGGGCTGCGGATCTGGCCGTTACGCGCTTTTCAGGGCGTCGGGCGCCATTGCATCCTGGCGGAATTCCGGGCCTGCCGGATAGAGTGACGCGTGAAGCCTATTCGCATGAAGTCAGCAGTTGCGGGTTCTGGCCGGGGGGCGGCCAGATTCCTTATCCGGCATTCTATTCCTACGCCTATCCCGAACCGCCGAACTTCGCCAAAGTAGCGATCCAGCCAGCTGCCGCCTTTTACAGTACCGATTTCCGCGAATTCATCCTGCCTTACGAGGTCGTACGGCAATCGGCATCGGCGGACGATACGCTGCTTGCTTTTTTGCAGACGGCATATGAAGCCGCAGCCGTGCCAGGAAATTGGGATCGTGCCGCGCTGGAACGCGACAACGATCAATTTATGCGATCAAGCACCGCTTAGGATCAGGATAACAAGGTCACGACACCCCCAACAACGTCAGCATCACAAACGCTGCAAACAATGCGAAGTGCGTCATGCCTTCAATCGCATTCGATTCGCCGTCATGCAAATTATTCATGGTCACCAGAAAAGTCACCAGCAACATCCCCGCCTGTACCGGAGTTAGCGCCATATCGATGCGTGCTCCGGTAAACAGGGCGATGCCCTCTATCACCGGCACGGTCAGCAGCACGGTCGCCAACGACGCGCCCAGTGCGATATTGACGGTGGTCTGCATGCGGTCATTGCGTGCCGCATTCAGCGCCGCCATCAGCTCCGGACTGGCGGAGATCAGCGCAACCATGACGGCAGGTATCGCCAGCGGCAAACCGCTGCCTTCGAGGCCGTGGGCCAGCAGCGCTGCCAGCAGTTCCGACAGGATGCCCACGCCGATAACAGCACCTATCAGCAGCAGCACATGCAACCAGTTCGGACAGCCCTGCATGTCGTGCGCTTCTGCTTCGACGTCACCAAACGAGAAGAAAGCACGGTGTTCGATGGTCTGCAAACGCAGGAACGCAAGGTACAGTATCGCCATGATCACCACCGAGAACACCGAATAAATCTGCCACCGGGTCGCAGGCACGAAATCCGGGATAAACATGCCGATACCCACCGCCGTCAACAGCATCGCCACATAGGCGTTGGCGGCATCGAGATTGTATTGCTGCACGCCATGCTTGAGTCCGCCGATGATCGCGGCGATACCCAATATACCGTTGATATCCAGCATGATCGCGGAGTACACCGTATCGCGCGCCAGCGTCGGGCTATGATTCTGGGTCATCATTACCGCCAGGATGATCACTTCTACCGCGACCGCCGATACCGTCAGAATCAGCGTGCCGAACGGCTCACCCAGACGTACGGCCAGCACTTCGGCATGATGGGCGATGCGAAAAGCCAGCCCTATGACGCCCGCCAGCACGACGGCAAACAGCGTCCATAACAATGCGCCCCCTGCTTCCAGCGCCGCATGCTCCAGTGCAAAACCCGCCACGCCTATCGCCGCGGCGATCAGCATGAGCCATTCGCGCCGTAACTGTTTGATCAAAATCATTCCCGTCTCCGTATCAATGTCTATGCCGCGACAGCTGCATCATCGCCACACCGCCCAGCGCTATCGCGAACCACAGCGTAGTCAGCCTGATAAGTAAAGTCACCGCGACTGCATGCGCCTGATCGAGCTGATGGTACATCAGCAGACCTACCATCGTCGCCTCGACGCCGCCCAGACCGCCTGGCAAAAAGCTGATCGCGCCGACCAGCATGGAAAACGCATAAATGAACATCGTCGTCTGCAGGCTGATGTCACTGCCCAGACTGTGCAACATGAAATACAGCGCCACACCCTCGGCGCCCCACGCCACCACGCCGATGGCGAGGCCTAGCGACAATACCGGAAAACGCAGACACGATCCAGCATGGCGCACCGTGGTGAATGCGGCATGCGCTATCTTTGCCAGCCCCGACGTAAGCCATCGCTGAAAAAAGCCATCCAGCATGGCGAGCAAGCGACCCTGTTGCAGCACCACCAGACCAGCGATCAGCACACCGCTCAGTATCAGCACGAACGGCTGCGCTGCCGGATACACCCAGACGCCCAGCGCCGCCAGTATCACCATACTGATCAGGTTCGATGCCTGCTCGCTGAAGAATACCGCAACGCTTTTGGCGTAATCCACACCGTGTGCTTTGAGAAATACGCTGCGAATAGTCTCGCCGACTTTGCCGGGCACGATGGTCATGCTGAAACCAGCCATGTAAATGCGGAAATGTTCGCGCCACGGCAACGTATGCCCCAGCTGCGCCAGATACAGCTGCCAGCGCACAAAGCGCAGCACGTAATTGAGCAGGGACAATAACAGCGCCGCGCCGGTCACCAGCCAACCCACTTGCGCGATGACCGCCGTCACCTCTTCCCAGCCGCTCCACAATACCGAGCCGAGATAGCCGGCCACACTCAGCAGCACTACCCATATCAGCGCGTGCCGACGCCAGCCATGCAATGGATGAAGTTGCATCAGCGGATCAGCCAAAACGTCGCCGCGCCCCAGGCCAGCACCGCCAGCAGCATATGCGGGTCGCGCACCACATCGCGCGACGGATCGCCGCCGCCATGTTGCTGATGCAGCAAATAGATATAACGGAACACGCCGTACATCACGAAAGGCACGGTATAAATCAGATTGCTGGTGCCGTGGGTATGGACCGTGTCGGGGCTCATGGTATACAGGCTGTAACTCATGATCACGCCGGACGCGGTGATGCCTATCATCTTGTCCAGCAGCACCGGGCTGTAATGCGCCAGCACCTTGCGGTGCGCGGTTTTGGTCTCGGCCAGCTCGATGATCTCGGCGCGGCGTTTGGCGAACCCCAGAAACAGCGTAACCATCAGCCCGCACAACAGCAGCCACTGCGACGGCGGAATGCCGACACCCAGCGTACCTGCCAGTATCCGCAGCATGAAGCCCGCGGCGATAATGAACACATCAAGGATAACGACATGCTTCAGACGCAATGAATACGACAGATTCATCAGTGCATACAGCACGATGATCACCAGTACCATCGCCGCCACCCATCCCGCCAGTAGCAAGGCGATCAGCATCAGCAGCGCCGCGAACACACCGGCTGTGCTCATGCCGAGCTGATTGGCCGCGAGCGGACGCAGGCATTTTTCCGGATGCAGGCGATCCTGCCCGCAATCCACCATGTCGTTGATGATATATACCGCGCTCGACATCAGCGAAAAGGCCAGCGCAGCCAGCACGACCTGCAATACCAGATGGCCGTCATGCCAGGCATGGCCGAACAGCAGCCCGGTGAACACGAAACTGTTTTTCAGCCACTGGTGCGGGCGCATCAGCCGCCACAAATTCAATATTGTTTTCATTTATTTTATATTCAGCCTGTTACGAAATACCTGCCCCGCAACCGTTAGTGCGGCTTGCACGGCTGCCTGGCGGGCAGGGTCTGCATTTGTCGCCTCATGCAGCATCTGCCCCGCTAGCTGCTCGAATTCTGCAAAAGCCGCTGACACTTCAGCGGCCTCCAGTTGCGGCACGGTAATCGGCGCCGCCGCCGCGGCTACATCGTTCAAGCCCCGCAACACCGCGTAACGCGGAATCATGCGCTGGCCGCCGCCTTCTTCCGCTGCCACCAGCGGGCCGACTTTAGTGTAACACCTGCCTTCAAATTCAAAATGCGCGCCGATAGGAAGATGCTGAAATTTCATGATGAGAATTCGAAAACGCTAACTTCGATATGCTAAAGCCTATTGCCAAAAACACAAGGAGAATATAGCTGATTCATGCACGAAAGGGACTCGCGCCCAGGCGCTATTCAGGTACAGCGATGCCGCCGCAGACGCAATGGCCGGTCTGCCGAACAGATAACCTTGACCATGACTGAATCCGATCTTTTAATTTTATCTAAAACGAATTCGGTTTCCATCCCTTCCGCCGCCAATACATACCCGGCGTTCATGATTCTATAAGCCAGACCCTCGATGATGCTGCTGTGCCAACGCACACATCAGCTTTCGAAATATCGGGATTCACACTATTGGATCTTCAAAAGTTACAGATATTTGACAACAAGATAAGAATATAAGAATATAAGAATACCATCACGCTCAATTCCTCCAGCTCCGTTTGGCAGCAGAAAGAAAAATAAATGCGTATCAATATGCCCGTCACCGATCATGAATATGTACTGGATGAAGAACGCTCGATTGTTTCCAAAACCGATCTTGCCGGCAGAATCGTTTACGTAAATCCGTATTTTTGCGAAGTCAGCGGATTCAGCCCGGACGAACTACTCGACGCACCACACAATATCTTGCGTCACCCGGACATGCCCAGAGAGGCATTTGCCGACATGTGGCAAACCCTGAAATTGGGCTTGCCGTGGACCGGCCTGGTCAAAAACCGCTGCAAGAACGGTGACTATTACTGGGTTAAAGCCAATGCCACGCCGATCCGGGAAAACGGCCAGGTGGTCGGTTATATGTCAGTACGCACCAAGCCTGAACGTGAAACGATCGACGCCACGGCACCGATTTACCAGAAATTCCTCAACAACCAGGCTAATGGCCTGAAAGTCTGCCGCGGCCAGGTCGTGCGTACCGGTCTGGCAGGCGCACTATCCCGACTGGGCACTACGCCATTCACAACGCGTATCCATCTCAGCGCAATGCTGATCATGCTGTTTTCATTCATCGCCTACGCGCTGCCCGATCTGTTCGATATCCATAGTCAAGCGTGGATACTGGCATCTGTCTTCATGGCGCTCGCAATCACCCTCAATCTATGGGTATTCCTGATCAAGCGGGTCGCTCAGCCGTTAAAACAGGCCACCGATATCGCCCGCGCGATCGCCGGTGGCGACCTCACCGTCAAATTCCATTCCGTTCAGAACGATGATGCCGGACAGCTGCTGCAGGCCCTGGAGCAGATGAATATCAACCTGGTTTCCATCATTGGCGACGTCCGCACCAATATCGCGACCCTCAATACCAGCGCCAAGGAAATCGCGGACGGCAATATGGATCTGGCCAATCGCACTGAGTCGCAAGCATCAAGCTTGCAGGAAACCGCCGCCAGCATGGAAGAGTTCGCCTCCACCGTAAAGGGCAATGCGAGCAATGCGATGCAGGCCAACCAACTGGCCGAAGCCGCATCCACCATCGCCATCAAAGGCGGCACCATCGTCAGCCAGGTCGGCGACACGATGAACGGCATAAGCAGTTCCGCGCATAAGATTTCCGACATTATCGGCCTAATCAACGGCATTGCATTCCAGACCAATATCCTCGCCCTCAATGCCGCGGTCGAAGCTGCGCGTGCCGGAGAACAAGGCCGCGGCTTTGCCGTAGTCGCCACCGAAGTGCGCAGTCTGGCGCAGCGTTCCGCCGCTGCCGCAAAAGAAATCAAGGTGCTGATCGATGAATCTGCCGACAAGGTCGATGAAGGCAACAAGCTGGTACAGGAAACCAGACTCACCGTGGAAGACATCGTTAATTCAGTGCAAAAAGTCACCCAAATGATTAGCGAGATCACTGCCGCCAGCCGCGAACAAGGTATCGGTGTCGATCAGGTCAATCGCGCCATCAACGAAATGGACCGGATCACTCAGCAAAATGCCGCCCTGGTCGAACAAGCCGCGGTCGCCGCCGAAAGTCTGTTCGAACAATCCAACGGACTCGCGATGGCCGTCAGCGTTTTCAAATTCCAGCAAAATACGGGAGTCAGACAGATCAAATCGGCAGCGGCATCCCACCGTCAAAAATTGAAAGTGCTGACGCCCACCGCTGCTCTCGGTGTCCAGCACTGAATATATTCGACGGCAATTTCAACATGAAACCCCGCTTATGCGACTGCGGCGGACGACTTAAATCACGCCGCCTGCAGCCAGTAACAGTCCGGCAACTCTCAAACCAGGCAAGCTTCCTGCCGACGCCATGCTGATCTCCCTGACCGCACTTCTGGGTTTGTTGGCGTTAGCGGGCCTGGCGCTGTATCGCTACCGGACCGAGCAAACGCAGGCGACACAACGTCAGCAACTGGCCAGCCGTGTCTTCGAAACCACGGATGAAGCCATTATCGTCACTGACGCGGCGGTCAACATCATCGCGGTCAATCCGGCATTCTGCCGCATCACCGGCTACAGCGAAGAGGAAGTTCTGGGAAAGAATCCGCGCCTGCTCAGCTCCGGCCGCCATGACAAGCATCACTATCAGGCCATGTGGCAAGCATTGCTGAACGAAGGTAGCTGGGCCGGGGAAACCTGGAACCGGCGCAAAAATGGCGAGACTTTCCCGGAATGGCAAACCATCAGTGCGATCAGGGATGCCAAAGGAAAGCTCATTAATTACATTGCGGTTTTTGCCGACATCAGCACCATGCATCGTGCGCAGGCGAAGATCGAGAATCTGTCCTGGCGCGACCCGCTTACCGGCCTGGCGAACCGGGCCCTGTTCCTCAACCGGCTGGAGCAGGCATTGGCCAATGCCGCGCGCGAAGGCCTGATCGCCTATGTATTGCTGCTCGACATTGACCGCTTCAAGAACATCAACGAAGCTTTTGGCCTGATCACCGGCGATGCGGCACTCAAGGCCATCGCCGGGCATTTCGGCCAGGCGCTGCGCACGGAAGATGTGCTGGCGCGACTGGATTCGGACGTGTTTGCGCTGCTGCTGCCGTGCATGAGCGCTGACCGTACTGCAACCGGTCACGAGATCCTGGTAGTCGCGGAGAAACTGCGCAATCTGCTGCGCAACGGCATCGAAGTCGAAGGCAAGCTGATCCATCTCGATGCCGGCATCGGTATCAGCATCATCACCGAATCGTCGAACGAAACCGCGCTCAACGTTCTGCACCATGCAGACATAGCCATGCGCCAGGCCAAATCCGCAGACAGCAACCGCATCGTGTTCTTTGAAGCCGCGATGGGACAGGGCATCATGCAACTGTACCAGCTGGAGCAGGAACTGCATCAGGCGGTCGCGCAGAATCAGCTGCGCCTGTATCTGCAGCCGCAGGTCAACGCGAACGGAGTGCAAATCGGCGCTGAAGCGCTGGTACGCTGGCAACACCCGGAACGCGGCCTGATCCCGCCCTCGGTATTCATCGCGCTGGCGGAAACCTCCGACCTGATCGTGGCGATAGACCGCTGGATGATGGCTGGCGTGTGCCAATTGCTGGCGCAACTTCAGGCGCGGAATAGTGCATTGCGCATTTCAGTCAACGTCAGCCCGCGGCATTTCCGGCGTGTCGACTTCATCGAGGAGATCAAACTGCAACTGGCAGCGACCGGCGCCGATGCCAGCCATCTGGCACTGGAAGTGACCGAAGGCCTGGTGATAGGCGATATCGACCAGGCCATTGCGAAAATGAACATGCTCAGCGCATTGGGCATCCATTTCTCGATGGACGACTTCGGCACCGGCTATTCCAGCCTGTCGCACCTGAAGCGCCTGCCGATCCGGGAACTGAAGATCGACAAGAGCTTCATTGACGACATCACCACCGACAGCAACGCTGCGGTACTGGTGGAGACCATACTGGCGGTAGCACGCCATATGCATTTGCAGGTCGTCGCAGAAGGCATCGAGACTCAGGAACAGGTGGATTTCCTGAACAGGCATGGCCGGGTCATTCATCAGGGCTACCTGTTCGGCCGCCCGGAACCGGTTGAGCAATGGCTGGAAAAACTGCCCGTGGCCGTTTAAACTTCAGGCATCCGACGGTAATAAGCGTGATCTGCCAGCGCCAGCAGCTCACGGTCGCCTTTGCTGTCGCCGTACGCATACAGCGTGTACGCCTCACGCTCCCCCAGTAGCGCCTGCAGTCGTCGCGTTTTCTCGACCCCGTAGCAATTGGCACCGGACAGCTGCCCGGTATAGACATCCGCAGCCGTCACCAGACGCGAGCCGATGATCTCGGTAATGCCCACCGTCTGCGCCCACGGCTGCAAATAGCACTCCAGCGAAGCGCTGACAATCACGCAGCGATGGCCCTGTTGCTGGTGCCAGCGCAAACGCGCCAATGCGCCGGGGCGGATCTGTGCAGGCAGTTGCCGCGTAGCGAAATCATGCGCGATCTGCCGGATGGCCTCGACTTCCTTTCCGCTCAGAAACTTGGCCAGCACCCGCGCCTTGGCATGATGATTTTTCACCAGCCCCAGACCATAACCCAGCAGCACCGGAGACAGGCTGAGCATCTGCTGCGCATAGCGCACATTGCCCGCCACTGCGCGCAGGAACGGCAGAAAACTGTCGCCATGGGTCAGCGTCCCGTCAAAATCGAATGCGGCGACCACCGGCCTGGTCATAATTTCAGACGCTTGAACACGGCTTCAGGAATGGCCTTGATAATCAGCATGATGTAGCGCCAGAACCACGGCAGGTAAATCACATCGCCGGATCTGCCCAGCGCGCGCACGATGCGCTCGCCGATGTATTGCGGCGAAGCCACCAGAAACAGGCCAGGCATGCCGTAAGTCATTGCGGTATCGACAAAACCCGGTTTCACGGTGATGACCCGCACGCCGCTCGCGAACAGCCGGTTGCGCAAACCTTGCAGATACAGGCTCAGCGCCCCCTTGGCGGCGCCATAGGTATAGTTGCTCTGCCGCCCGCGGTCGCCGGCCACCGAGCTGATGCCGATGATGAAGCCCTGCTTGCGCGCTTCCAGATAATTGGCGCAATGGCTGAGTATCGACGCAGCGGCGGTGAAGTTGATCAATATCACTTCTGCGCCCACGCTGAAATCGCGTGCGGCCTGCTGGTCGCCGAGGTGACCGAGCGCCAGCACCACGCCATCCATCCCGCCCATCTCGGCAAGCGCCCGGGTGAAAAAGCGGCCATGACTACTGGTGTCTTCAGCGGCAAACAGGCCGCTGAAGACAGTGACGCGATAGCGCAGCTGCAAGTCAGCGGCGATACGCGCAAGCTCGTCGCCATTACGCCCTGCGAGGTAGAGATCGTAATCCTTCGCCGCAAAAGCCTCGGCAGTGGCGCGAGCAATGGCGGAAGTGGCACCCAGAACAAGTACGGTTTTACGCATAGCCTATCCCCAATCGACGTGACAGGCTGGACTGGAAGCGGAGCGCCGGATCGACATCCTGCTTGATCGCCAGCCATTCCGCATAACGCGGATACATCACGCGGAATTCCTGCGGCGTAAGCACCGCATCTTTCGCCAGATACACGCGTCCGCCGTAATGCAGCACGATCTCGTCCAGCTTTTTGAGCAATGCGAATACGCCGCTGTCGCGCAGCGGAATGTCCAGCGCCAGGGTATATCCCGTCATCGGGAACGACAGCAAACCCTGATCCTGCGGGCCGAGGCGTTTCAATACCGCAAGGAACGACGGACGGCGGCTTTGCGACAGCGTTTTCAGTAACGCCGTCACCGCCTCGAACGCGCCGCTGTCCGGAATCACGCACTGATACTGCACGAAGCCGCGCTTGCCATACAACCGGTTCCAGTGCGCAATGCCGTCCAGCGGATAGAAATACTCGGTGTAATGCGCCAGGAATGGCGCGGTCTTGCGGCCCTGTTGCCGGTAATACAGTGCATTGAACAGCTTCACCGTGAACGGATTCAATGCCATCGCCGGCAAATCGAACGGAATACTGCGTGACCGCCTGGGCCGCGCGGTCTGGGGCAACGCCACGGGATAATTTTCCTGCTCGGCATGGTGGCCGCACATCAGCACACTGCGCCCCAGACTGATGCCGCTTGCCAGGCAATCTATCCACGCCACGGTGTATTTATCGTCCAGCGTCGCATTGTTGAACAGCGCGAAAGTCTCCCCCAGATTTCTTGAAGTGTGATGCCGCACTTGCATAAACGGACTGCTGACGGGAATGAGCTGCAGGCTCACTTCGCCGATGATGCCGGTCAGCCCCATGCCCCCCACCGTCGCCCAGAATAACGCCGCATTGTGCGAAGCCGAGCAGGTCACCCGGCTGGCGTCCGCCAGTATCAACTCGATTGCGATGACATGCTGGCTGAAGGCGCCGTCCGTATGGTGATTCTTGCCATGCACGTCCGCCGCGACACAGCCGCCCAACGACGCGAACCGGGTTCCCGGCGTCACCGGCAGAAACCAGCCCTGCGGCACGATCACGTCGAGTATCTCTGCCAGCGTTATGCCTGCTTCAGCGCGCAGTACGCCGGTCGCGGTATTGAATTCCCGCAGGCGATTGACGCGTTCGGTCAGGATTACCTGCTTGCCCAGCGCGGCATCGCCATAACTGCGTCCCTGCCCGCGAGCGATCTGCTGGGCGGCTGTAGGCCGCAAATCCTGATAGCGCTCGGGGCGCACCTGATCACAAACTTCGACCGGATAACGCCCCCAGCCGGATAATGGCCTGCTCAATACAGGTATGGCTGAAGTGCTCATATTTCCCCAATCAGCGCGGGCAACTGGCGCCGGCAAAATATTTATCGCAAAAGTAACAGTTTTTGTAAGGCAGAAACGCCGGGATCCGATAATAACGGTCACGAATTTGCGTGAGGATGCCGTCATGATAGGCCGGGTAATTAAAATTATAGCCGAGCGTCAGATAAAAAATCGCATCGCGCACTTTCAGCTCGCGCACTTCGACGCGCGCAAAATACGGCGTATATTTCCGCAGCTCGGGCGGCGATTTGTCGATGGTAAGAATGTTGCGCCCCGCCATCTGCCGGTAATCGGTATTCATGTCGTCCTGCCGGGCATGCTGCGACCCCGCACCGTACACGAAGAACTCCCGGCCGGCGTGATAGGAGATGATGGCCGAATTGGAATAACCGTCCGTCGCCATCAGGAAATCATGCTGGTAAGGGCGCAATGCAGCGAGCACCTCATCATTGTGCATGAGGAACACATAGCCGCTATACAGCTTCTTGCTGTGCTGCCATGCAGAAGCCGGCGCAGCCAGCAAACCGGCGATGATCAGCAGATGCACCGCCGTAAACCAGGCCATGAATTTCGCGGTCCTGAGCAGTTGCGGCACCGTCAAATGCAGGGCCAGCAACAGGTAGAAGAACGGATAGAACGCCAGTACCCAGTGCAGACCGATGGTTTTTTTCACCGACAGCAGCAGGAAGAAGGCGATCGGCACCCAGAATGCAAAGGCGTACAGCCTGAAATCAATCCGGGCAAACGGCCTGGCCGCACCGCGCTGCCGCCACCAGTAATACACGATGGGCGGCGTCATCAGGTACAGCGTCGTGCCCAGATAAGTCAGCACATCCTTGTACGAGAACTGCGCGCCCTGATTGCGGTTGTACAGGTTGAACAGGATGTTGTCCCAGCAATGCGTGTAATTCCAGTACACATTCACCGCCACGAACGGCATCGCCGCCAGCACCAGCAGCAGAAAACCGAACCAGCGCTGCCTGCGCTGCGGCGTAAACAGGAAGAATACCAGATACGCCAGCCCCAGCAGCACCGCAAAATACTTGGACAGGAACGCCAGACCCATCGCCGCGCCCGAAAGCACGTACCAGCCCAGCTGATCGCGCTGCAAAGCACGCACCAGCGCATACACCGAGAGGAACACAAACAGGATCAGCGGCGTATCGGTCGTGATCAGCACGTCCATGATATTGACCGGCGAGATCAGGAAGATCATCGCCGCGAGTGCGGCGCGGCTGGCATCCAGCGGCTTGAGCAGGCGATAGATGCCCATGCCGATCAGCGTGGAAAACAGCACCGCCGGCAAACGCATCACCAGCTCGCCGTCGCCGATGAAGCGCAGCAGATAGATGATCCAGCCCACCATCGGCGGATGATCGTAATAACCGAAATCGAGATGTCTGGCCCAGATGATGAAATACGCCTCGTCCCCCGACATCGGCAGAAAAAACGCCAAGGCGAGCTTGACGACGAGGGTAAGGACGAGAGTACGCTGATAAGCTGTTTGCAGGTTCATTCAGCGATTTTACCTCAACCTAATCGCCCACATTCGGGTTAAAATGAGATTTTTAAATTAACCTCACGGAGTCGTCATGAACGATCAGGAACAACAAGCGGTTTTTGCGATTGAAAAACTGTACGTCAAGGATTTATCAGTAGAAGTGCCTAACGCACCGCAAATTTTCCTGGAGCGCGACGCACCTGAAATCGACGTGCAGTTGGCCACGCATAGCGCGCCTGTCGCTGAAGACATCTACGAGACCACCCTTACCGCAACCGTTACCGCCAAAATCGGCGACAAGGTGATGTTCCTGGTCGAAGTCGCCCAGTCCGGCATTTTCCGCATCGCCCAGATCCCTGCCGAACAACTGAACCCGGTACTGGGTATCGGCTGCCCCAATATCGTGTTCCCGTATTTGCGCGAAACCGTCTCCGATCTGGTGACGCGCGCAGGCTTCCCGCCGGTGATCCTGAATCCGGTCAATTTTGAAGCCATGTACATGCAGCAACAGCAGGAATCCAACGAAACCGGCACCACGCACTAAAACTGGCATGATACGGCGCTTACTCCTATCCATCCTCATGCTGGCTGCAGTGCCGGCACAAGCACTGGATTTCCGCTCAACCGCAAATCCGGCGGCGGTACTGTATGACGCACCATCGACGACAGCCAGGCCACTATTCGTGCTGAGCAAAGGCTACCCGCTGGAAGTTGTGGTCAGCATTACCGGATGGGCAAAAGTGCGTGACAGCAGCGGCGCGATGGCATGGATACAAGCCGCGCAACTTTCGGCAACCCATACCGTCGTCGTGCGCCATGCCACCCAGATCCGCGCCCAGGCGCAAGACAACGCCCCCGTCAACGCACAGGTCGCTGCAGGCGTCATTCTGGAATGGCTGGAAAACGCCAGCGGCGGCTGGGCAAAAGTGCGCCTGCCCGACCAGAGCGTCGGCTATATCAAACTCGATCAGGTGTGGGGCGCATGAATATCGCGATACTCGGCGCGGGGGCATGGGGCACAGCGCTCGCCGTCAATTTTGCCAAGCGCCATGACGTGACTTTATGGGCACGCAATCCGGCACAAGTTGCCACGATGCAGCAAACCCGCACCAATGCGAGGTATTTGCCGGGCGTTGCGCTACCCGAACAGCTCGCATTTTCTGCCGATCTCGCGGCCACGGTCGCCGTAGCCGATGTCGTCATCGTCGCAACACCGAGCGGCGCCTTTCGCAGCGTACTCAAGAGCATTGCCGATCAGGTGGCATACACACCGGTGATCTGGGTATGCAAGGGTTTCGAATCGGGCACCATGAAACTGCCGCATCAGGTCGCAGCCGAAACGCTGCCTGCGACCACCCCGCGCGGCGTATTATCCGGCCCAAGTTTTGCCCAGGAAGTCGCAGCAGGGCTGCCCACTGCACTCACCCTCGCCAGCCAGAATCCTGCTGCCTTGTGCGTCGCCAGCCTGCTGCACGATCATCATCTGCGGGTTTACACCAGCACCGATGTCATCGGCGTGGAAGTCGGCGGCGCGTTAAAGAATGTCATCGCCATCGCCGCCGGCATTTCCGACGGCCTGCACTTCGGTTACAACGCCCGCGCGGCACTGATTTCGCGCAGCCTCGCCGAAATGACCCGCCTCGGCCATGCGCTGGGCGGCCAGACCGAGACCTTCATGGGACTCACCGGCATGGGCGACCTGATCCTCACCGCCACTGCCGACCTGTCACGCAACCGCCAGGTCGGTTTGCGTCTGGCCGCCGGCATGAGCCTGGAAGCCATCCTGCGTGATCTCGGCCACATCGCCGAAGGCGTCACCACCGCACGTGAAGTCGATCAGCTCGCGCAACAGCTTGGCGTGGACATGCCCATCGTCCATGCCGTGTGCCAGATACTGTATCAGGGCGTCGCACCGAAAACCGCGGTTGAAGCACTGCTCAATCGCGAACCCAAGGCGGAGTCAGGCGACAGCAAGACTGCGCCATAGCGCGACCCTTCCGCGCCCCATCCGACGCGCAATCACCTGCATCACTTGCCGCCAGCACAAAATCGCCACCGGTTCGATTCCACAGCAAGAAACGGAGTGCGCCCGGTAAAATCCTCGCTAAAATGAATCATCAGTGCAAAATGCGAGCGAGGAACACCATCATGCCTGCCCTGCCGACTCAAAATAACCCTGCCTTCAACGCGGACGACGACGCACGCTGGGCGGCGGTTGTACACCGCGATGCTGGCGCCGATGGCCAATTCTATTATTCCGTCTCGACGACAGGGGTGTATTGCCGCCCATCCTGCCCTTCGCGCCTGGCCCGCCGCGAAAACGTACGTTTTCATGCCACCTGTGCCGATGCAGAGCAGGCGGGTTACCGGCCATGCAAGCGTTGCAAGCCGGATCAGCCATCCCTGACCGAGCAATACGCCACGATGGTAGCCGAGGCCTGTCGACAAATTAAAAACGCCGAGGTGGCACCTGACCTTGACACGCTGGCGCAGCAGGCCGGATTAAGCCGATTCCATTTTCACCGCATCTTCAAGGCGATCACCGGCGTCACGCCCAAGGGCTATGCGACGGCACATCGCGCACAACAGGTGCGGCACGCACTTGCACGCAGCGCGACGATCACCGATGCTATTTATGGCGCAGGCTTTAATTCCAGCGGACGTTTTTACGCCGAATCGAAGCAGATACTGGGCATAACGCCGACCGATTTCCGTGCCGGCGGCGCCGATACTGCGATACGCTTTGCGGTGGGCGAATGCAGCCTGGGCGCGATACTGGTCGCGGCAACCGAGATGGGCGTATGCGCGATCCTGCTGGGAGACGATGCCGACATGCTGGTACGCGACCTGCAGGACAGATTCCCCCATGCGGAATTAACCGGCGGCGACAGCGATTTTGAACAATGGGTGGCGCAGGTAGTCGGCTTCGTCGAGGCCCCGGCACGCGGACTCGATCTGCCTCTGGATATACGCGGCACGGTTTTCCAGCAACGTGTTTGGCAGGCTCTACGTCAGATTCCCGCCGGCTCGACCGCCAGCTACAGCGAAATCGCCGAGCGCATCGGCTCGCCAAAAGCGGCACGTGCCGTCGCGCAGGCATGTGCCGCCAACGCACTTGCCGTCGCCATTCCATGCCACCGCGTGGTACGTAACGACGGCGCACTTTCGAGGTATCGCTGGGGGATAGAACGCAAACGCACCTTGCTGATACGGGAAGCGGCCAAATGAATCGCGAATGAAAATCTGCTCCCTTGACCGCCGCCGCAAGTTTCATCAGCGCGAAACGCGGCACAACGCCATGTCTGTAACGTCTGCAATCAGGGAATGGCCGCTGGCGACCTGTCCGACAACAAATCCTCAACGACCGAACAACGCACTGGCGCAATTCTGCTCCGCCATTTCTTAGAGACGCAAAAAAGACGCCGGTGCCATATTACCCTTCGTAACTACCATAGCCCCCCCCACAGGCGTGGGGAACACCGCTGCAAGCTGGCGCGTATCCTCGCTCAAACCAGGAACTCCCCACAGGCGTGGGGAACACGCCGCTCAATGAGCGAATCGGTGTTTTCTTGGCGGTTCATCCCCACAGGCGTGGGGAACACTTCACAGCGAACTCCCAGTCAGCTCTGAGTAGCGGTTCATCCCCACAGGCGTGGGGAACACGAATGTTGTCACGTGGGGGTAACCCACCGAGGCGGTTCATCCCCACAGGCGTGGGGAACACGGAACGTGCCAAATGCAGACTAATGACGGGCGCGGTTCATCCCCACAGGCGTGGGGAACACGGTGTGGATGGGACATAAAGACATAAAGACGACGGTTCATCCCCACAGGCGTGGGGAACACGCGACTGCGACGACACCGGCGTTTTTTTGAGTCGGTTCATCCCCACAGGCGTGGGGAACACTAAGCTCCGGCTGCCGTGCTGGTGTAACCGTTCGGTTCATCCCCACAGGCGTGGGGAACACATTTTGCCATTCTATGGGGTAAGATACCCCAGCGGTTCATCCCCACAGGCGTGGGGAACACACCACGCCGAATACCAACTCATCCGGCAATTGCGGTTCATCCCCACAGGCGTGGGGAACACAAAATCACCATGCATAGTGATGCAGCCAGCAACGGTTCATCCCCACAGGCGTGGGGAACACGCTGCCGTGCTGTAGTAGCCTGAGCTTGCTGCCGGTTCATCCCCACAGGCGTGGGGAACACTTCTGATGAACAATAATGGCACAAACAAATTGCGGTTCATCCCCACAGGCGTGGGGAACACAACTGTTACGACAACGCAATCATTTGTGTTGACGGTTCATCCCCACAGGCGTGGGGAACACTGCAAATTGCAACGTGCCTTTTAACCTGCCGTCGGTTCATCCCCACAGGCGTGGGGAACACACCTTCACCAAGTTGCCGCGCCCATTCTTCCCCGGTTCATCCCCACAGGCGTGGGGAACACGTTCCTATGTCTGGTCAGGACATGAATGGTGTTCGGTTCATCCCCACAGGCGTGGGGAACACTCAGGATAGAATATATCTACCACAATGGTTTCCGGTTCATCCCCACAGGCGTGGGGAACACCTCAATTTCGCTTACAAAATCGGCGCTAGCTGCGGTTCATCCCCACAGGCGTGGGGAACACTCGTTGCAATGGGTACATCCCTGCGCTAGACCCGGTTCATCCCCACAGGCGTGGGGAACACGATTCCGCAAATTTCAATTAATCGCATTCTCGCGGTTCATCCCCACAGGCGTGGGGAACACATTTTATGAATATTTATCACGTAGTTTCAATAACGGTTCATCCCCACAGGCGTGGGGAACACACTTGCTCATTATACTAATTTCGATGTTTCTGCGGTTCATCCCCACAGGCGTGGGGAACACATCAAGTGTACGATTAAATATTAAATAAAAGTCGGTTCATCCCCACAGGCGTGGGGAACACAATTCTATTTTAAATTTACATTCTCCTAATTTTCGGTTCATCCCCACAGGCGTGGGGAACACTTAAATAGGCCCTACGCTAGGCGCGCTGATACCGGTTCATCCCCACAGGCGTGGGGAACACATCATTAAAAATTCTGGCAATGTAGGAGGAAACGGTTCATCCCCACAGGCGTGGGGAACACTTTAATCAGGCTGGCTGATTGCTGTGCCGATGCGGTTCATCCCCACAGGCGTGGGGAACACGTTATTTACAGAACTCCAAGGGGGAGAAAAATCGGTTCATCCCCACAGGCGTGGGGAACACTGAGGCAGAGCAGCACCTAGGACGAATCAACGCGGTTCATCCCCACAGGCGTGGGGAACACTTTGACTAATCGAAACTGACCATGTTAAACCGCGGTTCATCCCCACAGGCGTGGGGAACACATCAGACACTCTGTATTTGCAACCTGCAAGCTGCGGTTCATCCCCACAGGCGTGGGGAACACGTCTAATGTCTCTTTCTGACCTTTTTTAAAGTCGGTTCATCCCCACAGGCGTGGGGAACACGTTGCATTGCGTAATGTACTGTTTACCATTCTCGGTTCATCCCCACAGGCGTGGGGAACACATTACAGAAATTACAGCGCCCACTTCGGAAGGCGGTTCATCCCCACAGGCGTGGGGAACACTTCAGTAGCTATAATTAAATTAATCCGCATTTCGGTTCATCCCCACAGGCGTGGGGAACACTTAAATCGCCTATATCATCAAAGGCGGATTTGCGGTTCATCCCCACAGGCGTGGGGAACACTTAATCTGTGCTCTCAGTAACGCAAACCAATTCGGTTCATCCCCACAGGCGTGGGGAACACCTAAACGATGCCGCCCACGTATCCCCGTTTGCCGGTTCATCCCCACAGGCGTGGGGAACACTCCAATAGCACCTGCGAGCCCAAGGCGGTCACCTGGTTCATCCCCACAGGCGTGGGGAACACGGTATCAAGTGATCGATAACGACCTGCTTACCCTGGTTCATCCCCACAGGCGTGGGGAACACTCGCCTACTCTATATTTCCATAAGTTACCAAGCGGTTCATCCCCACAGGCGTGGGGAACACGCAAAACCTTAGCCAGTAAGTCTGCATATGGTGCGGTTCATCCCCACAGGCGTGGGGAACACGCCGCTGTGCTCGTGTATCCGTTCGCCGTAACCGGTTCATCCCCACAGGCGTGGGGAACACTTAATATCATGCTCAGATAACCCCCGCGTCATCGGTTCATCCCCACAGGCGTGGGGAACACATTCACTCGCGTTACCGACTGCGGTTTTATCTGCGGTTCATCCCCACAGGCGTGGGGAACACGTCACTTGCTGCGCCGATTCCAGCAAAAGCGGCGGTTCATCCCCACAGGCGTGGGGAACACTTTGGATTCAATAGCAGCGGCTGGAATGTGGCCGGTTCATCCCCACAGGCGTGGGGAACACTTAAACTGGCCGTTTTTCTTGCGTGGCTGTTTCGGTTCATCCCCACAGGCGTGGGGAACACATCAGCGTCACCCACACCGGCATAAATCACGCCGGTTCATCCCCACAGGCGTGGGGAACACACTTCTTCTTTCTCACTGAATTTACAGCGATTTTTAAACACCTTAAATTCCACCAATTTTTCCAGCTAAAATTCAACGATGGAATCGTTGCTGAATTTTACGCCCCCAGCCAGAAATATTCTTCTATTTTTTAAAGAACAGTACCGTCGTCCAGCGGCAAGAAAGATACGAGTTTCGCGCCATCCATTTCCACCGGTATGCGTCGATTCGCACCCAATGTCATGAAATCGAAGCCAGCTTCATTGTTGGTACGCCAAGCAATCACCGCATTCCCTTGTTCTATACCTTCTTCAACCTGTTTCCAGATGTTGTCTCTGACCTTGGCGGAGTAATTTCCGACATAAACGCCAGCGCGAATTTCCAGTAGCCACACGGCAAGACGACCACGCAATCTGGGCGGTGCGTTTTCAAGAACGATGACCAGCATCGCCCAGGCTTTCAGGATTAGGGATAGCGGGAGCAACCGATTCTTCGGGTGGTGTAGGCGGGGTAATTTCACCCGCCGCAAGCATTTCTTCGATGGTAGGGATAATCCTTTCCAGCAGGCGCGTTTCCCGAAAAGCATCACGGCAGCCAAGGCGCACCTGCTGTTCTGCATTGTGCGGATTTTTTGCCGCGATACGGAAGGCGACAGGGACAACCGTCTCGAATTTAAACACATCGGCCACATCGTAGATAAACGATAGTGGTTTCCCTGTATGAATGAATCCTACCGCCGGTGCATAGCCTGCTGCAAGAACTGCCGCTTCGGTCACGCCATAAAGGCACGCAGTTGCCGCGCTAAGGCAACGATTGGGGATATCCCCTTTATCCCATTCGCTGGTGTCGTAATTGCGCGCTTTCCATTCAACGCCGTATTTCTTGGCCAACAGTTGATAAGTTTGTCGCACACGAGCACCCTCGATGCCGCGCAACTGTTCCACACTGCGGCGGCTGGGAGGCTCTTCACCAAAGCGCATGGCGTACATCTTGCGCACTACCTTGAGCCGCAAATCGTCGTCCAATGCCAGCCTGGCCTGATAGAGCAATCGATCCGCACGCGCGCCGCCTGGCTGGCCGGAAGAATAAAGCCGCACCCCCGCTTCGCCAACCCACACCAGCAACGTGCCCACGCGTGCGGCCAGCGCCACTGCCGCATGGGAAACACGGGTACCGGGCTCAAGCATCAGACAAGCCACACCCCCAACGGGTATATGAGTACGTACCCCATTTTTGTCTACCACCACAAAGGCGCCATCGAGGACATCAAGCTGCCCTTTATCAATAAACAGGATGGAAAGGCGCTCTTTGATGGTGATGGGTTTGAGTGGGGGCAGAAGTCCGGCCATAGGAAATTTAAAAGAAATCTTCTTCGCGTTGATGACGTATGGCCAACACGGTCACAGTCCGACTGTCTTCGATTTCAAACAGTGCGACATAACCGTTCGTGCCAAAACTGATAATCAGCTCGCGCAATAGCGGATGCTCCGGCGATGCCTTGCGGCAACTGAAAGGGAACATGCGCAAGAACTCCAATCCTTTGGCAATAGCGGTACGGGCACGTCTGGCGGCTTTCACATCCTGCACAGCAAGAAAGTCGAAAAGGCGTTGCAAATCCTTCGCGGCAGCGGGCGTAAAGCGAACCGTGTAATTCACTTGCGTGCAGCCGCCTTGCGCGAACGTGCCAGCGTTTTATCCAACCCTGCCAACATCTCGTCTGCCGAGATATATTTGCCTGTTTTGCGTGCCTCATCTCGCGCCGCCAGCCCGCGTGCGACAAATTCCTGCTGCATTGCCCGGCGCTGAATATTGAATTGAATCGCCTCCAGCACAAAACCGGAAAGCGTTTCACCTTCCATCAACGCCGCCTCGGCAGCGGCACGCACTTCTTCGTTTACCCGTAGCGGCGGGATAGTGGATGTTTTAGTCACTGTTTTCATCATTTTCCTCTTTTTGCATTACAGATGCGATGCAGTATCGCCCATGCCGATTTTAAATGCAAATTCCTCACCCAGAATATCAAGCTGCCTTTCGTCGATAAACAGGATGGAAAGACGCTCCTTGATGGCGATGGGTTTGAGTGGGGCAGAAGTCCGGCTATCATTTAGCTCCGGCGTACCAGCATTAATCCGCAGCCGAAGGCTTTGGCATGACCCAAACCGTTAAATAGCACTTGCTGGAATAACTCAGGATTAGTCACGATCAGCTCTCCTGAAAAGTCCACGGTACTAAAGCGAATATCACGCTCACCCGCTTTATTCTGCTGATATGCATCAACGCTTGCCGTAATAATAGTAAAGCCATTATTGCCTGCACGTGATTGCAACCACTCAATACAAGTCTTTTGCACTATTTCATACAGCAAGGGCTTGTTATCCCCATCTTGCCACTCTTTCCATTTTGCATCATTGCCAAATCCGTGTTCCGCCAATAGCTGTTTTTTTGCTTGCATCACAACATCATGCCGTTGCGATTTGCCTGCGCTATTTTTTTTTGTAATCACTGGATTAACGCGAAGTTGGAAAGACAAGCGTTGATCTTCAGCAAGTTGCGGGGCATAGTCTTTACTCTGTATCTTCCATGCATTGCTAAATGCGATAGGCGGGCGCTTTGACACCACATAAAACCGAGGAATCTGATCCACATCATGACGACGAAAAATAAAATCGCGAGCCTGATCCTCTACACTCGGGAAAAATCGCCATAACAACTGATGTTCGGCATAAGGTTCTTTTTTATGCACTATCGAGGCTGATTGCGCTAGCTCATGCGACGCTTGTCGCAACAAACTCTCTTCTGGTGTAATAACACTAAAATACATGACGTTTATTCCTTCACTAACAAAGCAATATGTTCGTTACGGTCTGAGAATTGCCATCCTTGCCGTGTAATCACCTGGTCTTTACGAATGATGCTCAAGTCGCGTTGCGCACCAACAACTGACAAGTCATCCGCGCCGAAATCATCACCCCAAATAATTTTCCGGATGGCTAAATTGTTTGGCTCGGTATGTTTGGGTAATTGCTGTTGCCACAGATCAGCCAATTGTTGCTGATAATCCGAAAATGCCGTGTTGATGGTTTCTACGTCCAAAACACAAGGATGCAAAGGCACCGCAATAGGGCAAGACTTGCGTCCCAGATACAGCACAAACTTTGGCTTTTTCAGCGCCTCGACTAACTGCGCTAATGAATGAGGCGCATTCGCCACCGTTTGCACCGCCACCAATGCGGCAGCATCTTGCCGATAATCACGGCTCGATAAAATGGTGTTGAGGTCCTGCTTAGGCAATGACAACTCATCCCGTCGCGTCGCGTGTGGCCGTTTTTTCAGGTCAACGCGACTAGGAACCTGGGAGGTATGGTAATCGCGCAGCAATCGCCCCTGACTCAGCACACCCACTGCCAAACGATAGCCGGTGCGTAACGCCGTTTGCGCAACATTATCGTCACGATCTATACCCAATGCAGCACCTAGCAAGCCTTGTATGGCGGACTGGCTCGGATATTCTGCACTAGGGCGATATTCACCTACCGCCACGTCACCCCACGAGGACAAGGGTGCTTGCAGTTGAAAAATCAAGGTTTCCATAGCGGCTATTCCGCTATAAATTTGGCTATAGCACTCAGGCTTCCTTCACCCGTTTCAACATTAAATTGCGCGCTGGCGTCGGCGCAGTCGCCATACACCGCATTGAAGTTATCGCGTCGTTTGGTTAATTCTTTGATGGCACGGGTCAAGGTATCTTCGCCTCTTTCCTGATTGGGTTTAACTGGCTTCAGAAATGCTTGCGCCAAACTGCGTGGTTGTTGATCTCCTTTTTCTGCCAATACAAAACCGGCATAAGCACGCGAAGCAAAGCTGTTTTGCTTGCCGGTGGGCGACACCTTGGTAACCGCCTGCACGAAGGCATCCAAGGCATTTCGTGTCAACCCGGCATCGCCGCCCAAATTTTTCTGCAACAATTCACGGTCAATGCAGATATACAAATAAAACACACCTGCACCAAAACCCAGTTCACCGATATGCGCCGCACCCTTGTCCTCTTCACCGGTATTGAGATCATCAACGGCAATAAAATAATCGTCTTCGACGGCAGCTTTATGCACGGTAATGGCGTGCGCTACTTGTACGGCGGCTTCGGTGTTAAAGGCAGGTGATGAGGCCAGCATCCGGCCAAACATCGCGATATCCACAGCGGTATGCTGCTTTCGTAGCAGCTTCAAATCATCCTCTGTAGGTGCAGTCGCTGTCGCCACCAATTGAGTCACCAAATCGGCAATCGCTTTTTCTTCTTCAGGATTGAAATGCACAAGCTGCTCAACGTGCAGGTCTTCGTTGTTTTCAGTCTTTTTATCAGATTTCAATTTACCAAATTGACTGGCAATCGTTTTTGCCCATTCACGCGCATTTTTTTCGCCGACACCCTGTTTGGTCAGCGATTGATAAATGCTGACACCCATTTCTTTGGTGCGTGTGCCAATATGCCCTTTCAGCGCGGCCTCAAAAATATCTGAAGTGCGCCATGCACGCTTCAGGCTTTGCGAAGAAATACGCAAACGGGTGCAATCGCCAATCACGGCAGTTTTCGGGCGACCAGTATCATCGCGGTTCAGGTTTGAGGGTGGGTAGCTGGTCAGGATATGTAATTGAATAAAACGGGACATGGTTTTCTCCTTGAGTGTTTTCGTAAAAATTTGATATGGAAATTCAGGCTGCAGGTTTAGCAGGCCAACGATAGCTGTATGCCCATTGTTTTTTGATGTCGTCATTCCACCAATAGACATCGTGTGCCAGTTGCTCAATACTGGCCTGATGACCTATCAAGGGCAATACTCGACGCAAGCTAATAAATAAATCATCGGTGGTTTCAACTTTCAGCAAATCGCGAAAACGCAGTTCTGACACTAAAGGCTTATCACCTGCCAATTCAGACATTTTGATGGGCAAGCGTTGCGTGTCGTCGGTTTTAACGTGCGCCAACAATCCGGCAATGGCCGCCAGCTTGTCTCTTTGCCAATCATTGGCATTTTCTGGCCAGCCGCAAGCCAGCATATAACGATAAAAACGCTGGTAAGCATCGCTTAACGTGACAGCATCCAGTGTCTCGCATCGTTGCAATACTGCACGGCTGGCGCGGTCTTCCTCCAACCCTTGCCACCAATGAAATAACGGTTTCGCAAAAAGAACATCGACGGGTGTTGATTTTTTCTCTTCCATTATTCTTCCCTCTACAATGACGATTGAGCCTGTGGCTCGGTGGATGATTTAGCTTTCTTACCTTCTTTGCCAGGCTTGCTTTTCTTCTCGGTCACAGGCAAACGTAAGATGGTTTTTATCGCATCACCGTACAGATTTCTTTGCAGGCTGTTATAGGCTTCCGCAATACGGCGCGGGTCTTGCTGGCCGATAGCGCCTGCGCCGACAATATCCACATCAAACAGCTTGGTCGCGCATTTGATCAAAACTTTGTGCCATGTATCGCCCAAGGAAATAATGAAGTTGGCATCATCCATATCAATCCCCGTTTCCGTGCGTGCCTGCTCCATCAAGTCATTCAGCTGCTGATAAAAGCTTAGTTCCGTACTGTCCCAAAAGGATTTATCAACAAAACTCAAATCCCCGCGCGCATCCGATTTTCCATCTTTTTTAGGAAACCATGCTTCTTTAATAGCGTTGCCCAAATAAAAAACGGCTTGCTCTGTCGCTTCAATTCTATTGGAGATAAGGTCTTGTACATGTCCTTGTATTGCGCGCTCAGCATCTGCCAAACCATACAGAGGAAAGGTGGTTTCGTACCAGCAACGAGGTTTCATGTTGTCCATGTCATAACCAAACACCCATAGCCTGAATTGACCTGACGCTTGATACTTTGCCCGCGCCTGAAAGAAATAATCCACCATACCCGCAGCTTGCACTGATTTTTTGCCTTGCTTAACGCCCAATACCCACGCCAGCCAGTTTTTATAACTAAATCCACCGGGTTGCGGATGCACAGGCAGCCAGTCTTCTTTGGTTTCGTAGTATGGAGAAAACGGATGGCGCCACGCGCCTTTGTAATTCAAGCCTTGTGGCTTGGTGACATAACGATGCAGCAGTTGTGCCGAATCTCGTTTGCAGACGTCACACAGTCCCATTTGCACATTGGAAAAATCAAGACGAATACGGCGCGGCATCGCCCAAAATAGATGATGGGGATGTACCTGCAACGGTTGTGTTTCGCCACCTGCAGGTTGAATCTTGTTAATGTCGGCCAGCCACGGAAAGGTAAAGTGCTTTGCCGTTTTTTGCGCGTCACCACCTTGTTGCAGAAAAGCGGGTTGCGGTTTGACATTGAGCCACAAGTCCTGCCACAAGCTGCGTGATGGCGTGGCAACCACCAGCGTAGTTAAGGGGCCACCACCACGCAAGCTGGTGCGATGTCCTGCACCGCCTGCAGGGGCATTGGTTTGCAGAGTGAATAAAGCTGTGGCCGCGCAATGTGGACACATCGCCTTGATGGTGTTGCGCTTGACGAAATGGTCGGTGTTTTTATCAATCGCCGAACCACCTGCAGCATCTATCAATAACGCATCAATCGTGCATTCCGCACCTTCTGCTGCGGTTAGGCTGAAATCCTGCATAAAACGTGCGCCATCACCACCCAGCACAAATGCTTCGGCAATTGGCACAAACCATTTTTGCAGAACTTCAGCATTAGGCGGCAAATCCAGCAAGTCTTCCCAGTCGCCTTCGTCCTCAATTGGTGTAGTCGTTTGCATCAAACCAATCATCATTTGCGCCAGCGCACCATTGAAGTCTGATCTGTTGGCCGCAAACGCAACTATATCTGGCTCGGCAATTTGATGTGGTGCTATCCAGTCCACCTGCCCAGTGCGGCGGCGAATGGGCAACCATTTTTCTTCCAATAAATTCATTCTGCTGTCTCTCCGTATTGAGTTTCTGCCACTCGCAAACCAAAATCCGCATCGTAAAGCCATGTCAGAAGTTCTGGCTTTTTCCCTGCTTTTTCATTACCTGCTGTCCATGCCTGCCCTTCCCACACGCCATCCAAACGCCGCATCAAAGGCAGCAGCACGCACCACTTACCCTGGCTGGGCAAGGTCTGCTGCAAATGCAAATAAGCGGATTTTTGGAGCGCATCAGACGGCACATCTACCTGCGCCAGCCATCGCACTGCCATTTTCACCATGCTGTATGCCCAGACACCTTCCGCCCACGGCTGCAATTGTCCGTCGACCCATTTTGCCAACATGACTTCCATCGTTTCCTCGCCTAAACGGGAGGGCGTTTTGGCTTCGCTCCACCAGTCGCCACTGTTGCCACGGGTATAACCGCCCACGATTTTCAGAGTATTTTGCTGCGCCAAACTTGCTTCTGACATTACCTGCCCTTCTGCTTTCATTGCGCTTTTAGTTAATGCGTCAGGCAGCTCTGCTGTTTGAGAATACACAGTTTCAATCAAATTCCGCGCATCGACCGGCATGGTGAAACTGCCTTTCTGCAACACTTGTGCTGTTAACCATAATTGACCGTGATGGCTATACACATATTGGCCTTTTTTGAATACTGCTCCGTACCAGTCTTCTTTGGGTTGTGTTGTCCACGGCGGAGCATAAACCCACAAGCATGGGGCTGGCCGTTCATCTTTAGCATCAATTTTTAATAAACGATTCCCTTGCATATCGCGCACGTGGCGCTGCAGACGCCCCGCCCGTTGCAATATGCGATCTATCGGCGCAAGGTCGGTAATCAGCACATCGAAATCCACATCCAATGATTGTTCGGCGACCTGGGTGGCAATCATGAGTCGCCCCTGCCGATCTTGCTGTTGACTTTCCTCGCCAAAAAATGACAACACTTGCTCTTCTTTCCCCAATCTATCCTTTAAAGCAAAGCGTGCATGAAACAAGGTGATTTTTTCGTGGGAAATGATTTTGGATAAACGCTCGTAGGCGGTCATGGCATCGGCAACGGTATTGCGTATCCAACCGACACATTGGCCTTGCTGTAACGCATTGATAATATGCGCAAAGACTTTTTCATCATTTGCTTCATAGTGTACTTGTACCGTTCTGGATACATTGGCGCGTGAGGCCAAGGCTTCTTCTTGCAAAGTCGCTTGTCCGTCATGCCAGCGTGTTGCCAGTGGATACGCAGCCGAACTCACCGCAGGGGCAGTTGATTGATTCCTGCCACGCGCATAGGCATTCAGCAAGGCTTGTTTCATGTAGCCCGGCAACGTGGCGGATAGCAAAATGACCGAACCGCCAGTGCGTGCATGAAACTCCAGCAACACTTCAAGCACACCTTGCATATACGCATCACAAGCATGAACCTCGTCTATTACCAGTACCTTATTGAACAAACCCAATAAACGCAGGGATTGGTGCTTGCTGTGTAAAACTGCTAACAGCGCTTGGTCTATGGTACCCACACCCGCTGAGGCCAATAACGCGCGCTTGCTATGGTCAGCCAACCATGCACTGCAACGTGCCGAGGCGGTTTCATCCAGTTGAGCCGTATCGTGCTCGGGCGCATTGAGAGGCAAAACCGATGCGGCAAATTCTTCCACCAATTTTTTATGACCGTGTGCCAGTACTAAATTGGCATTATTGGCAAAGAGCTGTTGATATACTTTTGCCACCCGTTTATACATGGCATTGGCGGTCGCCATGGTCGGCAAACCAATAAAAAAACCTTCTGCCAATTCTTGCGCCATTAGACGATAAACCAGCATCATCGCCGCTTCGGTTTTCCCCGCCCCAGTGACATCCTCCAACAAATAAATTTGCGGTGCCTGCGGTATATCCACTGTGGTTGACCACTGCTGCAATGGTGTTGCATCCAGTATATACGGGAAGAAATTTTTAAGCGTCTGCCCGCCAGCAATTGCGGATGGCAAAACACCTGAATTTGCTAGTGCTATAACTGCCTGACCTTGGGCATATTCCCAATATTCTTTCAAATCTATTGAACCGTCTTGATATGGGAAAAAATTAGTATTTGAGCCCAGCCAGTCGGCAAGTACAGTGACACCGGCAAACCACCACGACAGTATTTCACTCAATTGCTGAAAATCTTTCCCGTCCAGATTTGTGGGAATACTCGTGGCTTCATCAGTGAATAATAATTCGGCCATCTCCTTCACAAAGTCAACTGCAACTTGCTTATCTTCTTTGGTGAAAAAACTATCTATGCTGCCAGATGATTTTGGCGGCGTACCATGATGACCTGTTACCGCTCTCATCCAGCAGGCCAAACTATCCTGTATTCTCTTCGTGTTACTGATACCTATTTTCGGCAATACCTCACTGCAAATACCTTCATATCCACCACCCCACAACCAGAAACCCAGCGAATCATGGCGTTCGCTATATTGTTTGCCTGGATTCGGCGTCCGGCATTGTAAGTATTGAATTAAATCGGGGCGTTGCGATTGAAACGCTTCGCTAAACTTACCCAAATCATGCAACGCCAAGAAGAAAGCTGACCACGACAAAAATGCCTGTTCAGAGCAACACAACAAGTCACAGCAAGATTTGAGTAAAGAGGGTGACTGCTTGAGATAAGCCACACCTATTGCTGCCACATCCAGAGAGTGATACACCAGCAGATGCCACTTCTGCTCATCCGGATAGTTCGGATCAGCCTTACCCCAATATTGAAAATATTTGTTTTGCATGATGTTTATCCTATAGTGCAGGGGAATGCAGTGGTCGTAGGTGTCCCTTTTCTTCGTTTGAACTGAGCATGGTCATAATGAGGTTGCCATCGGCAAACGGATGGTTTTTGACGACAAAATACAAAAGATGAGCGGCTTTGCTTTCTATGGTGGGATAGGCTGGCTCACCGAATACGAATTGATCGAGATTGCCGAAAATAGCGGCCAGCCCATCGCCTCTGGGCTGAGCGAACAGCTCGGTCGCTTCGCCTTTGGCTATCAGCTTTTGTTTGAGATGTTGAAGTTTGGCTGTGGCATCAACCATGGTTGGGAGCAGCCCACCTGCTTGCCCAGCCGGTTCATTGAGCAAGCCTTCGTCGTAGCGTTGTAACCACAAAAAAGTCTGCGTATAACGGCTGATGATTTCAACTAATCCACGCCCCGCCTGCGTATTGAGCTCAGGCGATTGTGCGGTTTTCCGCACCAGTGCCAATGCAGCTTCCAGCGCGTGTGCGTTTTCGTTAAAACGCTGCTGGTTGAGGGTGTAGCCTTGCACCAGATGCTGCTTGAGAGTTTGCGTTGCCCATTTACGAAACAGCACACCGCGCGCTGATTTGACGCGGTAACCTACTAAAATAATGACATCCAGATTATAAAAATCTATCTCCCGCGTGACTTCTCGACTGCCTTCCTTTTGAACTTGTGCAAATTTTGCACAAGTTAAATACGAGTCTAATTCTCCGTCCTTAAACACGTTGTTAATATGTTTAGTCAGTACCGACCGTTCTCTATCAAATAAACGGGACATCTGCTCGGTGGATAACCATACTGTCTCATCCTGCAAACGAACTTCCAGATTTATTTGCCCATCCTGCGTTTCAAAAATCTGTATTTGATTGAGATCATTGGTCATCTTGGTTCATCCCCAATTTATTGCCCGATATTCTTGGCGAGCTTTGCATGAACGCTGCTATGGTCATTTTTACCTGTCGCCCCAGCATGCTACTCACCCCACACCCAAGGTTTAACTTCATCCTTATTCACCACCACTATCTGCTGTACCTTGGGGTCAGGATGTTCCCGGCTAGGCTCCAGATGCATCAGTTTAAGAAAGTAGTTAACCAGTGCGCCTTTGATGTTGACTTCAACTTGATGGTCAGTCATGCCGTAATCCTCGGCAATCACCTGTTTATGGTTTTCGGGCAAGTCAGGATGTACGCCAATAATGACAGGCACTTCTGTGTACCAATCAGCATCATGAGAATCCGGTTCGCCGGGCTCATTGATTAATTCCGGTATACCTTTGATACGCGCCAGCACGAAATCCCGGTATTGCCGGTGGTAATCGCTATATGCGCGAAGGTGCCAGCGGTAACCGCTGAATACCAATGTATGCGGTGACAATACCCGCTCCTGCGGTTCGGGCTGGGTAAGTGATTGATAGCGCACCCTGATTTTCTGGCGGTTGTAAGCTGCGCAACTGATCAGGCGAAAGATAGTCAGGTCGATTTCCCGATCCAGCGGGCTGATAGCGGCGGCATTGGGCTGGTAGGCGCTCAATGAGAGCACAGGCGGATTAGGTGTATGGGGGGTGTGAAAGACGCTGAGCAACTCGGATGTCTTGCCCGTGAGCAGCAGCGGGGTGAATCCCTCGCCCACTTCATAATATTTGGCGGATTTGTTATATCTGAGATTATTCGGTCTCGATATTTGATAAATCTGAAAATCCTTGGATGCCTGGGCACGACTGATGCCAAAAGTCTCCATAATCGCCTGAACACGTATCCACCCAACCATCAGCAAGGTGGTTTCCAGAAGAATGAGGCGTTGACGCACGTCCCACTTCAGTTGCAGCAATTCCGGTTCGTTTGCAGTTTCCATAAATCATGACTCGTATAGTTGTTTTATCCAACTATACTCGCGATGAATTTAATGTCAACTAATAAGACATATCTTTTTTTAAGACATTTTTATGTCTAGAATTTTACATCACGCCAACGTGATCAACCGCATCTTGAAGCTGCGCCCCTTGATGTTCCCCGCACTCAGTCTGGCGAAAGCCTGTTCGACGATGCGCCTGTCCAGCGCGACATAGGTGACGAATTCAAACACGTTGATCTTGCCAACTTGTTCTTTCACCAATCCGACTTCCCCGGTCAGTGCGCCCAATATATCGCCGGGACGCAGTTTGTCTTTCTTGCCGCCCATCATGAACAGCGTGACCATCGGCGCCTGTAGCGGCGGGCCTTCTGCCTGCGCGAGTTCTGCCAGATTGAACCAGTTGGCTGGCTCGCCTTGATAATTTTCTATCAACTTGACCCACTTGAGCTCGTTCGGCGTTGCCAGATTCAGCACCAGACCTTGCGCTTCGCCGCGTCCGGTACGACCGATACGGTGGATATGTACTTCGGCATCGCGGGTGACATCGACGTTAATAACTGCGCTCAGGGTCTGGATATCCAGCCCGCGTGCGGCTACGTCTGTCGCTACGAGTACCGAGCAGCTCTGGTTGGCGAACAGCACCAGCACTTCGTCGCGCTCGCGCTGTTGCAGGTCGCCGTGCAGCGCCAGCGCGGAGAATCCCTGCGCACGCAGTTCCTCGGCCAGCTCGTTGCATTGCGCTTTGGTGTTGCAGAAGGCCAGCGTGGATACGGGCTTGAAGTGATTGAGCAGCTTCGCTACCGCAGCGTTGCGTTCATCGTAGCCGACTTCGTAGAAACGCTGCTCGATGTGACTGGCGGCATGCAGCGATTCGACTTTGACTTCAACCGGATCGCGCAGAAACAGCTTGCTGGCTTTGCGTATATCGTCGGGATAAGTCGCCGAAAACATCAGGGTCTGCCGGCGGCTCGGGCAAGCGCGCACGATGGCAGTGATTTCATCATAGAAACCCATGTCCACCATGCGGTCGGCTTCATCCAGCACCAGGGTCTGCACTGTCGACAGCTTGATGCTGCCGCGGCCGATATGATCGAGCAGACGCCCGGGCGTGCCGACCACGATATGCGCGCCATGCTCCAGCGAAGCTACCTGTGGCGCCATCGGCGAGCCGCCGCACAAGGTCAGCACCTTGATATTGCTGGCAAAGCGCGCCAGCTGGCGCAGCGATGTCGCCACCTGATCCGCCAGTTCCCGCGTCGGGCACAGCACCAGCGCCTGTATCGCAAAATAGCTCGGATTCAGCTTGTGCAGGATGCCGATACCAAACGCAGCCGTCTTGCCGCTGCCGGTCTTGGCCTGTGCGATCAGATCGCGCCCTGCCAGTATCTGCGGCAGGCTTTGCGCCTGTATCGGCGTCATTTCGCGGTAACCCAGCGCATCGAGATTACTGAGAAAGGCGGGAGATAACGACAAGCTGGAAAAGGATGTTGTGTTCACGATGAATGGCAGTAGCGATAAAACACGCAGTCTAACAGCCTCATCACCCCGCTGTAACTTTCTGTTACAACTTGCCTCATATTTCGCAACAGTTCGCTTACAAAGCAGCCTTATGATGAACTCACTTCCACTGGAAGCAACCCGGACAATCTGACTTAGGAGCATGAAATGAATAAAGCAATTACAACAGGATTATTGGTAATCGGTTTCATCGGCGCAAATGCTGCCTTCGCAGACAATTACCACCGTCAATCCAATAACCAGCTGCAATACAACGAACACAATCGTATCAAGCATGGCGTGAAATCAGGCAGCCTGACACGCGAAGAAGCTCAGGGCCTGGCCCAGGAGCAAAAGCAGATCCGTACCGAAGAGCATGCGTATAAGGCAGACGGCAAATACACCGCCGCCGAACGCAAGGACGTGCATCAGGACCTGCAACAGGCCAGCAAGGACATTTATCAGGAAAAACATGACCGGCACTAAATTCGCCGTTATGTGTCTGAACACCGGCGGTAAATGGTTATCGCCGTTAGTATGAGAAGAGGAATGAACGATGAATACACTACTTAAACCACTCCACCGTACCAGCACTCTGGTCACGCTCGTTTTATTGGCCAGCATTGCCACACCGGCATTGGCCGATGATGACGACGGCTACCGCGGTCGCGGTTATGACGCTCCCCGCTACCAGGGCTACGATCGCGGGGATTGGGGCAGAGGTCACAAATACAAACACCATGACCGCGATGTCTATTACGTCACCCCGTATTATCAGCCACGCGTCGTCTACGCACCGCCCCCCGCGTGATTTACGCACCGCCGCCACCGGTGGCTTATTATCCCAGCGTACCCTACCGCAGCGGCATCGAAGTGCGCCTGCTGCAATTGTTCTGATCAGGCAGCCGGGCGCATCTGGCGCTGATAGAGGAACTCCAGCACGCGTGAACGCAGGTGGTGATAATGTGCATCGTTGGCCAGCGCCAGACGATCGCGCGGCTTGGGCAGATCCACCGTCAGGATATCGCCGATAGTCGCCGCCGGGCCGTTGGTCAGCATGACGATACGGTCGGATAACAGCACCGCCTCGTCGACATCATGGGTGACCATGATTACCGTGCTCTGGGTGGCGGCAACAATTTTCATCAGCTCGTCCTGCAAGTGAGCGCGGGTCAGCGCATCAAGCGCACCAAACGGCTCATCCATCAGCAGTACCTTGGGTTCCATCGCCAGCGCGCGGGCGATCCCTACGCGCTGTTTCATACCGCCGGATATCTCGTTAGGCCGCTTGTGCTCGGCATGACTCAGGCCAACCAGATTCAGCGCTTCCAGCGTGCGCTGCTTGAGTTTGGCTTTACCCTCCCTGGCGCCGAATACCCGCTCGACGCCTAGGTAGATATTATCGAAGCAGGTCAGCCACGGCAACAGGCTATGGTTCTGGAACACCACAGCCCGCTCCGGCCCCGGCCCCTTGATTTCGCGCCCGGCACACAGCGCCGCGCCCTCGGTCGCGTCCTGCAGCCCGGCGACAATATTAAGCAGCGTGGATTTGCCGCAGCCGGAATGCCCGATCAGCGTAATGAACTGACCCTGGTCGATGCTCAGATTGATGTCGCACAGAGCGTGATACACGCCTTTTTTGGTGGTGAATTTCACATCCACCTGTTCGAGTTGCACAAACTTTTCCATTTGAATTGCTCCCGCTAATTGTTTGCTGTTCGGTTATCTTGAAAAGACCTTGTCCACCAAAAACACTAAAATCACGACAATAGTTTGAGGAACCAATTTGCAGATTTATTTCGTGATTTTCGTGCTGTTCGTGGACTAATCAATTAGTCCTTTGCTAGTCGTAGCTGAAGCGCCTGGCAATCCACACCAGGCCCTGCTCCAGCAGCAAACCGATAATACCCACCACAAAAATCGCAATGATGATGTGCTCGACATTGAGGTTGTTCCACTCATCCCACACCCAGAAACCGATGCCGACGCCGCCGGTCAGCATCTCCGCCGCCACGATCACCAGCCAGGCCACGCCGATGGCAAGGCGCACCCCGGTCAGCACATGCGGCAACACCGCAGGAAACAGGATGCGGGTAAACACCTTCCACTCCGACAGATTCAATACGCGGGCAACGTTCAGATAATCCTGCGGTATCTGGCGCACGCCGACCGCGGTATTCAATATCATCGGCCAGATGCTGGAAATGTAGATCACCCAGATCGAAGCCGGCTCGGCCTTGTGCAAGACCAGCAGACCGATAGGCAGCCAGGCCAGCGGCGACACCGGACGCAGCAGGCTGATGATGGGCGCGGTCATCGCCGCCAGAAATTTGAAACGGCCGATCATGAAGCCGAGCGGGATGCCGATCAGCGCCGCCAGACCGAAGCCGATGCCGACGCGGTACAGCGAGTACAGGATATTCCAGCCTATGCCCTGATCGTTCGGACCTTTGTTATAGAACGGGTCGGCGAACAGCGCTTTGGCTGATTCCCAGGTCGTGGCCGGCCCGGGCAGATTGGGCGTTTCCCGCGCGATCAATGCCCACAATGCGATGAAGGCAACGATGCCCAGCACCGGCGGTATCACCCAGCGCAGGAAATCGCCGAGTTTTCCTTTCAGGTCAAATTTGGCTTTGCTCATGGTCGTTTTGGCAGTTTGCGGTTGCGGCGTTACGACAGCGGGCGCTTCTGCGCTCGCGTCGGGCGGGAGTGTTCCGTATATGGCACTCATGATGATTCTCCTGATGTAGGCACCAGCGTATCGAGCAGCGGCACAGAGGCCGCCACTCGAGCGGTTTTAAGCGTGAATTTTGAAAGAGGCCGCGTATTTCTTTGGATCCTTGCCATCCCACACTGTGCCGTCGATCAGCCTGGAAGTCCGCAGCGGACTCTTGGGCACAGCGATCTTGAGCTGGGTAGCCGCTTCGGTATACAGCTTGATCTGGTTGACCTTCCTGGCTTCGGCCAGATAATCAGGATCATCCTTGAGCAGACCCCAGCGCTTGTGCTGGGTGAGGAACCACATGCCGTCGGACAGGTACGGGAAGTTGACCTTGCCGTCGTTGAAGAACTTCATATAGTTGGCGTCCTGCCATTTCTTGCCGTTACCATTGTCGTACTGACCCAGCATACGATCTTCGATGGAATCGAAATCGGTATTGACGTAGGCCTTGTCCGCTATAATTTTGGCTACTGCCGAGCGATTACTCATGGTATCGATATAACGCGACGCATCCAGTACCGCCATGATCAGCGCCCGAGCAGTGTTCGGATGTTTGGCGACCCAGTCGGCAGTGGTGCCCAGGATTTTTTCCGGATGATCCTGCCAGATTTCCTGGGTGGTAACCGCAGTAAAGCCGATTTTGTCACGTATCGCCCGGGCATTCCACGGCTCTCCTACACAGAAACCATCCATATTATCCACGCGCATATTCGCAACCATTTGCGGCGGCGGCACAGTGATGACCTTGGCCTCGGTAAACGGATTGACGCCGTAGGCTGCCAGCCAGTAATACAGCCACATGGCATGGGTGCCGGTCGGAAAGGTCTGCGCAAAGGTATACTCGCGCGGCTCGGCCTTGACCAGCTTGGCGAGGCTGACACCATCCACGGCACCCTTGGCCTTGAGCTGGTTGGATAAGGTGATAGCCTGGCCGTTGTTGTTGATGGTCATCAGATTGGCCATGTCCTTTTTCGGCCCGCCGATACCCATCTGCACACCGTAGATCAGACCATACAGCACGTGTGCCGCATCCAGCTCGCCATTCACCAGCTTGTCGCGCACCGCTGCCCAGGAAGCTTCCTTGCTCGGTGTAATCTTGATGCCGTATTTCTTGTCGAACCCCATCACGCTGGCGATCACCACCGATGCGCAATCGGTCAGCGGGATAAAACCCACTTTTACTTCGGTAATTTCGGGGGCATCGGAACCACCCGCCCAGGCGGCATTACGCACTCCGGGGGCAACAAGATTCATCAAGGCAGCAGCTCCAAGTATGCCGGTCGATTTCTTAAGGAAATCGCGACGTGTATTAGCAGAAGTTACTAGGGTATCGGCATCCGGCCGGATGCCAGTTTCGTGGTCGCTCATCTGAGTCACTCCGTTTATTTAACAAAAGGTTTGATCAGAGATCGCCCACCATTGGACAAGGCTCTTGCATGGATATATAGCAAAGGCCATGCCAAACCTGCTGCTTATTTACAACCAGTTGATTAAAAATAAGTTATTACCATGCTCTCAATCGTTCTCGCCGATCATGATCTGGCCGGCAGGCAAGCGCATGGTGCAGGCACAAGAAGACGGCGCACCAAAACAGCACGTCATGCACTGGCGATCTGGAATGCTTGTCAAAGTCGATGATTGCGCTCAATATGGTTTCGGGTGTTTATGCGGGCCAAGTCCGCATCACGCATTGCACGGATTAGCGGACGGTGCAGGCAGAAGAACGCTGCCCGCGCCCTGTCCAAGGAGACCATCATGGAACCCGTCTGGCTGCAGCACTATCCCCCGGAGATTCCTGCCGAAGTCGACGTATCTCGTTTCGCTTCGCTCAAGGACATGTTCGAACAAAGCTGTGCGCGCTATCGCATGCGCCCCGCTTTTACCAACATGGGGACTACGCTGGACTATGGCGAGATCGACCGCCTGTCGACACATTTCGGCGCCTACCTCTGCAACGAAATCGGCCTGACCAAGGGCGAGCGCGTCGCCCTCATGCTGCCCAACCTGCTGCAATATCCGGTGGCATTATTTGGCGCATTGCGCGCAGGGATGGTAGTCGTCAACGTCAATCCGCTCTATACCGTGCGCGAACTGCAATGGCAACTGGCGGATTCCGGCGCCGGCGCCATCGTGGTGCTGGAAAACTTCGCGCATACTTTACAATCGGCATTGCCGGACACGGCGGTGCGTCATGTCATCACTACCCGCATCGGCGATCTGTTCCCGCCGCTGAAACGCTGCCTGACGAATTTCACGATCAGGTACATCAAACGCATGGTTCCGCACTGGGATATTCCCGCGGCAGTGCCCTTCAGCCATGCACTGCAACTCGGTGCGCGTCTTCCGCTGCCGGACGTGGCGCTTGCCCGCGACGACATCGCCCTGCTGCAATACACCGGTGGCACCACCGGCATCCCCAAAGGCGCGGTGCTGACACACGGCAATCTGGTGGCCAACGTGGAACAAACCTCGGCCTGGATCGGCAGCACTTTCCGCGAAGGCGAGGAAGTGGTCGTCACGCCGCTGCCGCTGTACCATATCTTCGCCCTCACGACCAATCTGCTGCTCTTCGTCAAATGGGGCGCAGACAATGTGCTGATTACCAATCCACGGGATCTTCCCCGCCTCGTGCGCGAACTGCGCAAGACCCGTTTCACCGTCATCACCGGGGTTAATACCCTGTTCGCCAAACTGCTCGGCACGCCGGGCTTCGAAAAAGTGAGACAGGCCAATGCCGGTGCGCTCAAGGTTGCGGTGGCTGGCGGCATGGCGGTGCAGCGTACGGTGGCGGAACGCTGGCAGCAAGCGATGGGCGTGCCGCTCATCGAAGGATACGGCCTGACCGAAGCCTCCCCCATCGTGAGCGCCAATCCGCTCAGCGCCAGGAAATTCAGCGGCCTGATCGGCATGCCGCTGCCCTCTACCCAAATCGAGATACGGGACGAACAGGGACACCCGGTCGCAGCAGGCAAGTCGGGCGAACTATGCATCAGAGGCCCGCAGGTGATGCGCGGCTACTGGAACATGCCGCAGGAAACCGCCCGCGTTCTCGACGCCGACGGCTGGCTGCGCAGCGGCGATATCTGCATGATGGACGAGCGCGGCTATCTGCGTTTCATCGACCGCCACAAGGACATGATCGTGGTCTCCGGCTTCAAGGTCTATCCAGCGGAAATCGAAGAAGTGGTGATGACCTGTCCCGGCGTCAAGGAAGCAGGTGTCGCAGGCGTAGCCGACGCGACCAGCGGTGAGGCGGTCAAAGTCTATCTGGTAAGAAAAGATCCGGCCCTCACCGCCGCAACGGTGATCGCCCACTGCCGGGCCAATCTGGCCGCATATAAAGTGCCGAAATACGTGGAATTCCGCGACCATCTGCCCAAGTCCCCTGTCGGCAAGATCCTGCGCCGCAAGCTGAAAGAGGAACACGCACCCGCTGTATAGCCATTCGATCCGGCAGCGCGACACCTCATCCAGTGGCGGGCCGGCCGCCGGTTACTATAATGAATAGCTTACCCAAGTCGGATATAACCCCATGACCCTGCACCCGTCGCCCCACCAGCCTGCCGACGCCGCACACGATGCGGAATGGTTGCTGAACATCGTGCGCGAGCTGGCACGCGAGCTGCGACCGGATGCGCCCCATCTCGAACATCTGGGGCTGGACCATGCACTGGAACGTGATTTCGGTCTCGACAGTCTGGCGCGGGTGGAGCTCTTTGCCCGCATCGAACGCGACCTGGGAACACGGCTTGACGAGGCAGCGTTTGCCGAAGCGGAAACGCCGCGCGATCTGCTGAAACGGATCCCGACTGGCGCCGCAATCGGAACCGTCACGCCTGCAACCATACCTGTCACGCCACCATCCCGGCTGACGCATCCGCCCGCCGGGATCGACACACTCACCGGCATGCTCGACTGGCGTGCCGCCCGGCATGGCGATGAAGTCCACATCATCCTGTACAGCGAAGGTGATGGTGAACACAGCCAGAACATCAGCTACCGGCAATTGCGCGATGAAGCGCAGGCCCTTGCAGCCGGGCTGCTGGCACGGGGGCTGGCTGTCGGCGAGCGCGTTGCGATCATGCTGCCTACCTGCCGCGAATTCTTCGTCGCGTTCTATGGCACCATCTACGCAGGCTGCATACCGGTGCCGCTGTATCCGCCGGCACGTCCGTCACAGCTCGAAGACCACATGCGGCGCATTGCCGGCATCGTCGCCAATGCCGGTGCCAGCATGCTGATCACTGACGAGCGCGCCAGGATCCCGGGACATCTGCTGCGCGCGCAATGCGAGGCGTTGCATGAAGTCGTCACCGCAACGGAGCTGGCCGATCACAGCCCTCCGGCAACGTTGCCGCCCGTGCAAGCCCAGGACGTCGCTTTCCTGCAATACACCTCCGGCAGCACCGGCAATCCAAAAGGGGTGATCCTCAGCCACGCCAATCTGTTCGCCAATCTGCGTGCAATGGAGCGCGCTTCGGCAATCACCGCGGATGACGTTTTCGTCTCCTGGCTGCCGCTCTACCATGATATGGGACTGATCGGCGCCTGCATGGGCAGCCTCTACGTCGGCTTCCGGCTGGTGCTGCTGTCACCGCTGGCTTTTCTCGCCCGCCCCGGCCGCTGGCTGTGGACCATCCATCAATATCGCGCTACCGTCTCGGCTGCGCCCAATTTTGCCTACGAGCTCTGCGCCAACAAAGTGGACGATCACGAACTCGAAGGCCTGACACTCGACAGCTGGCGCATCGCCTACAATGGCGCCGAGCCGGTCAGCCCGGATACGATCGAGAATTTCAGCGCCCGCTTTGCCCGTTACGGCTACCGGCGCGAGACCATGACACCGGTCTACGGACTCGCCGAAAATGCGGTTGGCCTGGCATTCCCGCCGCCTGGACGCGGCCCGCTGATCGACCGTGTGGATCGAAATGCGCTCGCGGATGAAGGCAGTGCCCGCCCAGCCGATGCAGCTGACGTCCGCGCCCGGCGCATCGTGGCCTGCGGCCGCGCACTCCCCGAACACGATTTCCGCATCGTCGATGCCGCCGGCAGTGTGCTGCCGGAACGCACTCAGGGTCGCGTGCAGTTTCGCGGCCCGTCTGCGACGCGCGGCTATTTCCATAATGCCGAAGCCACGGCAGCCTTGTTCGACGGCGCATGGCTCAACAGCGGCGATCTGGGCTATCTCGCGATGGGCGAACTCTACCTCACCGGGCGCGAAAAGGACATCATCATCCGTGCCGGGCACAACATCCACCCGCAGGAGCTGGAACAGGCTATCAGCCAGGTGCAGGGTGTACGCCGCGGCGGTGTGGCCGTGTTCCCGGCCACCGATGCGCACTCCGGCACCGAGCGGCTGGTAGTGCTGGCTGAGACCCGCGACACAGGGAATGCCGAAGAGCGCAGCCGGATTATGTCCGAAATCAACCGTCTTGCCATCGATCTTGTCGGCATGCCGGCCGATGATATCGTGCTGGCGCCGCCGCGCACGGTGCTGAAAACCTCGAGCGGCAAGGTACGGCGCGCCGCCTGCCGCGAACTGTACGAACGCGGCGCCTTGGGCGGCGCACCGCGCGCACCATGGCTGCAAGTACTGCGGCTGGCGCTGTCAGGCGCCAGCGCCCAGGCCTCGCATCTGTTGCGCCGCACTGCAAATGGCGTATGGGCGGCCTGGGCCTGGGCGGTGTTTGCCGTTGTCGTCCCGCTCGCCTGGCTGATGATCGTGCTGATGCCGGTGCTCAAACTGCGCCGTCGCGTCGCCAGAGGGTGCGCGCGCCTCGCGTTGGCGCTCACCGGGCTGACACCCGAGATCGCAGGCTTGCAGCAGCTGGCTGACGCTTCACCTTGCATCCTGGTCGCCAATCATTCCAGCTATCTCGATGCGCTGATACTGACAGCAGTCCTGCCGCCGCGTTTCGCTTTCGTTGCCAAACAGGAGCTGCTGGCCAAGTCACGCACGAGCATACCGCTGCGTCGGCTGGGCAGCGCCTTCGTCGAGCGTTTCGACAGCGCCCGCGGCGTGGAGGATGTACAGGCACTGGAGGAACGGGCGCGCAACGGCGACTCGCTGGTATTCTTTCCGGAAGGTACTTTCCGCGCCCAACCGGGATTACTGCCATTCCGGATCGGGGCATTCTCTGTCGCCGCACATTCCGGCCTGCCCATAGTGCCGGTGACCCTGAACGGCACCCGCGCCTTGCTGCGCGGCGAAACAATGCACCCACATTTCGCCAGACTGCGGGTATGGGTAAATGCGCCGCTGCAGGCTCAAGGCACAGACTGGCAGGCCGCATTACAACTGCGCGACGCGGCTCGCAGTCAGATACTGACGCGGCTGCAGGAATCCGATCTGTCCGGCTAACGGCAAAATCCCGGCAGCATCAGGAGGGTTTACTACAATGAGTGTTGCGAGCCTGCTTGCGAAAAATAAGAGAAAACCACTCTAAAACCCATGCCGAATCTGCCATCGCCCAGGAGTCCAGACCATGAATTCGCGTTTACATATCACCGCCCTGTTCGTTGCCACATTGCTGCTGGCGGGCTGCGCTAGCGCACCGGAGAACCAGGCTGCTGCGCCTGCCCGTACTTCCGCATCTGCAGGCGAGGCCAAGCTCTATGTGCTGAATATCAGCGGGCCGACTTTATTCGCGAGCAATCAGGAAATTACCGATAACGGCGTCAGGATCGCCAGCCTGCCACGCGGCACCTATACTAGCCTGAATATTGCAGCGGGCACGCATGAGTTCCAGTTCGCGGCTTTTCCCAAGGGCAACCGGGTCGCGAAGCTCGATGCCGCCAAAGGCAAAACCTACTATCTGGCGGCTGGTTACAGCCCCAGTCGGTCGTGGGCGTTCCCGTTTGCGGGCGACCCTGTGACCATAACGCTAATCAAGGAAGGTGAGGCGATCGATTTGATGAAAGAGATGAAACCGCAGTAGCGTTGTGTGGACATGCAGACGCGCAAAATGGCAACATGCTGATGCAGCTGCATCAGCATGTTGCCCTCTGCGGCGAATTACCTGGCTGTTACCAGCCAAACAGCAATACGCTGAAAAAACTTAAATAAGAAAAAACGATCAGAGACACGACCATGGTTAATGGAAAGCTCTCTTTGGTAAATAGCGATCTCATTTTCTTCTCCTTTGGGCTTTAACAACAGTTTCACTAGCAATACTTCGCCAAGCGATATTCCACTAAAGCGAATTAAAGATAAGTCTATCCTTAAATACAATTAACTGCAAGCACGAAACCATCGTTGCAAAATTCTTACCTTGCCCTTGCAACATAAATGAGACCATCGGAAGTTTGCAAAATTCCTGATTTGGTCTATATTCTGTCGCCCGATCAGGGCTTTAAAACTCATGCAAACATTACGCAGCTTTCGCGACCGCTTCCGCAGCATTCTGCTCTATGAACTCATCGGCCTCATTCTGGTTTCCCCGCTGGCAAGCCGGATTACCGGCCACGGCCTGGGCAAAACCGGCGTGTTGGTACTGGTCATTTCATTGATCGCGATGGGCTGGAACGGCTTGTTCAATCACGGCTTCGACCGCATCGAGCTGGCCTGCGGCGGGCATTTATCCACGCGCAACTGGCTGATTCGCGTAGTGCATGCGCTGTTGTTCGAGCTGGGTCTGGTGATTGCGACCGTGCCGCTGATCGCCTGGTGGCTGAAGATGGGATTGTGGGATGCGGTGTTGCTGGACGCCGGATTTATCGTGTTCTATCTGCTCTACACCCTGATATTTAACCGGGTATACGATCACTTCTACCCGCTGCACGCTGCCCGCTAGCAGAAACGGGCAATCAGCCCGCCGGCGGCAGCGCCTGCAATATGCTTTCCGCGATTTCGACCAGGCGCCGGTTCTCCGCCATCGCAGTGCGGCGCATGGCATGATAAGCCGCTTCTTCGCTCAACGCTTGATCTGCCATCAGCCGCTGCTTGGCCTCATTGATGATCTCGCGCTCCTGCTGGGTGCGGTTGGCCTTGTTGGCCGCATCCATCAGCGCCTGATGTTCTTCAAAACGGATACGCGCCACTTCAAGGATAGGCTGGATACGTTCAGCGTCCAGCCCGTCGACGATATAGGCCGACACGCCCGCTTTTAATGCGGCACGTATCGATTCGCTGTTTTTATCATCGGTAAACATCACCACCGGACGCGGGCAATCGCGCGTGGCGATGCACAGATGTTCCAGGGTATCGCGGTCGGGCGAATCCGCACCAATAATAATCACATCGGGTGCGCAGCGTGCTATCGCTTCAGGCAATTTGAACGCGGACGTGACCAGCTCTGCCACTTTGTAATGCTGGCTACGAAACGCTTGTTCCAGCTGCTGCGCGCGCACAGCATCATCATCAACAATCATTACAGTCAGCATGATAAGACTCTCTTATGAAACCGGTTGATTAAAATACAAGCAAAAAATATGCTAATGCGGCGACATCAGGTCGCTACCAGCAAATAAATCAGCATCAGATTCAATGCGATCGAAAGCAGTGCCAGCATCTGCCAGACACGCAGCGGATCGCGCTCCAGCAAGGGCGTACGCCGCGGCGCATCGAGCGGCCGACGCTCGCCTTGCTCCAGCGCCAGCAGCATTTCCTCGGCAGTCTCGAAACGCATGCGAGATTCGCGTGCCACCGCCTTCAGCAACAGGTTTTCCAGCCAGTGCGGAATCTCCGGACGATAACGAGTGGGCGGCACAGGGTCGCCGAACCGCGGATGCTGGAACGGCTCGACTTCACCGTAAGGATACTTGCGCGTCAATAAATAATACAGCGCGACACCTGCAGCATACAGTTCGCTTTGCACGCTGGCTGCGTCGCCAGCAATCAGCTCGGGTGCCATGAAACTCGGCGTCCCCGCACCGTCGTTCAGGTCATGCAGGCCTCCGCTGGCGGCGACACCGAAATCGAGGATACGCAATTTATCGTCCGCACCCAGATGGATATTGCCGGGCTTGATGTCCCGATGCAGGATATTCAGGCGCTGCAATGCAGCCAGCCCTTTCACCAGCCGTATTCCGATCTGCACCGCTTCGGCCACGGTAAAATGACGTCCGTTGTCCAGATACTGCTGCAGCGTCGCCCCCTCATGCCAGCTCATCACATAATACAGCGCGGAGCGTTCCTCCATCGCCAGCGGCAGTATTTGCGGGAAATAATGCGCGATGACTTTCTTCGCCAGCCATTCTTCCTGTACCAGCGCATCCGCTGCTGCCGCATCGTCCGCAGCATGCGGCGGCAGGGTCTTGAGCACCCATAACCGGCCATCGCTCAAATGCCGCACCTGATACAGCAGCGACATGCGCGACTCATGCAACAGCGTCATCACTTCAAAACCGTCCAGCCGGGTACCCGGCTTCAATCGCGGCGGCACCGGCAGGTGACGCCGGGCGCTGAGCTGATCGCGCAGATTCTGCTCAGCTATCGCTTCCACCCGCACCACTATCGCGCTGGCATTATCCTGCCCGCCCTGGCGGTAGGCCAGGCGCACCAGCTCCTCGGCAGCCAGCTGCGGGCTACGATACAGGTCCAGCGCCTTGCGCATGCCCAGTTCGCCGACAGGCTCCCACACACCATCCGACACCAGCAGGAACACATCGCCCGGCTGCAAATCGCCTTCACCGAAATCGACGCTCAGATACTCATCCAGCCCGACAGCCCGCTTTAACACGTGGCGCATGTCGGGACGCTCCCAGACGTGATCGGCAGTCAGCTGCACCCATTCCGCGCCGCGCAGGCGGTAGATCCGGCTATCGCCGACATGCGCCAGGTAATAGCGGCAGCCGCGCATGACCAGCGCCGACAGGGTACACGACATCCCGGCCAGATCGCGCCGCGTAGTCGCCTGCGCGATCAGCCAGCGATTAATGGCAACGAGCACTTTATCCAGCGCATACGGCACTTCCCAGGTATCCGGCGTGGCATAATAATCCGCCAGCAAACCGCGCACGGTATATTCCGCCGCCTCGCGCCCGCCGGCGCCCCCGATACGCCGTCGGCCAGTGCAATCAGCGCGCCCTTTTCCGTCAGCTGGGCGCACTCCGGCGTCATGAAACCGCAAAAATCCTCATTGCGCTCGCGTGGCCCGGTAGCGGATACATGACCGACAGTCAGTTGTAATGGCATCGTCCTGGTCGCCGCAGCCGATCAGATCCGTGCGCCGGCAACGCCCGGAGCGCCCCATGTGGTGCGCCAGCGCGATTTTACTTTGGTCAGGCCTACCAGCGCGACCACCGCCAGACCGGCGAATATCTCGAAGCCGATCTGGTAGCTGCCGGTCAGTTTGTGCGAATACCCCAGGCTGGAAGCCAGATAGAATCCGCCCACGCCACCCGCCATCCCCACCAGCCCGGTCATCACCCCGATTTCGCGGCGGAAGCGTTGCGGCACCAGCTGGAATACAGCGCCGTTGCCCATACCCAACGCCAGCATCGCCGGAACGATCACCGTCATCGCCAGCATCGGCGTCGCCATGCCCACGCTCACCAGCAGCAGAAACGCCGCCGCCAGCGCATACATCACCGACAGGGTACGAATACCGCCCAGACGGTCAGCCAGCATGCCGCCCAGCGGACGCACCAGCGAGCCGGCGAACACGCAGGCCGCAGTGAAATAGCCGGCAGTGATGGCCGGCAAGCCATACTGCGTATTGAAATAAATGGTCAGGCTCGACGCCATGCCGACAAAACCGCCGAAGGTCACGCTATAGAAAAACATGAACCACCAGGCGTCCTTGTCTTTCAGCACATGCAGGTATTCGGTCATGGATTTGGCCGGCGGGCATTCCGGACTGTCCTTGGCAAATACCAGATACACCGCCAGCGCAATCCCCAGCGGGATCATCGCGAGGCCGAACACGCTGTTCCAGCCGAATGCCACCGCCAGGCCGGGCGCGAACAGGGCCGCCAGTGCGGTCCCCGAATTGCCGGCACCGGCGATGCCCAGCGCCGTACCCTGATGCTGCGGCGGATACCAGCGCGAAGCCAGCGGCAGCGCCACCGCGAACGCTGCACCGGCAAAGCCCAGCAGCATGCCCAGCACCAATACCTGCTGAAAGCTGTGGATGCCTGCCAGCCAGGCCCATGCCAGCGCGCACAGCACGACCAGCTGCCCGATCAGGCCGGCTTTCTTGGGTTTGAGGTGATCGACCAGCACGCCCATCACGATACGCAGCAATGCACCTGCCAGTACCGGTGTGGCCACCATCAAGCCTTTTTGTCCCGCGTCCAGCCCCAGATCACTGGCGATCTGCACCCCCAGCGGGCCGAGCATGACCCAGACCATGAAGGACAGGTCGAAATACAGAAATGCAGCAATCAGCGTAGGCGTATGCCCCGCTTTCCAAAATGATTTATCCATGACGTTATCTTCCTGCGGTAATCAATAAAATTGTTTCAAATATGCCGTCACCCGCCGTCAATCCGGGGTGTACGGCATGACTTGTTTGATCCAGCCGGCAATCGCATGCAGCAAGGCATCGCTTTCGCCCAGTGCAGGCAGCACGGTCAGGCTGACCAGGGGATAACGCTGGCGCAGTTCGTCCAGCAAAATCGGGAAATCCTCGCGCAAATGCGCCCCCGGGCCCAGAAACAGCGGCACGATGCTGATGTCGGCGATGCCTTGCGCTACCAGCGCCGCCACTGCGTCAGGCAAGCCTGGACTCATCAGTTCCAGATAGGCCAGCATGACACGGCTCTGCGGCTGCTGCGCCGCCACAATCTGCTGCAGACGCTGGAACGGTTCTGCCCAGCGCGGATCGCGTGCGCCATGCGCAAACAGGATCACGGCGTTCATCGCTTCATCCCCGCCGACAGCAGCGCTTCGGCACGCGCACCGAGGTACACGTACAGGCCCAATCCGACCAACAGGCCCACCGCTGCAAACATCATCCATACCGCTTCCACCATTTCATGGGTGACGCCCAGCGCCGATTTGAACATCAGCAGCAAGGCCTCGATCGACACCGCGATCAGGATCGCGGCGATAAACCGGGTAATGGTGCGGCGCGTCGAGCTGTGCCGGAAGATGTCCTTGTGCATCAGCACCTCTTCTTCGAGTATGGTCTTGCCCAGGTCGAAAATGGCCAGGGCCAGCGTCAGGAAGATGATCACCCCGAACGGCTTCAGGTGCAGCTCTGCGGTGTTGTCGCCGACGTCGCGCAATGCGACGAGTTCGCCGAAAGCCGCATACAGCAATACCCCGGTGACCGCGGCCAGACCCAGTACGATGATGCTGTATATCGCCCTGAATACCGGCAGGAACCGCCGCCGCGCATGATCCCCCATCATGAATTCGATGGCGCCGGTCAAGTCGATATCGAGCACGATGTAGCGCTGCTCGCCCGTTTCCGGATCGGTCAGCGGCAACACGGCGGATACACACAGCATATTGCTGGCGCTGGACAGATACGGCTCGGTAATGCTGACCCCCGCATGCGCTTTGGCCAGCACAAAATACGGCCGTATGCTGCGGTCGCGCCCGACGCCGCTATCGCTGCTCTGCGCCGCGTGCCCCGCCGCGATGTTGTGGGTGATCTGCCTGCCGTCCGCATCGAGCACGTACAGCAGCTCGACGAACGGATAATGCGTTACCACGCAATTCATCGCTTTGTGCCTGGCATCGCCCGCCGCCAGCAACTGGGTATCGCCCATGCCTGTCAGTATCGACGACAGCAATTCGCCCAACGCATCGCGGTATTGGTGATAGCGTTCGACAACCGCCAGATAGCTCATGCTGCTCATGGCTTCCCCTTCAGCAGGCCGGTTTGGCGGTCAGACCCAGCCATACCGTGCCGGCATCATCGATCCGGGTTTGCAGACAGGGCGTATGCCCTTCGTCCGGCGCATCGGCGTTGCCGGTTTCCAGCCCGATCTTCCAGCCATGCAGCGGACAGGTTACGGTCTTGCCGGCGACGATGCCCTGCGACAGCGGCCCGCCTTTGTGCGGGCACTTGTCGTGCAGCGCGAACACTTCGTCGCCATCAGTGCGGAATATGGCGATATCCCCTTGCCCGGTTTGCACTACCCGCGATCCCAGATTGGGAATATCCGTCAAGCTGCAGATTTTGGTCCATTCAGTCATTTTTATCCTCGTACTTTCTATCATCCCGAATCAGGCAGTCAGCATTTCAAATTCGTGTTTACCTACACCACCCTGCGTGCGCTCCAGCCAGGGGTCTTTTTCATTCTGCACCGCGAACATCATGCGTTCATGCAGCGCCTTGCGTCCGGCCTCGTCTTCCAGCACGCGCTGCTTGATGTAGTCCATGCCGACCCGCGCCAGATAATGCACGGTGCGCTCCAGATAGAAACCTTCTTCGCGGTACAGCTGCAGGAACGCCGCGGTATATTCCATCACTTCTTCGGCGGTTTTCACCTTGATGAAGAAATGCGCGACTTCGGTCTTGATGCCGCCGTTGCCGGCGATGTAGATTTCCCAGCCGGAATCGACACCGATGATGCCGACGTCCTTGATCGCCACTTCGGCACAGTTACGCGGGCAGCCGGATACCGCGAGCTTGACCTTGTGCGGTGCCCACATTTTCCATAAGGCCTTTTCCAGATCGACACCCAGTCTGGTCGAATCCTGCGTGCCGAAGCGGCACCATTCGCTGCCCACGCAGGTCTTCACGGTGCGCAGCGCCTTGCCGTAAGCCAGCCCCGACGGCATGCCCAGATCGGCCCATACGCCCGGCAGGTCGGCTTTTTTCACGCCGAGCAGGTCGATGCGCTGGCCGCCGGTCACTTTCACCGTGGGGATGGCGTATTTGTCGGCCACATCGGCAATGCGCCGCAGATCATCGGGTGTGGTCTGGCCGCCGAACATGCGCGGAATCACCGAATAGGTGCCGTCCTTCTGGATATTGGCGTGGGCGCGCTCATTGATAAAACGCGACTGCGGGTCGTCCATGGCCTCGCCCGGCCACGACGAGATCAGGTAGTAGTTCAGCGCCGGGCGGCAGCTGGCGCAACCGTTGGGCGTGCGCCACGCCATGAACGCCATCACATCGGGGATGCTGAGCAGTTTCTGTTCGCGGATTGCGGCGCGTACTTCGGCGTGGGTATGGTCGGTGCAACCGCACATGGCTTTGGTTTTCGGCGCATCGGAATAGTCGCCGCCGAGCACGGTCGCCAGCAACTGCTCGACCAGGCCAGTGCAGGAACCGCACGACGACGAGGCCTTGGTATGCTTGCGCACGTCTTCCAGCGTGAACAGGCCTTTTTCCTTGATCGCCTTGACGACGGTGCCCTTGCACACGCCGTTGCAGCCGCACACTTCCATGTCGTCGCTCATCGCGGCGGCACGATTCTGCCCCTGATGCCCAAGGTCGCCGACGTGACTTTGTCCGAACATCAGGTGATCGCGGATATCGGAGATATTGCGCCCCTCGCGCAGCAGCTGGAAATACCAGGCGCCGTCCACGGTATCGCCATACATCACCGCACCGGCAATCTTGTTGTCCTGGATCACGATCTTCTTGTAGACGCCGCCGACCGGGTCGGACAGCAATATCTCTTCGCAGTCTTCGCCGCCGCTGAAATTGCCTGCCGAAAACAGATCGATGCCGGTCACTTTGAGTTTGGTCGACGTCACCGAGCCGACGTAACGGGCGATACCGAATTCGGCCAGATGATTGGCCGCCACCTTGGCCATGTCGAACAGCGGCGCAACCAGTCCGTACGCGATGCCGCGATGATTCACGCATTCGCCCACGGCATAGATGCGCGGGTCGAACGTCTGCATGGTGTCGCTGACGACGATACCGCGATTGCAGTGGATGCCTGCCTGCTCCGCCAGCGCGATATTGGGGCGGATACCCACCGCCATCACCACCAGGTCCGCCGGGATCACGTCGCCGTCCTGGAATCTGACTGCGCATACCCGCCCGGATTCGCCCTGCACCAGTTCGGCAGTGTCTTTTTCCAGCAGGAAGGTCAGCCCTTTGTCTTCCAGGCTCTTTTGCAGCAGTTTGGCGGAAACCCTGTCCAGCTGACGTTCCATCAGCCATTCGTTCTTGTGCACGACGGTAACGTCCATGCCGCGTAATTTCAGCCCATTGGCGGCCTCCAGTCCGAGCAGGCCGCCGCCGATGACGACGGCATGCTTGTGTATTTTGGCGGCGGCGATCATCGCGTCGGTATCGGCGATATCGCGATAACCGATCACGCCCGGCAGGTCCTTGCCCGGGATCAGCAGGATGAACGGGTTGGAGCCGGTAGCCAGGATCAGCCTGTCGTATTCGGCCGTGGTGCCGTCTTCGGCAGTCACGATGCGTTTGGTGCGATCGATGCCGGTCACTTTCCTGTTGAGGTGCAGGGTGATGCCGTTGTCGGCATACCAGTCGACATCGTTGAGCATGATGTCCTGGATGGTCTGCTCGCCTGCCAGCACCGGCGATAGCAAAATGCGATTGTAGTTGGCGTGCGGTTCTGCGCCGAACACGGTGATGTCGTAACGCTCAGGGGCGAGCTTGAGCAGCTCCTCCAGCGTACGCACCCCGGCCATTCCGTTGCCGACCATGACTAATTTCAGTTTGTTCATTGCGTATACTCCTAGTGTTTGCGGTTAAATAATGTTGAAACCACAGTACAAAGGGAGCCGCGCCGTTGCAGCCTGCTTGTGCTGATGAAAAAATTTGCTGCCTGTTTGCCATCTGTTCTACGCCGCCTTCGCGACCGATTCCGTGTATGCCGCGATCTGCGCGAGATCGGCGACTGCGCCGATCACCACGATCGCCGGACTGCCGATTGCCGACGCCAGCATCGCCGCATGCAGCGTCGCCAGAGTTGCCTTGACCTGGCGCTGCTGTGCCAGCGTGCCGCTTTGCACTGCCAGCGCTGTCGTGTCTGCCGCCAGACCGCCTGCGATTAAACGGGTGACGATATCCGGCAGGTTCTTCACCCCCATATAAATGACCAGCGTAGTGCGCGTCGCCGCCAATGCCGCCCAGTTCACTTCGTTGCCTTCGCGGCTGTGGCCGGTAATGAATGTCACCCCCGGCGCCCAGTCGCGGTGCGTGACCGGCACACCCAGCGTCGCCGGTGCGGCGATGCCGGAGGTGATGCCGCTGATGACTTCGACGCCGATACCGGCTGCGCGCAGCGCCTCGATCTCTTCGCCGCCCCGCCCGAACATGAGCGGATCGCCGCCCTTGAGCCGCGCCACGGTCATGCCGGCCTGCGCCTCCTGGATCATCTGGCGCTGGATAAATGCTTGCGGTGTCGATTGACAGCCGCCGCGCTTGCCAACCGGGATAATGCGTGCATCCGCCCGTACATGTACGAGCAGCTGCGGATTGACCAGATCGTCGATCAGCACCACGTCGGCGCTCTGCAGGATGCGCACCGCCTTCAGGGTAATCAGCTCGGGATCGCCCGGGCCTGCGCCGATCAAATAGACTTTACCGTTCATCGTCATCTCCTTTCAGGCCATCACCAGGCTGCTGGTTTCCATCGCGACGATGGCTTTGGCCTGATTCATGTCCGTGGTATAACCGGCGCCGTACAGACAGCAGGCGAGCTGATTGATCACCGGCAGCGGGATAGGATGCTGCCCTGACAGCACACTTTGTATCCAGGCTGCGGTGGTCGCTGCATCGATGGATTCGGGCAGATTCGGCAGCGACTTCAACGGCCCGACTTCGGCTTCAAACAGCAATTGCGATTTGCCGTCGTCGCAGTACAGCAATTCCGGACGGCGCTTGGGATTGGCCAGCGCCTCGCCCTCGGTGCCGCGCAGCAGCAGCGCGCGCAAGCCGGTGGTCTCGAAGAAGTCGCGCATTTTCTCCAGATATTCCGGATGCGACACGCTGACCAGCCGCAAACTCTCGCCCTTGAACGGCGAAATCATTTTCGCCAGCGTGTGCGCCGTATTGCGTACGCCCAGGCGATTGCGCAAGCCGAGCAGATTAGCCAGCCCCGGCGACAGTACCGCTGTCGGCACAAAGGCGATGCCTTCACCGGCCAGTGCAAGATTGGCCTGGCCGAGATTGGCGCAGGGCAGGATGCCGAGTTCGCGCAGGATATAGGCGGTCGTGGTGCGCCCCTGGCTTTCCAGCGTGCCGTGCAGCAATACCGGGATACCGAATTTGACCAGCAGCAGCGCCAGCAGCGCCACCAGATTGGGCTGATGGCGCGCGCCGTTATAGGTAGGGATGACCACCGGCCGCACGCCGCCAGCCGGCAGTGCTAACGAATACAGACGCGACTCGAGCGCCTGATAGAATCCGAGCAGCTCGTCGGCGGATTCGCCTTTCATGCGCAGCGCGATCAGGATGGCGCCCAACTCCATTTCCGGCACGCCGCCATCCAGCATCGCGCCATAGAGCTGGTCGGCTTCATCTATGCTCAGGTCGCGCGCGCCATGCACACCGCGCGCGATCTCTTTCAGTATGGCGGAATAACTCATGCTGCCTCCTGTTTGCCCATCATAATCATCCGTTTCAGTTCCGGCACGCACGACCCGCATTCCGTGCCGCACTTCAAGCTTGCCTGCAAGGCAGCCAGATCGGTATCCCGTGTTATCGCAGACAGAATCTGCGTCTCCGCCACGTTCAGGCAATTGCATACGATGCGCCCGCGGCTGCTGCTACCGCTGGGCGGCGCCGATAATGGTGCCAGCACCCAGCTGCGCAACGGGGCGATCTCCACACCCTCAGCCATCATCTCCTTGAGCCAGTCACGGGCGGCGATTTCGCCGGTCAAGCGCACGCCGGTCACGCATCCGTCTTCAACCAGTACCCGTTTGGCGACACCGCGCTTGGGATCGTCGTAGCGCATGATGCAGGATTCGTCCTGCATATCCAGCAATGCATCGACTTCAGCCATCAGTTCGGCTGACAACGGAGTGGCGTTGGCGATGCGCAGAACCAGCACCGGATTTTGCCGGCCGTATAATCCGCAGCTGGCGTAATCGAAGCGCGGCAATAATGGCTGAATACGCAACATGCGTGCCACCGCGTCATCGCGGCGCATCACCGCCATATGCCAGGGCAACGGCGCTTTTTCCACCTGGATGGCGGCATGCTTCAGTTCGGGCTGTTTCGACACCGGGTCACGCTGATCCATGGTAAGTGCATTCACCCCCAGTCCGCTCATATAACGGCTGCCCCAGTGCATGGGCATGAACGCCTGGCCGATACGCATATCGTCGCTGGCTTCCACTGGCACCAGCAGCTCGCCACGACGGCTTTTGACGCGCGCCAGATCGCCCGATTTGAGCCCGCGTCGCGCCATATCATCGGCATGCATGGAGAGGATGGGCGATTCGACATGGCTGTACAGTCGCGCCACCATGCCGGTACGGCTCATGCCATGCCATTGGTCGCGCAAACGCCCGGTGTTCAGATGCAGGGGATAGCGTGCGTCGGTCACCTCTGCAGTAGGCAGGTACCGCGTATTGGCGAATCTGGCGCGGCCGTCTGCCGTCGGGAAAAAACCGTCCGCATACAAACGGGCCTTGCCTGACTGCGCGCCTTGCGGATAGGGCCACTGTTGCGGGCCACATTCATCCAGCAGCACGTATGACAGCCCGGTAATATCCAGATCGCGCCCCCGCGTCGATTCGCGATGCTCGTTGAATACGGCTTCGGCATTTGCGTAAGGGAATAATGCTGCACCCGGCTTGCCCAGCCGCGCACCCAAACGGTGCGCAAAATCCGTTGCGATTTCCCAGTCGGGACGACATTCGCCCGGTGCAGGAATCGCCGTTTGCAAATGGGTGATACGCCGTTCGGAATTGGTGACAGTGCCTTCCTTCTCGCCCCAGGCCGCTGCCGGCAACAGCAAATCCGCGTATTCTGCGGTCTCGGTATAGGCATTCACTTCCTGCACCACAACGAATTCGGCCTGCTGCAATGCCGCCCGCACCAGCGCCTGATTGGGCAGCGACTGCGCCGGGTTGGTGCAGGCGATCCACAACGCCCTGATTTCACCGCGCGCGGCGGCTTCGAACATTTCCAGTGCGGTTTTTCCGGGCGTTGCGGGCACGGAGTCGATGCCCCACAATCTGGCAACCTCGCCGCGGTGTTCGGAATTGGCCAAATCGCGATGCGCCGACAGCAGATTGGCCATGCCGCCCACTTCGCGGCCGCCCATCGCATTGGGCTGCCCGGTCAGTGAAAACGGTCCGGCACCGGGCCGGCCGATGTGGCCGGTAGCGAGATGCAGATTAATTAACGCGGCATTCTTATCGGTACCGTGGCTGGACTGATTCAGCCCCTGGCAATACAGCGACAGTGTCGCTGACGATTGTCCAAACCAGCGCGCGGCAGTGACGATGTCGGCAGCAGGTACGCCGCAAACGGCGGCTACGGTCTCGGGCGAATATTCACGCACCGTGGCGCGCAATTCGTTAAAGCCGTTGGTATGGGCCGCAATATAATCCTGATCCAGCAAGTCTTCCCAGAGCATGACGTAGAGCATCGCATTGAACAGCGCCACGTCGGTGCCGGGAAGAATCGGCAGATGCAGATCGGCTTCACGCGAGGTGTCGGTACGGCGCGGATCGACGACGATTACCTTAAGATCGGGATTGGCTTTGCGCGCATCTTCGATGCGGCGGTAAACGATGGGGTGGGCATAAGCGGTATTGGAGCCGGCGATGAACAGGCAGTCGGTCGCGGCGATGTCGTCATAACATACCGGCGGCGCATCGGCACCGAGAGTGGCCTTGTAGCCGCTCACTGCACTGGACATGCACAGACGCGAATTGGTATCGACGTTATTGGTGCCGATCAGGCCTTTGGCCAACTTATTGAAGACGTAATAATCCTCGGTCAGCAACTGGCCGGAAATATAGAAACCCACCGCATCGGCACCGTGTTCGCGAATGATGGCAGCAAACCGGTCCGCGGCATGATCAAGCGCGCCAGCCCAGGTAACGCGCTGGCGTAAGGCATCGCGCCCGGAGCGCAATTCGGGATATAACGCACGGGCTTCGCGTTGGGCCGCCGCCAGACCCAGTGTTGCGCCCTTGGTGCAGAGCCGGCCAAAATTGGCGGGGTGATCGGGATTACCGCGAACGCCGAGAATATTGGTGCCATCGGTTTCAATCAGCACACCACAACCGACGCCGCAGTAAGCACAGGCAGAAGACTTGGATGCAGGAGTAGACGTAGTATTCATGCACTACATCAAGCAATCCTCATGCCAACAAAAAAACTACATATATATCAATAAATTAGATAAAAATTCGGCAATACTTCAAGTATATTTGCATAATTTTGGTGCACCCGGCACTAAAATCGCACCAAACGAAGACTTATTCTGGAATCGGCGCACTTGTCCAGGCACCAGATTACTCGGCATGCTTGTTCACTGCGGCGGCATTACCCCAGCGCGACAAATCATCGACTTCGACGCCGACCCACCACAGCGAGCCGACGCTATCGTGATCGATGCCGCCCGCCAGATGTTGCCCCGGATTCAGCACAATATGATCAGCGTACGCTTCGGCCTCGCTCAGTGTTCGGAACACATGCCAGGATACGACATGGTTGTCAGTGGTATGTGCCGGCACTTGCCGCAACTGGGTAAATAGTTGGGTTTTCATGATATTGCCCCCTAAGCGATAAGAACAATATCAGTCTAGACAAAAAACCGGAAATATCCAGCCTGAGCCGCCATGTACGCGGCACATCTATTGAACTGCTGCTTTAATTGTCTTCCCGGTCGTCATAGCGCTGACGATCATCGCGCTGATCGCCCGCCAAGACGACGTTCACATTGACATCGACATATTTGCCCGGGTCTTGCGGCAACATCGCCGTCATCGTCCGGCCCCGATAGCGATACACCACGTTGTAGCCGCTGATCACCTGACGATAATTATCGTGATTGGCGCAATGCTCGACCTGCCGCGGCTGGTTGTAGCCACCGTTATTGGCTACCTTATCGCCAACGACCGCACCGGTTGCCGCACCCACTGCAGCAGCGGCAATACGTCCATTGCCCTGCCCGACCGTATTGCCCAGCAATCCGCCGACCAGCCCGCCCAGAATAGCACCGCCATAACCATGCCCAGCGCTGCTGCCGTTGTTATAACTGCCTACGGTTTCCGTCCAGCATTCACGGCGCGGCTCATTGATCTGCTGGTAAACCGGGGTGGCGGAAAGCACTTGGGCGCGATCAGTGAAGCTCGCACCATCATCCGCCCAGGCCAGATTAGTCGCGGCTACCAGAGCCAAAGCGGTAAAATTCAGTTTGATCATGTTCATGATACGACTCTCCTGATTCATGCAATTCTTCTAATTACGGTTCCTGCGCCCGAAATCCGGACGATCGGCGCGCTCCTGCCGACGTTCAAAACCATAGCCGAACCCCTCATTCCGCTGCCGAGCAGGCGCTGCTTCCTGTTGCCGCTGCTGGCGCTGCTCATAACCCATATCGGCATTCTGATCATTCTGACGCGGATTGAAGTCATTCCCGCGAAACGAACGGTCATGACCACCCGCTGCCAGTGCGGATGTTGTGCACAGAGCGATAGCAACGAATGCGAATACTTTGGAGTAAGTCATGGTTTACCTTTCTACCTGGCGGGCACATCATTTATGCCCACGTCTGCATCATGATCCAGAGAATTTACACAAACATTTCCAAAACAAATAAAACTGTAACAATGTGTTACGAGGCAAGCCAGTGCCCCGACTTGCCGCCTGACTTTTCGTGCAGGTGGATGGCTTCCATGCGCATGCCGCGGTCCACTGCCTTGCACATATCATATATGGTCAGCAAACCCACATTCAACGCGGTCAGCGCTTCCATTTCCACCCCGGTCTTGCCTACGGTCTCCACCCTCACTTCCGCATCGATTGCAGACAGCGCCTCATTCACTTCGAACGCCACATTCACCCGCGTCAGCGCCAGCGGATGACACAGCGGGATCAGGTCGGCGGTACGTTTCGCCGCCTGAATCGCGGCCACTCGCGCCACGCCCAGCACATCGCCCTTCCTTGCACTGCCCTGCCGGATCATTTGCAGGGTGCCGGGCAGCATCACGATACGACCGCGCGCCACCGCGATACGGCGGGTATCGGCTTTATCGGCCACATCCACCATCTGGGCGTGACCCTGTTGATCAAAGTGCGTAAATTCATGCATAGTTTCAGGAACTCCAAAATAAATCCGGTTATCATATCAGCCATGAAACTGATAATACTCATACTCTGCCTGGTTAGCCAATCCGTTACCGCCAGCGAATTGCCGGATCTGGGGGACATTTCGCAAAGCAGTTTTTCCAGCCGCGACGAAGCTCGGGTGGGCAGCGAGATTATGCGCGATATTTATGCCAACCCCCAGTATTACGATGATGCGGAGCTTACCGACTATTTAAACAATCTGGGATCCCGGCTGGTGGCCGCAAGCTCGGAGAGCCAGCGCAGTTTCCAGTTTTTCGTACTCAAGGACAACACGCTCAACGCCTTTGCGCTGCCGGGCGGCTACATCGGCGTTCATACCGGGCTGATCGAAGCCGCCCAGAATGAATCCGAACTCGCCGGCGTGCTCGGCCATGAAATCGCCCACGTGACCCAGCACCACCTGGCACGCATGATCGAGAGTCAGAACCGCAGCATTTTGCCATCACTCGCCGCTCTGGCTGTAGCGATTCTAGCCGCACGTTCCAATCCGCAAGTAGCGGGCGGCGCAATCGCTGCGACTCAGGCCGTGTCGATCCAGAAACAGCTGGATTTCAGCCGCGACAACGAGCGTGAAGCCGACCGGATAGGCATGCAGATCATGAGTGCGGCAGGATTTGACCCCAATGCGATGGCCACTTTTTTCGAACGTTTACAAAAATACAGCCGCCTCTACGACAACAACGCCCCCGCTTATCTGCGTACCCACCCATTGACCAGCGAACGTATCGCCGACATGCAGAACCGTGCCGCGAATCTGCCGCACAAACAGGTTGCCGACAGCATCGAATTTCAATTGATGCGCACCAAGCTGCGCGTCCTGAACCAGTCTCCGAGCACGGCAGTTACCGAGTTTACCGATGACGTTCGCGACAAACGCTATGCTGACCTGACCGCGGCACAATACGGTTTGACCCTTGCGCTGATGCGGGCGCAGAAATACGACGCAGCAGAAGCCGCGTACCAAAAACTCAGACAAAGCGGCCGGTCCAGCCCGATTATCGACAGCCTGGGAGCCAGGCTCAAGCAAAATGCCGGCGATATCAACGGCGCATTACAGCGCTACCATGATGCACGCAAACGCTATCCGAATTACCGCCCACTCGTCTATAGCTACGCCGATGCCCTGCTCACAGCCGGACAGGCAGATAATACGGTCAAACTGGTTACCGGCATCATCGCCATTCACCCCGACGACTATCATCTCTATCAATTGCAATCGCGCGGCTACGCCCAGCAGGGCAAGGATTTCCTGCGCCACTACGCCCAAGCCGAAGCCTATGCCCATCAAGGCAATTTGACTGCCGCCATCGAACAGTTGCAAATCGCCCTGAAAACCCATGACGGCGATTTTTACCAGATGTCGATTGCCGAAGCGCGTCTAAAACAGCTCATGGCACAAAACAAGGCCGATAAACAAACTTAATCGACACTTTTATCTTATTAAAATTTGGTACAAATATACTTTCTGCGCTGTTTTTCATAAAAAAACGCTTCCTCCCACTTGGATTCATATTTTTTTTGCTCTATGCTTTGACAATCCGAGTTCGGATTGACGGCACGTAAAATATTTTACGTAATGATTCACCAGAACCCATAAATCAGGAGGATGACATGCGGTTACACGCATCATTGATATTAACAGCCAGCTTAGTTGGCACAATCAGCCTAATAAATGTTGCCTATGCTGCAGACGCAGCCAAATCTGAAATGACCGGCAAACAAATCGCCTATGACAAGAGTCTTGGTAACTGCCTGGCTTGCCACGCCATGCCGACCATGCCGGATGCCGTAGCCGCCGGCACAATCGGACCACCCCTGATCGCAATGCAGGCACGCTACCCGGACAAAGCCAAGCTTCGCGCCCAAATCTGGAATGCCATGGACGCCAATCCAAACACAGTAATGATTCCATTCGGTAAAAATAAAGTCCTGACCGAACAAGAAATCGACAAGGTCACCGACTTTGTTTACGGACTTTAATTAATCCACTTTCCACAAGGAGAAAATGCATGAACGTTTTACGTCGTAACATTCTGAAAGGCGCAACTGCCGCAGGTACGCTTGCGGTAGCAACCGGTTTATTTGGTACCGGCAACGCATTTGCTGCTTATAACACCGCTGCTTTTAGCGCAAAGTCCGTAGCGGACGCACTCAAAGGCATGGGCGCAGGCAGTCCGGCCGAAAGCAAAGACATCACCATCAAAGCACCTGATATCGCTGAGAACGGTGCTGTGGTTCCTGTCGAGATCACCAGCAAAATCGCCGGCACCACCGGCATTGCGATCATGGCCGAGAAGAATGCCAACCCGCTGGTAGCCAGCTTCAAGCTCGAGAACGGCGCCGAAGCTTTCGTTTCCACACGTATCAAAATGGGCCAAACCGCGATGGTTCGCGCAGTTGTCACCGCTGGCGGCAAAACCTACACTGCAGCTAAAGAAGTCAAAGTAACTATCGGTGGTTGCGGCGGTTAATACTGTCCATAGTTTGATAACCACTCAACTCGTTTTTTATTAAAGGAATGACCATGGCAGAACCAATGAAAATCCGTGCCACGATGGCCGGTGATAGCGCTGATATCAAAGTACTGATGAACCATCCTATGGAAACCGGTCAGCGTAAAGACCCAAAAACCGGCCAGTTGATCCCGGCCCACCACATCACTGAAGTAACTGCTACTCTCAACGGCAAACCCGTACTGGAAGCAGAATGGAGCGGCGCCATCTCCAAAAATCCATACCTGGGTTTTAAAGTCAAAGGCGCTAAAGCCGGTGACAAAGTAACCGTATCCTGGAAAGACAACAAGGGCGAGAGCAACAGCGCTGACGCTACTGTTAGCTGATATTCAGAAAACCACACCGGAGAATGCATTCTCCGGTGCTGATTGCATATAACTTACGGAGGACAGCATGAAAAAAACGCTGCTAGCGCTGGTTGGGGCCGGTCTATTATTCGGGGGAGTTGCAGCCAACGCCACCCCGGAACAGGATCGCCTGAATCTGGACAAATACTTTACCAATAAATACCCAGATATCAAACTGGACAAATATGTCTACGGTGCACTTGCCTTTGATGCAGACTCAATGGCGCAATACGACAGCATCATGGATTTTCCACCTTTCGGCACCGTGGTAGATCAGGGCCAGAAAATGTGGGACACCCCATTCAAGAATGGCAAAACGTACGCCAGCTGTTTTCCTAACAGCGGCAAAAACGTCGCAGGCAATTACCCTTATTTCGACGACAAAGCCGGTAAAGTGGTTACGTTCGAAAACGCGATCAACACCTGCCGCACCACGAATGGCGAAGAAGCATACAAACTGGGCGACCCGGCAACCATGGGCAAGCTGACATCTTATGCACGCACACTCTCCGATGGCATGCTGATGAACATCAAGGTCAATGGCGCAGCTGCACAAGCTGCCTATGAAAAAGGCAAGGCGCAATTTTACTCGCGTCACGGCCAGCTTGGATTCTCCTGCGCCAGCTGCCACGTTTACAATGCCGGCAACCACCTGCGCTCGGAACTGCTTTCCCCTATTATTGGACAAGCTACGCACTGGCCGGTATTCCGCGGCGGCGAGAATCTGGTAACCCTGCAGAACCGTTATGTAGGTTGCCACAAAATGATACGCGCCGTGCCATTTGCGATCGGTAGCGAAGAGTACAACGATCTGGAATACTTCCACTCCTACATTAGCAACGGCTTACCGATGAAAGCGTCGGTATTCCGTAAATAATTACAGCACTACGTAAAAAATAACGGCGAGGATAATATCCTTGCCGTTTTTTTATAGATGTACCGGCTAATTGTGGGTGATTAATACCATGTACTCACCAGCATTAAGCGCTAGAATCATTACCATAACAACAGCTCATTCACCCATTTAGAATTAAGGAGTTCCTTCGTATGATGAACCGCCGTGAATTTTTACAAATACTCGCCGTTGCCGCCGCTTCCGGCATGGCCATAGACAGCAAACAGGCGCTCGCCGGCAATGCGCCCTCCAGCTTCTATGACCTGCCGCAATTCGGCAACGTCTCGCTGATGCACATGACCGATTGCCATGCACAATTGCTGCCGATCTATTTCCGCGAACCGAACGTCAACATCGGCATCGGCAGTGCACTCGGTCAGCCACCGCATCTGGTAGGCGAATATTTGTTAAAACATTACGGCATTCGTCCGGGCACCCGTGAAGCGCATGCGTTTACTTACCTAGACTTCCAGGCCGCTGCGCGTACTTACGGCAAGGTCGGCGGCTTTGCCCACCTCAAAACGCTGGTCGACAAAACCCGCGCTTCCCGTCCCGGATCGCTGCTGCTGGATGGCGGCGACACCTGGCAGGGTTCAGCCACCTCGCTGTGGACCAACGCGCAAGACATGGTCGATGCCTGCAAATTGCTCGGCGTCGATGTCATGACCGGCCACTGGGAATTTACTTATGGCGCGGATCGCGTCAAGCACATTGTCGACAACGACTTCAAAAACAAGATCGACTTTGTCGCCCAGAACGTTACTACCAACGACTTCGGCGACCAGGTATTCAAGCCTTACACAATGAAAGTAGTCAATGGCGTGCAAGTCGCCATTATCGGCCAGTCCTTCCCTTATACCCCAATCGCCAACCCGCGTTACATGGTGCCCGACTGGACCTTCGGCATTCAGGACGAGAATATGCAGAAAATCGTCGACGAAACCCGTGCCAAAGGCGCACAAGTGGTGGTCGTGCTCTCGCATAACGGCATGGACGTAGACCTCAAGATGGCATCCCGCATCACCGGTATCGACGCAATTTTCGGCGGCCACACCCACGACGGCGTACCGCAGCCTACCCAGGTCAAGAATGCCAAAGGCACCACACTGGTTACCAATGCCGGCTCCAACGGCAAATTCCTCGGCGTCATGGATTTTGACGTGCGCGGCAAGAAAATAGTCGGCTGGAAATACCGCTTGCTTCCGGTATTCTCCAACCTGATCGCACCCGATGCAAAAATGGCCGCGTTCATCGAAAACGTGCGCGCCCCGTTTGCTTCCAAACTGAACGAAAAACTCGCCGTAACCGAAGACCTGCTCTACCGCCGCGGCAACTTCAACGGCACCTTCGACCAACTCATTCTGGATGCGCTGATGGCGGTTAAAGGCGCTGACGCAGCGTTCTCGCCCGGTTTCCGCTGGGGTACTACGCTGTTACCGGGCGATGTAATCACCATGGACAAACTCATGGACCAGACCGCAATTACCTATCCATCTACCACACTGACCGAAATGACAGGCGAAACCATCAAATCCATCATGGAAGACGTGTGCGACAACCTGTTCAACAGCGACCCGTATTATCAGCAAGGCGGCGACATGGTACGCGTCGGCGGCATCCAGTACACCGTCAATCCGAACAACAAGATAGGCAACCGCATCAGCAACATGACGCTGAAAGGCAAGCCTGTCGATGCCAGCCGCAAATACAAGGTTGCCGGCTGGGCTCCGGTCGGTGAAGGCGTTAGCGGCACCCCGATCTGGGATGTCGTTGCTACCTATTTGCGCGATATCAAGGTCGTCAAGCCGCGCCAGCTGAACATGCCTAAAGTCGTAGGCATCGGTAAAAATCCAGGTTACGTAGTTTAAAATATTGCGTTATACCCGATAGGCAAAAAGGTCACCACAAGTGGCCTTTTTGTTTATCAGGTGAATTTATTGCGTATCCGGGCTAAAATGCATGCTATTCAGTTTACATAGCCTCCCATCATGAAAAGTAGTGAAATTCGTCAACGTTTCCTCGATTTCTTTGCCCGCCACGGTCACACCATCGTTGCTTCCAGCCCGCTGGTTCCGGGCAACGACCCGACCCTGCTATTCACCAACGCAGGCATGGTGCAGTTCAAGGATGTGTTCCTCGGACGCGAGTCGCGCCCTTATGTGCGTGCGGCCAGCTCGCAGCGCTGCGTCCGTGCCGGCGGCAAACACAATGACCTGGAAAACGTCGGCTACACTGCTCGCCATCACACCTTCTTTGAAATGCTGGGCAATTTCAGCTTTGGCGACTATTTCAAACGCAATGCGATCCAGTTCGCCTGGGAGTTCCTCACCGTCGAACTCGGCATCCCGCAGGAAAAACTGTGGGTAACGGTTTACCATACCGACAACGAGGCCCACACCATGTGGACCACCGAGATCGGCGTGCCGGACGCACGCGTGATTCGCATAGGTGATAAAGCCAGCGGCGGTTCGGACAACTTCTGGCAAATGGGTGACACCGGCCCGTGCGGCCCCTGCACCGAGATATTCTACGACCACGGCCCCGATGTGGCTGGCGGCCCGCCCGGTTCACCCGATGAAGACGGCGACCGCTATATCGAAATCTGGAATCTGGTGTTCATGCAGTTCAACCGCGATGAAACCGGCACCCTGCACCCGTTGCCCAAACCTTCGGTTGATACCGGAATGGGACTGGAACGCATTTCAGCAGTGATGCAGCATGTGCATAGCAATTACGAGATCGACCTGTTCCAGGCGCTGATTCACGCTGCGGCCCGCGTCACCAGCACCAGCGATTTGGATAACAACTCGCTCAAAGTCATTGCCGACCACATCCGCGCCTGCGCATTTCTGATTACCGACGGCGTCATCCCCAGCAACGAAGGCCGCGGCTATGTGCTGCGCCGCGTTATCCGCCGGGCCATCCGCCACGGTTACAAACTCGGCCAGAAGCAGGCTTTCTTCCATCTGCTGGTCGCCGACCTTGCCAAGGCAATGGGCGCGGCCTATCCTGAACTGGTGGCCGCGCAAGACCGCGTCGCCCAGGTGCTCAAGCAGGAAGAAGAGCGCTTTGCCGAAACGCTGGAACACGGCATGGCGGTACTCGAGCAGGCAACCCCCGCCGGCAGCACTTTGCTGGATGGCGAGACTGCGTTCAAGCTCTATGATACCTATGGCTTTCCGCTGGATCTGACTGCCGACGTGGGCCGCGAACGCGGCTTCAGCGTCGACATGGCAGGGTTTGAAACCGCGATGGAAGCACAGCGTACCCGTGCTCGCGCTGCCAGCAAATTCACCATGCACAGCGGTCTTGCCTATCAGGGGCAAACCACGCTGTTCCAGGGTTACGACCACTTGAGCAGCGAAGCGCGCATATTGGCCATGTACGTCAATGGCAGCCCGGTCGACAGCATCAATGCCGGCGATGCAGCGGTGATCGTGCTCGACCAGACGCCGTTCTATGCGGAATCGGGCGGCCAGGCAGGCGACTGCGGCGAATTCACTACCGCCAGCGCCCGTTTCAAAACCGAAGACACCCAGAAAATCCAGGCCGACGTCTTCGGCCACAGCGGTGTCCTCGAACGCGGCAAATTGAGCGTTGGCGATCAGATACGCGCAACGGTCGATGCGGATAACCGCAGCCGCGCGGCTTACAATCATTCCGCCACCCATCTGCTGCATGCCGCATTGCGGCAAGTACTCGGTACCCACGTAACGCAGAAAGGCTCGCTGGTCGACGCCAATAAAACCCGTTTCGATTTCGCTCACGGCGAAGCGGTTACTCCCGAGCAACTGCAGCAGATCGAGAATCTGGTGAACCAGGAAATCCGGCACAATGTCGCCGTCGACACCCAGCTCATGCATTATGACGATGCCATCAAGCACGGCGCGATGGCACTTTTCGGCGAGAAATACAGCGATGAAGTGCGCGTCATCGCCATAGGCGATTTCTCCACGGAGCTGTGCGGCGGCACGCACGTAACCCGTACCGGCGATATCGGCCTGTTCAAGATCACTGCCGAATCCGGCGTGGCTGCAGGCATACGCCGCATCGAGGCGGTAACCGGCCCGGCAGCCGTCGCCTATATCCAGGCTCAGCAGCGTCAGATACTGGATGCAGCCGCACTGTTAAAAACGCCTGCGAATGAATTGCAGCAGAAAATCACACAAATCATGGATAACGTCAAGGCACTGGAAAAAGAGCTGGATCGCCTGAAATCAAAACTGGCAAGCACACAAGGCGATGATCTGGCGAATCAGGCCGTACGCATTGGCGACGTCAACGTTCTGGCAGCGCAGCTTGAAGGCGCCGATAACAGGATATTGCGCGAGACGCTGGATAAGCTCAAGGACAAGCTCGCGCCCTGCGTTATCGTACTGGCCAGCACCCAAGGCGAAAAAGTCAGCCTGATCGCAGGCGTATCTGCCGACCAGACCCAGCGCATCAAAGCCGGTGAGCTGGTGAATTTCGTTGCGCTGCAAGTAGGCGGCAAAGGCGGCGGGCGCGCCGATATGGCACAAGCTGGCGGAATCAGTCCTACACAATTGCCATCCGCACTTGCTTCTGTGGCACAATGGGTAAAGCAACAAATAGAATAAACCCAAATCAAACGCGCGCCGGGTAACAATACCGGCGCGCGTTAATTGAGGAGCAAACGTGCATCATGTTCAATATATTGTCTTTTCTGGACAAAGATAAAACACCGGCCGACCCGCTTGCCAATATGAAATCGGTGATGCGCTGGCTGAATGAGTTGCCGGTCGCAGACACCTTAGCTACCCATGCTCAAATTCTGAGCGCCCTGATACGTCTCCGCAATAATAACGGCGATTACGACACAGAAAAACTGGCCGTGCTGATGGCACTGGATGAATACGCGCGCCCCTTGCAGACACTGCTAAGCGAACAGTACCTGCGCAATACGCGCATGTCGACCGCGATGGAAGCCAAACTCTGGCAGGCCATTTATGCGTTTTATACCGAAATCAGCCTGGCTTATTACAGTTACATCAGCGTTAACATCGGCGACCCGACACAAACCAGAATAGCGCCTTTGGTGCCGCAATTGACGCTACGCGTACTCCATGATCTGGGCAATATCATCAAATGGCGATTTTTTCATTATGACCAGCCGGATGAAAAACTCTGGCGCATGCTGCACAAACTGTATCGCATAGCTGAAATCCAGGGATTCGTTAATCGCACCATCCCTTTGTATACCGGCACCGAATCCCGTTGTGTCGATCAATACGTGCGCGCCCTGCTGCTGACCCAGCTTCATCCCAGCGCGTTACCGGCAAGACAAATCGAAATGGCAGACAGCTGGCTACTGAAATGGGTACGTCTGGTCCAACTGGACAAGTCCCCAAAACCGGCACAACACCATTTCTATGTAGACCTCGCCAGACCTGCCGGTGCCTCCGTTGTTACCGAACAGCCTTATCCCGATAGCTGCCTGTGCTGGGACGCTTCGACCTTGCTGGGCGAACTGCGGCGTACACGGGACGAATTACTCGCCAGCCCTGACCGCGCCCAGTCAGGTGCTGACATGCGCCAGCCTGAATATCTCAAAATGCTGGATTACGTCGAATTGCAATGGAACCCGGCCAACCTGGGCAAATTGCGCAAAAGCCCGCGCATCGCAGCCAGGAAAACACTCTGCGTTGTGCATGGTTTCAATACGATTTGCAGCATCGTCAAGAACAGTGCGCCAGATACCGAACAGGTACTGGAATATGATGCCGATATCAAATATGCCGAAATGGTCGATATCCAGCTCTACGGTTTTATTACCGAAGCCACCCGTACCAGGCAACACCAATCCGTACCCAAACCCAGTTTGTCCGAGACCCCGTGTGAAAACTGGGGCATGGAGGATGAAAGCAGCGAAGGCTATCGTGCCAGCATTCCGGCAGAAAAAAACGACTGGCTGCGCCTAAGTCGTCTGGTCGGGATAAAAGTCGAGAAGGAACAGCACTGGAAGGTAGCGGTAGTGCGGCGCCTATTCCGGGGGGCGGGAAGCGGAACCCAGGTCGGCATGGAAGTACTCGGCCAGCATCCTGTACTGCTCATGTTCCAGCCGCTCAATACCAATCTTGCGCTGGCAACCAAAACCGAACAAACCCTTAACGCCGAATTATCCATAGCCGTATTATTGACAGGCCCAATTCACAACGGGCAGCTCACGCTCATCATGGATAGCGCCGAATACACCGGAAACAAGCTGTTCAAGGTCACCATCGGCCAGAATCCGAGCATAGTAAAACTAGGGCGCATGCTGGAGAAAGGCGATGCCTGGATACATGTGCAGGCCACCATATCGTAAACAATCGCTGTAGAAACACGTTCAAGCGCCGCAACCATCACCGCCACGCAACAACGCTTGTACATTGATGCAAACCTAATTACTGCGCCCTTGCAATTTCCCGATCAGACGCTCGACCGCACGCTCAGTAAGCGAGCTGGTCTTGATTATGCGCGCTTCACCGCCGCGCAAACGCGCAGCCAGCCTGGGTAATGTCGTGGTGATCGCATCCAGCCCCTGGTTATTGGTAAACAAGTAAATTCCGCGCAACGAACTCACCCAGGACAGACGTGCAGTGCGACTGCTGCCATCCGCATTTACGAATTCCAGCCACATGCCTTTTTTCAGCGCGCGCGCCTGCTCGGTGTACTCATCCTCCTCCAGCGCATCTGCCGGATCGGCTGGAAAATCGAAATGCTCGGTAATCGCATCGATGGATTCGATCGTCGGCAAAGTCGGCATTTCCATACTTGACTGCTGCGTGATCGCCGCACGCATATCGACATCCGTTCCCGGCGGGGTTTTTGCCCGCAAGCCTGCCTTAACCGCTACCGCATGGCAAGCGACCAGCCCGGAGAATATCGCTTCGCGCCGCGACGGCTCGACCTGAATCAGATTCATGCCGTCGCGCAACTGCTTTAGCAATTCCGGCAACATGGATACCAGCGTCAATCGATCCTCGGTATTCAGCTTGGGCGTCACGCTCCATAACAAATCCCGCATGGTCTTGAGGCTGGATTGCCATGCGGGATTCTGCGCGCCCTCCTGCGTATAAACATGCTGCAATACTTGCTGCCATATCGTACGCACAAATTCGACAATCGATTCCGGCAATTCCTGATCGGCGATGGCCTTATTGATTTCATCCTGCACGATGACCTGAGCGACTTGCGCGCGTTCGGCGGTCTCTATTATCTGTGCAGATTCATCAACCGCCGTCTGCACATCGCCTTCATGGCTGGCGACGAACAACTGCAAATCATTCAGCAATGTTTCAAAAACAGCGGCATCCTCGGTAAAATCGTTCAACACCGATTGCACGATCTCATCGATTTTAGCGTATAGCGCAATATTATATGTACCCGCATCGGTCCATCCTACCGAAACACTGGCTATCTCATCCAGCAAACGCCGCGCCGGGTGAGATTTCCTGGAGAAAAACTGCTGATCCAGCATCGCGACTTTTAACACCGGTATCTGCAGCCGACCGATCAGCGCCTTCAGCGCAGCCGGAATATTCTCGTCATCGAACACATAATCAAACAGCATGGCGACGATATCGATCGTCAAGCTATCGGCATGATTGTCGACTTGCACCAGCCCTGCATCACGAATATCGCGCAGCACATTGGTGGTACCTGCCTGAATTAATGCAGGATCAAACGATGTCGCCACATTGCCCACAATCTGCCCGCGCTGCAACAGCGTGAGCGCCGTGATCTGACCAGGGTTAACGGCTTGTTGGCCAAGCTGTAACGAACCGGGCTGCGTCGACCCTCCGCCGGCTATGGGTGTAGAAGCCCAGGCGGCCCCGGTCGACTGCATCTGCTGGCCCAGCAACTGCTGCAGCAATGCAAACACATCCATGCCATCTGTCGCCGACTCACCGGAACCGGCTACCGCCTGCGCTGCAGCAGGACTGGGTTTGCCGGTATTGCGGCTGCGTTCACGCGCCCCGGTCATCCCTACTTTTATTGACGGCAACACACCCTTTTCAGCCAGAAACTGATTTATGCCCTGGTAAATCCCCGGCAATACCGGCGCAATGTGCGCATCGAACTGCTGCAACAGAATCAATCTGACTTTAGGGTCGGCATCCAGCATCTTGCAAGCTGCCAGAAATGACTCGCATAAGTCTTTTGGCGCAAAAGGATTCGTTTCGGCTTTCGCATGCTGATGCAGCAATGCGGCCACGCGCTGTTCAAGTGCCGCCAGCTCTTCGACCGCATTGACCTGCATACGGGAAGCGGATTTGCTGACCACCAGCGTTTCTTCGAACGCCTCCTCGTCAACCAATGACAGATTCAGGTCGAATGCACCATTCTGGTTTCCGGGTTCGGCTACGATACCGCCACGTACCTGGGCATCGAATTTCGTCAGGAACTGATCCTGCAATGCAGCACTCAGCGATTCATTGCGATTACGCAACAAGCTCTGCGTCTGATAATACAGGTTGCGGGTTTCCAGAATGGGGGAACGATCGGCAAGCGCCAGCAAATCATCTTCGACCTGATCGCGCTTGTCGTTCCACACACGATCGATTTCTGTGATCATGCGGTTACGGCACTCATTGAGCAAGGCAAGCACTTCGGCAGGGCTCATGATATTCCGGGCTTTATCAAACTGCGATAGGCTAACAACATTGCGCTGGCTATTTTCTATCATGTTGATCTCCTCGCCCACCAACAGAACAGGCGACATTTACCGAGTATTCTTCGGCTTATTTAATAAGGGAGTAAGCCCCCATTTGGCAATCCCGCTGTCATGGTGTCGCCACTTTAGACCGGAAATTTTGCGTCGCCACCTTTCGATGGGTTTGCCAGTTTCAAATGCTTGGCTCGATAACAATAAAGAAACAGCCAACACGAGCATTTATTCTAGTCGAAAATGCTGATTTTGTGAGTTTTTTGATCTGGAGCGGGTGATGGGAATCGAACCCACGCTATCTGCTTGGGAAGCAGAAGTTCTACCATTGAACTACACCCGCAGGATGCGCAATTTTACGACGGTTCCCGTTATTACTCAACAAGGAAGTATTGCAGTATCATAAATAACGTCATTGTCCATATAGTCAATGTCGCAGCTGGCCGGTCAAGTCCATCATGAATGATCATGCCTCCTCTGCAGCAAGCAAACAGAATCCGTTATGGCATGAGATGGCGGCAACAGCGGTCGCGCATGAATTCGCCATCCAGCCTCAAACCGGACTGTCCTCCACAGAAGCGGCTATATGCCTTTATGTGCCGGTGTTGCAGTCCATCTTCAAGACCGAAGCGCTCATCCTGCCTGAGCTGACCTTGTGTACAAGCACTATCGCGGTAGTGTTTTTTGCCAAGGAAATAGAGAAAAGGCTGGTACGCCACGGCAAGCTCTACCAAAACGGACGGCATGCAATGACACTGAACAGGCCATTTGCTTGCTTTCAGCCATGGCAACAGCCCTGCTGTGATAAAATGACGCAGATATTGTAAGCGCATAAACGAGGTATTCCGGTGATCGAACTTTCTGTCAATGGCACAATCAGGCAGTTGCACACGGCAACTAACGTCGCCGAACTCATCATTGAGCTGGATCTGGTTGGCAAACGCATCGCGATAGAACGCAATGGCGAAATCGTACCGCGCAGTTTATTCGCAAGCACCCCCCTTCACTCCGGCGACCAGCTCGAAATCGTGGTCGCAGTAGGCGGCGGTTAAGCCCGCCCACAACAATTAAGGCACTTTATGGACAAGCTAATTATCGCTGACAAAAGCTATGATTCAAGGCTGCTGATAGGCACCGGCAAATACAAGGATTTCGACGAAACCCGGCTCGCGGTGGAAGCCAGCGGCGCAGAGATCGTCACCGTGGCGATACGCCGCACCAATATCGGGCAGGATGCGGGCCAGCCCAGTCTGCTCGACGCCCTGCCCCCCAGCCGCTACACCTACCTGCCCAATACCGCGGGTTGTTATAGCGCTGAGGATGCGGTGCGCACCTTACGCCTGGCACGCGAACTGCTGGACGGACATGATCTGGTGAAACTGGAAGTGCTGGGCGATCCGAAAAGCCTGTACCCCAACGTCGTGGAAACCATCAAGGCCGCCGAGATCCTGGTCAGGGAAGACTTCAAGGTCATGGTCTACACCTCGGACGATCCGATTATCGCTAAACAGTTTGAAGCCATGGGCTGCGTCGCGGTGATGCCGCTGGCCTCGCTGATCGGCTCGGGCATGGGCATCCTGAACCCGTGGAACCTGCAGATCATCATCAACGAATTGCAGGTGCCGGTGATCGTCGATGCCGGCGTGGGCACCGCCAGCGATGCCGCGATTGCGATGGAACTGGGCTGCGCCGGGGTATTGATGAATACCGCCATCGCCGGTGCGCAACATCCGGTATTGATGGCCAGCGCGATGAAAAAAGCCGTGCAGGCCGGACGCGAGGCCTATCTGGCCGGACGCATGCCGAAAAAAATCTATACCGCCAGTCCGTCTTCGCCCACCAGCGGCGTGATCGGTTCGTGAATGACCGAGCCAACGGATAAACCCAGTCCGGTCGGCCGCCCCATTCGCAGCTTCGTGTTGCGCCAGGGGCGCATGTCGGTCGCACAACAACGTGCCCACGACCAGCTGCAAGCGGTGCACGGCATTCCTTACACAGCGCAGACGCTGGATCTGACCGCGACTTTCAGTCGCAGTGCGCCGAAGATACTGGAAATCGGTTTCGGCATGGGTGACGCCACTGCCGCCATCGCTGCTGCCCACCCGGAAAACGACTATCTCGGCATCGAAGTACACGGTCCCGGCGTCGGCAGCCTGCTCAACCAGATCGAGCAGCGCGGCCTCACCAATCTGCGCATCGTGCAGCACGATGCGGTCGAAGTGCTGAACAACATGATTACCGACCGCAGCCTGGCGGGCGTGCATATTTTCTTCCCCGATCCCTGGCACAAGAAGCGCCACCACAAGCGTCGCCTGATCAAACCGGAATTCGTCGCGCTGATTACCCGCAAGCTGGCACCCGGCGGCTACCTGCACTGCGCCACCGACTGGGAAGATTATGCCACGCAGATCCTGCAGGTATTGTCGGCCCAGCCGGCGCTCGCCAACACCGCAGTCGATTACGCCCCGCGGCCGGCTTACCGGCCATTGACCAAGTTCGAACAGCGCGGCATCCGCCTCGGCCACGGCGTCTGGGATATCGTATTCAAAAAAATCGAATAAATGCTGTTTAATATCCCTGTCGAATTCCTGCTGTTTGCCGGCACCCTGCTGGGTGTCGCCATCTGGCACGAACGCAATCTGCAGATCGCGATCGGCGGCCTGCTCAGCATCATCGGCTATAAATCATGGTCGCAGCATTATGCATTGCTGCCGCACTTGACCCATGAAGCGCCGCTGGTACTGAATCTGCTGGGCCTGCTGCTCGGTTTTGCAATTCTTGCCAAGCATTTCGAGGAATCAGGACTGCCCGACTTGTTGCCGCGTTATCTGCCTGACGACTGGAAAGGCGGCTGGTTGCTACTCATCATGATCGCGGTGATTTCCAGCTTCCTGGATAACATCGCTGCTGCTATCCTCGGTGGCGTGGTTGCGCGTCATGTGTTTTCCGGGCGTGTCAGCGTCGGTTATCTCGCGGCCATCGTCGCTGCCAGCAATGCCGGCGGCGCGGGCTCGGTCGTCGGCGACACCA